>JBGQIE010000152.1:0-7150 GCA_041498315.1 Candidatus Eiseniibacteriota bacterium
CTCGAGGCGCGCCGCCGCATCACGTCGGGCGAGAAGTTCGCGAAGGTGGCGGCTGAGGTCTCCGAGGATCCGGGCTCGGCGCGCTCGGGCGGCGACCTCGGCTTCTTCACCCGGGGCAGCATGGACCCGTCGCTCGAGCAGGCCGCCTTCGGCCTCAAGACCGGAGAGCTGAGCGCGCCCATCCGCACGCCGTTCGGCTGGCACCTCGTCGAGGTCCTCGAGCGCGACACGCTGCGCACCCGGGCCGGGACCGACAGCCTGGACGACAAGGGGCAGCCGCTGCTCGAAGCCCACGCCCGGCACATCCTGATTCGCGTGCCGGTCGGCACGGACGACGCCGACCGGGCGCGCAAGCTCGCCGAACGGGTGCGGAGCGAGGGGGTCAAGGGCACGGATTTCGCGGCCCTGGTCCATCGCTACAGCAAGTACGCCGGGCCCCAGGACCCCAGCGGGGACATCGGCTTCGTCTCGCTCGCCACGCTCCAGCCGAACATCCGTGCCGGACTCGACTCGCTCGAGGTGGGGCAGGTCAGCGAGGTGCTCCAGAACCAGATCGGGTTCAACCTCTTCAAACTCGTCGATCGCCGGCCCGAGCGCCCCTACGCGTACGAGGAGATCAAGGACGAGCTTCCCGACGCGGTGGCCGAGATCAAGCGGCGCGAGCGCTACGACGAGTGGGTGAAGGGTTTGCGGGCCAAGGCGCACGTCGAGGTGCGCCAGTCGTAGGCCGCACCCGGGCCGCGCCCGCATTGTGAGCCGCCGCGGCCTCTGCTAGCGTGGCCCCGATGATTGCGTTCGAGCAGGTGACCAAGCGCTACGGAGAGCGCCTGGCGCTCGACTCCGTCTCCTGGCGCATGGACGAAGGCGAGTGCGTGGTGTTCCAGGGCTCGAGCGGAGCCGGGAAGACCACGCTGCTCCGCCTCATCACCCACGAGATCTCGCCCTCGGCCGGCATCGTCACCGTCGGCACGTTTCGCGGCAGCCGCCTGTCGCGGGGCCGCCGCGCCCTGCTGCGGCGCACCCTGGGAATCATCTACGAGGACTTCCGTCTGCTCGCCGACCGCACCGTGTTCGAGAACGTCGCGCTCGCGGTGCGCATCTCCGGCCGGTTCGCGGATGCCGACGTGACCCCGCGCGTCATGGTGGCGCTCGAGGAGGTCGGGCTCGAGAAGTTCGATGCCGCGTTCCCCTCCGAGCTGTCGTTCGGCGAGAAGCAGCGTGCGGCGATCGCCCGCGCGATCGTCAACCGCCCGGCGGTCGTGCTGGCGGACGAGCCCACCGGGGCGCTCGAATCGCGCAGTGCCCGCGAGGTGCTCGCGCTGCTCGCCCGCATCCACCGCGAAGGGGCCGCGCTGATCGTGGCGACCACGCGCGAGGACGTCGCCGAGGCGCTCGGCGGCCGCACCCTGCGCCTCGAGGACGGCCGCTTCGTCGCCGGCGAGACCGGCATGCCGGAGAGCTACGTCCTCGAGGTCATCCCCGAGCGGCCCGAGCCGCCGCCCGCGCCCGGCGCCGCCGGCCCGTTGCCGGCCCGCTGACCATGCACCTGTTCTACCTGCGCGAAGCCTGGCGCTCGATCAAGCAGCATCGCGGCCTCGCGACCACCGGCATCCTGTCGCTCACCGCGGCGCTCACGCTCTCGGGTCTGTTCCTGCTGCTCGCGCACAACGCCCAGATCGCGCTCAAGCTCATCGGCGACCGGCGCGAGATGGTGGTCTACCTGCGCGAGGACGCGAGCCCCGCCGACCGCGACTCGCTCATCGCGCGCCTCAACGACCTCTACGGCACGGTGACGTACGTCAGCAAGGCCGCGGCCTGGGACGAGTTCAAGCAGGAGATCGGCGACCCCGCGCTGCTCGAGGCGGTGGGCCCGAACCCGCTCCCGGCCTCGCTGCGCGTGCGGCTCAAGCCCGAGCTGCTGAACTTCCCGGCCATGGAGGAGGCCGCGCGCCAGGTCGCCGAGTTTCCCGAGGTCGAGGACGTGCGCTACGGGGCCGAATGGGTGCGGCGCCTCGACGACCTGGGCGCGGCGATGCGGCGCGGCGCGATCGGGATCGGGCTGATCGTCTCACTCGCGATCCTGTTCATCCTCTACAACACCATCCGCCTCACAGTGCTCGCCCGCCGGCCCCAGGTCGAGATCATGAGCCGGCTCGGGGCCGCCGACCGCTTCATTGCGGCACCCTTCGTCATCGAGGCCATCCTCGAGGCGCTGATCGCCTCACTGCTCGCCCTGGCCACGCTGTTCGCGCTCCAGCAGGCGATCGCGACCCAGATGGTCACGGTCGTGTTCTTCTCGCCGCTCTGGATCGCGTGGTTCGTGGGCGCGTCGATCGCGCTCGCCTGGATCGCGGCCTCGCTCGCGCTCTCGAGGGTGCTGCGCGCCGTCGGGCCATGAGATTGGCGGCGCCGATCGCCGTGGCGCTGCTGCTCGCGCTCGCCGCCGCCGCCCCGGCGCGCGCGCAGACCGACAGCCTCGAGAGCTCGCGCCAGCAGGTGCGCGAGCAGTCCCAGCTCGAGTCCGCCAAGCGCCGCGAGCTCGAGGACATCCGCCGCCAGGCGAGCGAGAGCCACGCGGCCGCGAGCCGCCTCAAGGGGCAGGAGAGCAAGGTGCTGGCGCAGCTGCGCCGCATCGAGCGCGACCTGGCGACCACGCGCCGGCGCGTGCGGGTGCTCGAGGAGAAGCGGCGCGTGCTCGACCAGCAGCTCGCGAGCACCCGGGTCACCCTCGAGGAGAGCATCGTCTCCCTCGAGCAGCAGCGCACCAAGCTGGCGCGACGGCTGCGCAACCTCTACAAGTTCGGCGCCGAGCGCGATCTCGAGTTCATGCTCTCGTCGCGCTCCTTCGGCATGCTGCTCGCGCGCTGGGACTTCCTGATGCGCGTCGCCCAGCAGGACCGCCAGCTCCTCGACGACATCTCGGCCAAGCGCGAACAGGTCCAGGAGACCAAGCAGGAGCTCGAGACCAACCTCACCCGGCTCCAGCGCAACGCGCGCGCGACCGAGACCCAGACCCGGCGGCTCACCAACCTGCGCCAGGAGCGGCAGAGCTCGGTCGAGACCATCCGCACCCAGCGCGAGGCCTACGAGGCCGCCGCCGCCGAGCTCGACAAGACCGCCCGCGCGCTCGCACGGCTGCTCGCCGACCTCGAGCGCAAGCGACGCGCCGAAGCCGACCGCGCGATCGCGCAGGGGCGCAACCCGCAGCCCTACACCGGGGATTTCGCGCGCGGGCGCGGGCAGATCGAGTGGCCGGTGCGCGGCCCGGTGGTCGGGCACTTCGGGCCCGAGAAGCATCCGCGCTTCGGCACCATCACGCTCAACAACGGCGTGGACATCCAGGCGGCCGCGGGAACCCCGGTGCTCGCGGCCGGCAAGGGCCGGGTGGACTACACCAGCGACGACTACGGCACCTTCGGCGAGATCATCGTGCTCAACCACGGCGACGGCTACTACACGCTCTACGGCCACCTGTCGGAGATCGGGGTCACCCAGGGCCAGGAGGTGCAGCCCGGCCAGACCATCGGCCGCGTCGGCGACAGCGGCACCTCGCTCAAGGGCACCGTGCTCCACTTCGAGGTGCGCAAGGGGGGTGCCGCGCTCAATCCGGAGGAGTGGCTCAAGTAACCGCCGGGCCTGTATGCTCGGCCCCATGCCCGCGGTCAAGCTCTCCGAGTTGCTGGGCCAGCCCGGTGCCTCCGTCTTCCTGCGCGGCGTGGTCGCGGGCGGCCGGTTCGCGAACGCCTACCTGTTCCACGGCGCCCCCGGCGTCGGCAAGGGCACCGCCGCCCTCGCCTTCGCGCGGGCACTGCTGTGCGAGCGCGGCGCCGGATCTCGCGATGAGCCACCCGGCCTGTTCGACGCCGCGCCCCCCGCGGCCTCGACCCCCGCCGACGACGCGTGCGGCGAATGCCAGGCGTGCATCAAGGCCGCGGACCTCCAGCATCCCGACCTGCGCTTCCTGTTCCCGGTATCGGGCGAGGAGAGCAAGCTCGACGCCACCATCAACGAGACCCTCGAGCAGATGCGCGGCGACCCGCTGTTCGTGTTCACGTACGAGAAGGCCTCGTCCATCCGCCTCTCGCTCACGCGCGAGCTCATCCGCGAGCTGGCCTTCAAGCCCTTCGAGGCCGTGCGGCGCGTGGTCGTGGTGCGCGACGCCGACCGCATGCGCGAGGACCAGTACTCGGCGATGCTCAAGTCGATCGAGGAGCCCGGGGCCTCGACGGTGTGGGTGCTCACGAGCGCGCGGCCCCACCGGCTGCCCGCGACCGTGCGCTCGCGCTGCCAGCGCGTGCGCTTCGCTCCGCTCGAAGAGGCCATGGTGGCGGCGTTCCTCGAGCAGCGCGCCGGCGCCAAGGCCGGGGAGGCGCGGCTGCTCGCGGCGCTCTCGGCCGGATCGCTGGCGCGCGCGCTCACGCTGCGCGAGGTGAAGCCGCTCGAGCTGCGCAACCAGGCGCTGGCGCTGCTCGAGCCGGCGCTGCGCGGGGACGGGCCCGGGCTGTGGAAGGCGGTCCAGGGGATCACGCGCTTCGGCAAGGCCGGGCGCGACACGCTGCGCGGCATGATCGAGTTCCACGAGTTGTGGCTGCGCGACCTGCTGCGCGCGCGCTACGGTACGGGGCGCCAGCAGCTCGTCAACGGCGACCGGGAGGCAGACATCCGCCGCCAGGCGGGCACCCTCGACGCGCGCGAGATCCGCCGCCGCCTCATGGTGCTCGAGGAGCTGCTGCGCGCGATTGAGGGCAACGTCACCGCCGACTTGGCACTCTTCTCGGGGATGGCCCGGGTGGCGGGGCAGCGGCTCGGCGAAGGCGACTGGCCGCGCCACGCCAGCGGGCGCTGGGACTACTAGCGGCCCGGGAGCCGGGGGGGCCGCCTCAAACGGGAGACCGTCCCAACCCGTGCGTGCGCCGGGCCCCTGGCTGCGCTATGCTCGACCCAGTGTTCTATCGACCCGCCGGCTTTCCGGCGGGCTCTTCATAGCCGGCTCGTGGGTTCCGCCCGTTGGGGAAGCTGCGCGCCGGAACGAGTTCAACAAGATCCGCCGGCTTTAGACCGGCGTTCCGGACGGGCGCCCGCCCGTTCTTAGAGGTTCGAGGATGACCGATATCGTGCAGGTCTCCCTGCGCGGATCGCGGAAGGAATTTTTCCTCAACTCGCGTACCCTCTCGCTTCGTCTCCGCGATTCCGTGGTCGTTCAGGCCGAGCACGGCGAGTCCCTCGGCTCCGTGTTCCTCAAGGACCCCACCCTGGTCGCGCTCAAGCGCCCGGGTGCCGTGACGCGCGAGATCATCCGCAAGGCGACCGAGGAGGACCTCGACCTCGACGACCACAACCGCGCGCGCGAGGACGACGCGTTCCAGTACTGCCGCGACCGCATCGCCTTCCGCGAGCTCAAGATGGACCTGACCGAGGTCGAGGTCGCCTTCAGCGGGCACCGCATCGTGTTCTACTTCTCGGCCGAGCACCGCGTGGACTTCCGCGAGCTGGTCAAGGATCTGGCGTCCCGGTTCCGCACCCGCATCGAGCTGCGCCAGATCGGGGTGCGCGATCAGGCCAAGCGCCTCGACGGCTGCGGGCCCTGCGGGCGGGCGTTCTGCTGCTCGACCTGGCTCAAGGACTTCCACCCCGTCACGCTCAAGATGGCGCGCGAGCAGCAGTTGTCGCTCAATCCAGGGAAGATCTCGGGCGCCTGCGGCCGGCTCATGTGCTGCCTGGCCTACGAGCTCACGAAGTACCGCGACAGCGCGGAGAAGCTGCCGCCGGTGGGCGCCGAGCTCAGGACCGGCAAGGGCATCTGCCGTGTGACCCGCACCGAGACCTACCAGGAGGCGGTGTGGGTGCGCGACAGCGACGGGCAGGAGCACCGCATCACCTACGACATGCTGCCGCCCCCGCCCTACCACAAGTGCGGGGATTGCAACTGCGGCCAGAAGCCGCAGGCGAAGGCCGCGACGGACGGGCCGGAAGACGAAGGTCCGGTGGCCTGGGCCGATCCGCCCGCCAACTGACGGCCAGACACGCCAGGCCGCCGCCTGCCCGCCGGGCTGGACAGGGGCTCTATACTGTTCAGCCGAACCGACCCCGGGGGGACTGATTGCCACATCGCTACTACATCACCACCGCCATCGACTATGTGAACGGCCGGCCCCATCTGGGCCACGCCTACGAGAAGGTGCTCGCCGACGCCCTGGCCCGCCACCACCGCCAGCGCGGGGATGCGACCTACTTCCTGACCGGCACCGACGAGCACGGCCAGAAGGTCGCGCGCGCCGCGGAGGAGGCCGGCAAGACGCCGCAGGCGTTCGTGGACGACCTAGTGCCCACGTTTGTGGACGCCTGGAGCAAACTCCTGGTGTCGTACGACCAGTTCATCCGCACCACGAACCAGCGCCACGAGCTGGCGGTCCAGGAGCTGTTCCGTCGCCTGTGGGACGCGCGCAGTCCCAAGACCGGCCGGCCCGTGCTCTACCAGGACGAGTACGTCGGCCTCTACTGCGAGGGCTGCGAGGCCTTCAAGCAGGAGAAGGACCTCGATTCCAAAGGCCGCTGCCCGATCCACAAGCGCAAGCCGAAGGAGATCCGCGAGAGCAACTTCTTCTTCCGGCTCTCGGAGTACGACGAGGCGCTGTCGCGGCACCTCGAGGCGCATCCGGAGTTCATCGAGCCCGACTACCGGCGCCACGAGGTGCTCAACGTCATCCGCGAGGGGCTCCAGGACGTGAGCGTCTCGCGCCCCAACATCCCCTGGGGCATCCCGCTGCCCGACGACATCCCGGAGAGCGCGGGGCACACGGCCTACGTGTGGCCCGACGCGCTGCTCAACTATCTGTCGGCGATCGGCTGGCCCGAGCGCCGCTACGCCACGTGGTGGCTCGCGCGCGAGGGCGAGACCGGCGGCCCCGGGGCGGCGCGCCAGGACGAGTTCCAGGAGCTCGACGGGCAGGGCCGCCCGGGTGCGGCGTGGGCGGGCACCGGCCAGATCCAGTACACGAACGCGTTCCACCTGATCGGCAAGGACATCAGCCGCTTCCACTGCGTGCTGTGGCCGGCATTGCTGCTCGCCGCCGGGGTGCCGCTCCCGCGCCAGGTCTACGTCCACGGCTTCATCAACCTGGGCGGCGAGCGCCTGTCGAAATCGGCGGGC
>JBGQIE010000153.1:0-7114 GCA_041498315.1 Candidatus Eiseniibacteriota bacterium
CCCGTCGCCGCGCGCCTTGCGGCGCTCGACCGGGGCGCCGCCGCTCCCCTCCGGGAAGTCGCGGGCGACCAGGCGCCGGCCGTTGCGGCGCGCGAGCCAGATGTGGGCCGTCTCGGCGTCCACCAGGCGGGCGCAGTGCCCGGTCGCCAACCGCAGCAGAACGTTGAGGTTGGCGGCTCCGCGGAAGGTCAGCCCAGCCTGGGTGTCGAGGTTCGTGAGCGTCCGCAGGGCGGCGTCGAACCCCCCCGAACCGGCGGTGGCGTGCTCCCCGGGGGTCTTCCCGGCGGCCCCTTCCGGGGCCTCGGATGCAGTGGAGTCAGACATGGATCGAGCACCCTAGCACGCGCTTGGAAGGGCGACAAAACGGTGTGAACCGCTTCAACTTCCATGCCGATACCCCCGACGCGTAACTCCCGCACGATCCGGATCTGGAGCGCCCGATGCCCAAGGATCACAAGCGCCTCGGCGATCTATTGCTCGAGGAAAAGCTCATCACGCAGAAGGACCTGAGCGCGGCGGTGGCCCAGCAGCGCAAGAGCGGCCAGCTGCTGGGCTCCACGCTGATCCAGCTCGGCCTGGTGGCCGAGGACGCGCTGCTCCAGTGCCTCCACCGTCAGCTCGGCCTCCCGCTCATCGACTTGGGCAGCGTCACCGTCGACGAATCCACCATCGCCCTGATCAAGGAAGAGGTGGCGAAGAAGTACGTGGCCCTGCCGATCGCGGTCGAAGGCCGCTCGGGCCTGGTGGTCGCGATGGCCGATCCGCTCAACGTCGCGGCGATCGAGGATCTGCGCTTCCACTCCGGCATGTTCATCAAGCCGGTGCTGGCCTCGGCTTCGGCGCTCAACGAGGCGATCGAGCGCTACTACCACCTCGACCGCTCGATGGACGAAGTGCTCCGCAATATCATCCAGGACGACAGCGAAGTGTCGGTCAACAAGGTGCGGGACGAAGAGGGCCCCGAGGCCATCGACAAGCTGCTCAAGGAGGCCGAGGGCCGCCCAATCGTGCGGCTCACGAACTGGCTGCTCGCGCGCGCGGTCGAGGACCGGGCGAGCGACATCCATCTCGAGCCCCAGCACCACGAGCTGGTCGTGCGCCTGCGCATCGACGGCCAGCTCCAGGAGGTCCAGCGGCTCCCGAAATGGACCCAGAGCGCGATCGTGTCGCGCATCAAGGTGCTCTCGAACCTCGACATCGCGGAGAAGCGGCTGCCGCAGGACGGCCGCCTGACGGTCGAGATCGGCGGACGCCGCGTCGACATGCGGGTCTCGACCCTGCCGGTCACGAATGGCGAGAAGGTCGTCATCCGCGTCGTGGACCAGGCGAAGAATACGCTCGATCTCACCGATATCGGCTTCTACCCCGACGATCTCTCGCGCGCCAAGCGCTACTGCGAGCGCCCCCAGGGCATCATCCTCGTCACCGGACCCACCGGGTCCGGCAAGAGCACGCTGCTCTACGCCGCGCTGCGCCACATCCAGCACGAGACCAAGAACATCGTGACGGTCGAGGACCCGGTCGAGTACCAGATCCCCGGGATCAACCAGGTCCAGGTGGACGAGAAGGCGAAGAAGACCTTCGCCACCGCACTGCGCGCCATTCTGCGCCAGGATCCGGACGTCATCATGATCGGCGAGATCCGCGACCACGAGACCGCGCAGATCGCGTTCCGCGCCTCGGTGACCGGCCATCTAGTGCTGTCCACGATCCACACCAACGACGCGCCCACCGCGGTGACCCGGCTGATCGACATGGGGCTGCAACCGTTCATGGTGGCCTCCTCGCTGGTGGGCGTGATCAGCATGCGCCTGGTGCGCACGCTGTGTAAGCACTGCAAGGAGTCCTACGAGGCGAGCGCCTCGAACCTCGACCGGCTCGGCGCGGCCGGGCGCGCCGCGGGCACGATCACGCTGTGGCGCGGGCGCGGCTGCCCCCAGTGCCACCAGACCGGGTACCACGGCCGCACCGGCATCTTCGAGGTGCTCGACGTGGGCGATTCGATCCGCAAGCAGATCATCGCCGGCGCCGCCGATTCCGCGATTCGCTCCGCCGCGGTCGAGGCCGGCATGCGCTCGATCGGCGAGGACGGCCTCAAGAAGGTGATGGAAGGCCGCACCACGCTCGAGGAGGTGACGCGCGTCATCTACCTCGCCGACGCGTCGGCGCGCATCTGCCCCTCGTGCTCGGCCGTGCTCAACCAGGACTTCGAGTACTGCCCCGCGTGTGGTGGCTGGGTGGGCGAGCACTGTGAGGGCTGCCGGCGCCGCCTCAACCCGGGCTGGTCCTACTGCCCGTACTGCGGTCGCGGCTCGGCGGAACTGCCCGAGGGCCAGGTCCTGCAGCATCCGGGCCGCGACCGCAGGCACAAGCGCGGCCACGTCGCCCCGGACGACGACATCGAGCCGGCGCGCAAGGCGTCCTAGCCGGACCGCCCCGCTCGCGTCGGGCCCGACGCGTTGCGCCGTTGATGCGCCCCGGGCCTGACGCTAGACTCGCGCTCCATGCCGGCCCTCTACCTGGTCGTCGTCTCCGCGCTGGTCGCGCTCATCGCCTACCGCACCTACGGCGCCTTCCTGGCCGCGAAGGTCGCGACCCTCGACGACCTGCGCGCCACCCCCGCCCACACCATGGCGGATGGCCGCGACTACGTCCCCACCCATCCGCTGGTGCTGTTCGGCCACCACTTCGCCGCCATCGCCGGGGCGGGGCCGCTCATCGGCCCGGTGCTCGCGGCCCAGTTCGGCTACCTGCCCGGCTTCCTGTGGCTGCTGGTGGGCTCGGTGCTCGCGGGGGGCGTCCACGACTTCGTCATCCTGACCGCCTCGGTGCGGGCGAACGGGCGCTCGCTCGCCAACATCGGGCGCGAGCAGGTGAGCCCGCTCACCGGCAGCGCCACCGCGATCGCGATCGTGTTCGTGATGACGGTGGCGCTCGCCGCCATGGCGCTCGTGGTCGTGAACTCGCTTAAAGAAAGCGCCTGGGGCGTGTTCAGCATCCTGTGCACCATCCCGATCGCCCTCGGCATGGGATTGTGGTCGTACAAAATCCGGCCCGGGGCGATCCGGTCCACGACCGCGGTCGGGGTCGTGCTGCTGCTGGTCGCGGTGGGCGCCGGAGCGTGGATCCAGCAGTCGCCGCTCAAGAGCTGGTTCATCCATCCCGAGCACGGCATCGGCGCCGGCCTCATGGCCTACGGCTTCATCGCCTCGGTGCTGCCGGTGTGGCTGCTGCTCGCGCCGCGCGACTACCTGTCGGCGTTCATGAAGATCGGCGCGATCCTGCTGCTCGCGCTCGGCGTGATCGTCGTGAACCCGCGCCTCCACATGCCGGCGTTCACCCCGTTCATCCACGGCGGCGGCCCGGTCATCCCGGGGCCGCTCTTCCCCTACGTGTTCATCACCATCGCCTGTGGCGCCATCTCCGGGTTCCACTCGCTCATCGCCTCGGGCACCACCCCCAAGATGATCGACCGCGAGCGCCACATCCTCCCCATCTCCTACGGCGCGATGGTGCTCGAAGGCTTCGTCGGGGTGGTGGCGCTGATCGCGGCGTGCGCGCTCGAGCCCTCCGACTACTTCGCGATCAACACCCCCGCGCCGGTGTTCGCGACCCTCGGCATGGCGGTGAAGCACCTGCCCGCGCTCGAGGCCCAGGTCGGCGAGACGCTCGCCGGGCGCCCGGGTGGGGCGGTCTCCCTCGCGGTGGGGATGGCGCAGATCTTCTCGGCGATCCCGTTCCTGCGCGGGCTCATGTCGTTCTGGTACCACTTCGCGATCATGTTCGAGGCCATGTTCGTGCTCACGCTGATCGACGCCGGCACGCGCGTGACGCGCTACATGCTCCAGGAGGTCGGCGGCATGGCGTTCCCGGCGCTGCGGCGCTGGCAGGGCCTCGCGCCCGCCGCGCTGTTCAGCGCGCTGGCGGTCGCGGGCTGGGGCTACTTCGTGTGGACCGGCACGGTGAGCGCGATCTGGCCGCTGCTCGGCGTGAGCAACCAGCTGCTCGCCGCCTTCGCGCTTGCGATCGGCACCTCGGTGCTCATCAACATGGGCAAGGCGCGCTATGCCTGGACCACCCTGGTCCCGCTTGCGTTCATGTGCGTCAACACCTTGACCGCGGGCTGGATGAACCTGGGCGTCAACTACCTGCGGCCCCAGCTCAAGGCCGGCGCCCCCGGCCTGTGGGCCGCGTTTCTGGCAGCACCGCTCCCGGCGCGCGTTCAGTGCCTGATCACGCTCGTCATCATGGCGCTGCTGGTCGTGGTCGTGCTCGACAGCCTGCGGCACTGGCTGCGCGCGCTGCGCCGTGCCGGGCGCGGTACCGTGACCGAGCCGGCCGCGGCCGCGCTGCGCGCGCCGGCTTCGTGAGCGGGCGCGCCGTCCTGGTCGCCGCCGTGGTCGCGGCGCTCGCCGTGACCGCCTGGCGCGCCGAGCTGTTCACGGTGAGCCGCCCGGGTGCCCACCCGAGTGTGCTCGCGCTCAAACCCGCGGGGGAGCGCCAGCCCGCCGACTTCGACGTCACGCTCCCCAGCGTGCAGGTCGGCATGGAGCGCCTCACCGCCGGGCGCGGGGTGCTCCTCGTTCACTACTGGGCGCCCTGGGAGCGCCACAGCCTCGAGCAGGCCTCGAAGCTCGACTCGCTGCGGCGCGCCGGGGATCTCGAGGCGCTCCAGGCCGTGATCGTGTGCTTCGATCCGTTTCCGTCCGTGGCGCGCTACGTGGGGCGCAACCGGCTGCGGGTGCCGGTGCTGCTCGATGGCCGTCGCGCGCTCGTGCCCAGGCTCCCCTGCCCCAGCATCCCCTTCACCTACGTCATCGATGCGAACGGGCGCATCGCGATCGCCCAGCCCGGCGAGGTGGACTGGCTGGCCCCGGAAACGCGCGAGGCCCTGCGCAGGCTCCTCGCCGAGCCCGACTCCACCCCGCCTCCGGCCGAGGACAAGGTCCCTTCAAGTATTACATGAAGTGCCGGCCGGGCCTGGGCCCCCGGAACGACGAAGCCCGCCGCGGCGGACTTGGCCGCCTGGGCGGGCTTCGTGATGATTTGGTGGAGCTGAACGGGATCGAACCGTCGACCTCTTGCATGCCATGCAAGCGCTCTCCCAACTGAGCTACAGCCCCACGCATGGCCAGGGAGCATTTCTACATGAGTAGCCGAAGCCGCGTCAACCGGGGCCACGGCGTGCGTGAGGCGCGCCACGCAACGTTGCTTGCGGATTCAGGCGCCGCCTAGTTGCCGCCACCCTTCCAGCGCCTGAGCCCCTTCTGGATGTAGTCCCCGCCCGGCTGGGTGCGGCGCAGCTGCTCGCGCCACTCGAGCGCCACCGAATCGGTCAGCGCCCGGGCGCCGCCCAGGACGAAGTAGCGCTGGATCGAATCGTAGGCTTCGAGGTAGCGGCGCGAGACCCCCTGGACGTAGGCCCAGCGCCGCCACGCCACCGGATCCTTGGGCGCCAGCAGGCGATGGGCCAGCGCCTCCATGACGCCGCTCGCGTTCTGGTCGACGTGGTTGAGCATGAGATCCGCGAGCACCGAGTGGGCCTGCGGGTCGAGCGTGTACTCCTCGACCGCCTGGAGCGCGATCGCCTGCGCGCCGGCGGTGTCACCTGCGGCCGCCTTTGCGCGCGCGAGCGCCACCGTGGGCGCCGGGCCCGCGCGCGGCTTCGCTCCCGCCTCGAGCAGCAGCCGCGCCACGCCCGTCGTGTCGCCGTTCGCGATCCGCACCATCGCCAGCCAGTACTTCGTGATCGCGTCGTTCGGATCGCGCTCCAGGTCGAGCGTCAGGGCCGCCAGCGCCGCCTCGAACTTCTCGCCCAGCACCATCGACATCGCCATCTCTTTGTAGTACCGCGGCGAGCGTGACAAGTCTTTAAGACTGTCGCCAGAGACCTGGAGGAAGAAGGCGGGCCCGCGCCGCACCCGTTCCTGGGTGAAGCCGGCGGCGAGGAAATAGGAGCGCAAGCTGCTGTCGCCGTAGGCCCAGCGCACCAGCGGGCCGTCGCCCACCTGCCAGGCGAGAAAGCTCGGCACCCCGGTCCAGAAGATCGTGCTGCGATGCGGCAGGGTCGGGTACTCGCGCTTCATCGAGGTCAGGTAGCTCTGGATCCGCGACATCGCGCGATCGAGGTAGAAGCGATTGACGTGCGACTCCACGGACCAGGCGCCCGGGCCGGTGTAGAACTCGTCGAGCTGGCGGCCGTTCTCCGAGCCCCAGGCGAGAAGCCCCACCACCGCGATCGCCGGCACGCTCGGCAGCCGCGCCACGAGCACCCCGAGGACGATCGCCGCGCCGCACAGGCCGTAGAGGTAGAAGTAGGCGCTCCAAATCGACGCCACCGCCGCGACCGGCAATGCCCCCGCGATTGCGAGAGCCACGCCGGTCCAGAGGCCGAGGTTGCCGCCGGCGGCCGCGGCGGGTGCAGCCGGCGCGGATCGCGGTTTGGCCGCGCGCGCGCTCGCTCCGCGCTCCTTCCCCTTCGCGGCGCGCGAGCCGGGTGCCGCGGGTTTCGCCGGATCGTGGTCCCACGCCCACAGGATACCGATTCCGGCGACGATCAACGCCGCGACCATGATCATGAGCCCCGAGGGCTCGAGCACGATGAAGCGTGTCGGGAGATCCTTGCGCCACTCCGCACCCACGACTACCTGGATGAGATGAACGAACGCCGCGAGCACGACCGAGAGGTCGGGCCCGATCGAGGCTCCCCCGCGATGGCGGCTCGACATCGCGACGTAGAGCACCGCCCACGCCGCGGCACCCGCGAACAGCGGCCAGGCGCGTCGTGCCGAGACGCGCCACGGCTCGCCCAGGCGTCGCGCCGCGATAATGCCGACCAGCGGGGTGAGCACCACGGTCTCTTTCGAGAGCAGGGCGAGGAACAGCGAGAGCGCCGCCCAGGCGCCACGCCCGCGGGCGAGCAGCCACAGCGCAAGCAGGGCGCCCGCCACCGCGATCAAATCCTGGCTCCCCGAGACCCAGCGCACCGGCACGTCGACCGCGTACTGAAGCGCCAGGAAGGCGGTGGCGATCGCCGCCGCCTTGAGCCCCGCGAGCCGGCGCGCCAGCGAGAACAACAGGGCCAGGATCGCGAGGAAGAGCCCCAGGTTGACCG
>JBGQIE010000154.1:0-7092 GCA_041498315.1 Candidatus Eiseniibacteriota bacterium
CCGTCCTCGCGGCGCGCCTCGACCGTCACGATCTGGCGCGGCTCGAGCGTGCCGGTGAGGCCGCTGATCGCGTACAGCTCGCGCCCGGTGAGGCCCAGGCTCTCGGCGCTCTGGCCCGGTTCGTACTGGAGCGGCAGGACGCCCATGCCCACCAGGTTCGAGCGATGGATGCGCTCGTAGGACTCGGCGAGCACCGCGCGCACGCCCAGCAGCAGGGTGCCCTTGGCCGCCCAGTCGCGCGAGGAGCCGGCGCCGTACTCCTTGCCCGCGAGCACGAGCAACGGCGTGCCGGCGGCGCGGTAGCGTTCGCTCGCGTCGAAGATGCTCATCGCCTCGCCGCCCGGCACATGCACGGTCGTGTTGCCCTCGGAGCCCGGCACGAGCAGGTTCTTGAGCCGGATGTTCGCGAACGTGCCCCGCACCATGACCAGATCGTTGCCGCGCCGCGAGCCGTAGGAGTTGAAGTCCCGCTTCTCGATCCCGCGCGACTTGAGCCAGCGCCCCGCCGGGCTCGCCTCGGCGATGTCGCCGGCCGGCGAGATGTGGTCGGTGGTCACCGAGTCGCCCAGCATGACGAGCACACGCGCGCCCCGGATGTCGGCGACGGGCTCGGGCGTAAGCCCGAGCCCCATGAAGAACGGCGGCTCGTGAATGTAGGTCGAGGCCTCGTCCCAGGGGAACAGCTCGCCCTTGCCCACCGGGATCGCGTTCCAGCGCGGATTGCCGTCGAAGACGTTGCCGTACTCCTCGCGGAACTGGCCGGGCTTGAGCGCCTTGGCGATCGTATCCGCGATCTCCTTCTGGGTTGGCCACAGGTCGCGCAGATGCACCGGCTTCCCGTCGCGCCCGGTGCCGATCGGCTCGCGCTCGAGATCGGTGTCCACGGTGCCGGCCAGCGCGTAGGCCACGACCAGCGGCGGCGAGGCGAGGTAGTTGGCGCGCGTAAGCGGGTTCACGCGGCCCTCGAAGTTGCGATTGCCCGAGAGCACCGCGGCCGCGACCAGGTTCGCGGCGCCCACGCCGTCGGCGATCGCCTGCGGCAGCGGGCCCGAGTTGCCGATGCACGTTGTACACCCGTAGCCCACGACGTTGAAGCCCAGCGCCTCGAGGTCCTTGAGCAGCCCGGCCTCGGTGAGGTAGCGGGTGACCACCTTGGACCCCGGGGCCATGCTGGTCTTGACCCAGGGCTTGACCTGGAGCCCGCGCTCGACCGCCTTGCGCGCCAGCAGCCCGGCCGCGACCATCACGCTCGGATTCGAGGTGTTCGTGCACGAGGTGATCGCGGCGATCACGACCGCCCCGTGGCCGATGCGCGCGTTCACCCCGTCGAAGCTCACCGCGGCCGAGCGCGTGGCCTCGGCCTCGGGCAGCCCGTAGCCGCGCTCTTTGACGGGGGCGGCGAGCGCGCGGCGGAAGGCGGGCTTCATGTCGCGCAGGGCGACGCGGTCCTGGGGGCGCTTGGGGCCCGCCAGGCTCGGCTCGACGTCCGCCAGGTCCAGCTCGAGGCGGTCGGTGAAGTCGGGATCGGGCGACTCATCGGTGCGGAACAGGCCCTGGGCCTTGCAGTAGGCACCCACGAGTGCGGCCTGGTCGCCGCGGTTGGTGCGCTCGAGGTAGCGCAGCGTTTCGGCGTCCACCGGGAAGAAGCCCATCGTCGCGCCGTATTCGGGCGCCATGTTCGAGAGCGTGGCGCGATCGGCGACCGACATCGCCGAGAGGCCCGGGCCGCAGAACTCTACGAACTTGTCCACCACGCCCTTCTTGCGCAGCATCTGGGTCACCGTGAGCACCAGGTCGGTCGCGGTGACGCCGTCGCGCAGCCGCCCCTGGAGCCTGAAGCCCACGACCTGCGGCATCACCATGTAGAGCGGCTGGCCCAGCATGACCGCCTCGGCCTCGATCCCGCCCACCCCCCAGCCCACCACGCCGAGCCCGTTGATCATCGTGGTGTGCGAGTCGGTGCCCACCAGCGTGTCGGGGTAGGCCAGCTTCCCGTCCGCGCCGGGCGCCGTGATCACGCCTTGCGCGAGGTACTCGAGGTTCACCTGGTGGACGATCCCGGTTGCGGGCGGCACGACGCGGAAGTTGCGGAACGATTTCTGCCCCCAGCGCAGGAACTCGTAGCGCTCGCGATTGCGCGTGAACTCGATCTCGGCGTTCTGCTCGAGCGCTGCGTTCGAGCCGAAGACATCCACCTGGACCGAGTGGTCGATGACGAGGTCGACCGGGACCAGCGGATTGATGCGCCCGGGGTCGCCGCCCAGCCGCTTGACGGCATCGCGCATCGCCGCCAGGTCCACGACGCACGGCACACCCGTGAAGTCCTGGAGGATGACCCGGGCGGGCTTGAACGGGATCTCGACCGGCTCGCCCTGGGCACCGTCCCAGGCGGCGAGGCGGCGGACATCGTCCTCGGTGACCGCGTAGCCATCGCAGCAACGAAGCGCCGCTTCGAGAAGCACCTTGATCGAGTACGGCAGGCGCCCGATCGGGCGACCGAGCGATTTCTCGAGCCGGTCGAGGCGGTAAATCAGGAAATCGCCGGCGGGGGTCTCGAGCGTGGAGCGGGCGCCGAAGGGATCGTGGGCGCGTGAAGCGGGCGGGCGTGAGGCCGGCATGGCGCTTCCTTTCTTGAAACGGGGCGCACAGGGCCCCGTTCTAGACGCGGGGACACACAGGGTCCCCGGGGAACCGCTACAACATACTCCCGTTATCGGCCGCGGGCGAGCGCCATGTTTGCGCCGGTTGAGGAGCCGCCGGCGCGTCGGGGCGCGCGGTCTCAGGGGCGCTGCTTGAACACCTCGAAGGACACCCCCACCCCCAGGTAGTACATGAAATAGCCAGGCTGAATGGTCACCGAGCCCGCGCCGAGCTGCTGGGGGACGTTGAAGCTCTTGAGGAACCGCACCCCGCCGTCCACGGCCACCTTGTCCATGATATTGAGCGCCAGGCCGAGATTGGCGTCGTAGCCCATCGACACGCGATTCTCGTCGCGAAGATTCTGACGGATCTCGTTCTCACGGTTGAAGTCGTCGGGCACCACGACGTCCGTGCCGATGCCGTAGAGGATCACGGCGAGATCGACGCCCGCGTGCGGCGCGAGGAGCCCGTGACCGTGCGGCCCGAACTCGGGGCCGACGTAGAACCGGGCGTAGTCCTGGTGGGTCTGTTGCTCGACCCTGAACCCGGTCACCGCGTCCTGGAACACGGTCTTCTCGCTGAGCATGACCGCGCCGTCAATCCCCACGGACGCCGCGAACAGGTTGCCGAGCACGGGTGCCGGCAAGACGGCGTTGATGCCCCCGCCCCAGCTCGCCCGGCTGAACTCCCGCGCGTCCTGGCCCGAAGGGTCCATCCTCAGGCCGTAGACGACGAGCCGGCCCTGGGCGCCGGCTGCGGCCGCGCCGAGGAGCATGGCGAGCACGGTGACAGCGATCCCACGGGCAGGCGCCCGCAGGCGATGGCGGCCTGTCATGACGAATCCTCCGGCCAACCCCGGGTCTGGTCGTGTGCGCCTCGCCGTGGGGCGGCCGCCCGGCGAGGCGCGGTGCGTCCTACCTGCCGCGACGCCGGCGGCTCAGATCCGCGTACACGACGGTCACGAACCGCTCCGGGGTCATGGAGCCCTTGCTCCAGGTGTCGTCGAGATCCGCGGTGGGCTTGGCCGCGATTACCTGCTCGAGCGTCTTGCGGGTCTTGACGAGCGGGCGGATGCGGTCGCGCACCTTGACCAGCATGTCGCGAAACGCCGCGAGGCTGGCGCGATCGCCGAGCGGCCCGTGACCCGGGATGATCTTCGTCGAGGCATCGCACAGCGCGAGCACGCGGTCGTCGGCCGCGATCATGCCGTCAATCGAGCCCCCGGCCGAGAGGTCGATGACGGGGTAGATGCCGTTGAAGAACGTGTCCCCCATGTGGACGACGTTCGAGCCCGCCAGGTGGACGATGACGTCCCCGTCAGTGTGGGCGGGGGCGACGTGGAAGGCGCGCAGGTCCTCGCCGTTCAGGTGGAAGGTCAGCGAATCGTTGAAGGTCACGATCGGCAACGCTCCCGAGGGCGAGGCGGGCACGGTGTCGTTGGACACGATGGTCCGGAACTGCGTCACGCTCATGCGCCGCCGCACGTTGTCCTGGGCGACGATCACGACCCCCGCGGCGGCGAGCTTCTCGTTGCCGCCCACGTGATCGCCGTGATAGTGCGTGTTGAGCACGAAGCGGATGGGACGGCCGCCACTCAGCGAGTCCACCGCCGCCTTGAGCTTCTCGGACAGGGGCGCGAACTGGTCGTCGATGAGCACGACGCCGTCCACGCCGTAGCACACGCCGATGTTCCCGCCCGCGCCCATCAACATGGCCGTGCCGGGGGCGACCGGGAAGGCGCGCATGCGCACGCCGGCGAAGCGGTCCTGGGCCGGCACCCGGGCCGCGAACAGCCCTCCGAGCGCAAGGGCTGTGGCCAGCACGGAGATCGCGGCCTTGGGCCTCACTTCGCTGCCTGCGCGCGGGCGATGTAGGCCTCGATCTGCTGGCGCAGCACCGGCAATGCGAGGGCGCCGTTCTCGAGCACCGCGTCGTGGAACTGCTTGATGTCGAAGCGATCGCCCAGGCGCTGCTTCGCCTCGGCGCGCAACCTGAGAATTTCGAGCTGCCCGCACTTGTAGGCCAGCGCCTGGCCGGGGTCGGTGAGGTAGCGGTCCACTTCGTTGACGATGTTGTTCTCGGCGAGCAGCGTGTTGGCGGTCATGTAGTCGATCGCCTGCTGGCGGCTCCAGCCCAGCGCGTGCATGCCGGTGTCCACGACCAGGCGGCAGGCGCGCCACGCGTCGTAGGACAGCATGCCGAGCCGGTCGGAATCGCCCGAATAGAGCCCCATCTCGTCGGCCAAACGCTCGGAGTAGAGCCCCCAGCCCTCGACGAACGCGGTCACGCCCTGGTGCTTGCGGAACTCGGGCAGCCCGGTCAGCTCCTGCGCGATCGCGATCTGGAGATGGTGTCCGGGAATGGACTCGTGGAACGCCAGCGCCTCGGCTTCGTAGCGCGGCCGCGTCTTGGGCTTGTACGTGTTGATCATGTAGTAGCCCGGCCGCGAGCCGTCGGCGGCGGGATTGCGGTAGTAGGCGATGGTCGAGAACGGCGCCTCGTGCATGCCCATGACCTTCACCGTGCAGTCGGCCTTGGGCAGGATGCCGAACCAGGCGGGCATCGCGGCCTTGGCGCGCGCCAGCGTCGCCTGCGCGGTCGCCTCGATCTCCTCCTCGGTCTTGAAGTGCATCGCCGCGTCCTTGCGCAGCCGGGACTGGATCTGCGCGAAGTCGGTCGTGCCGAGCACCTTGCCACCCAGCTCGCTGATCGCCGCCCGGATGCGCTTGACCTCGTCGAGCCCGAGCTGATGGAGCTCGGTCGGGGTCTTGTCGAGCGAGGTGTGCACGCGGATGAGCTTGCGATAGCAGTCGAGTCCGCCCGGCATCGCGGCCAGGCCCGCCATCTCGGGCTGGCGCGCCCCGGGCAGGATGGTGTCCTTGAGGAACGCCTGATAGCGCTGGAGTGCGGGCTTGAGCACCTCGGTGACCACCGCGCTCATCCGGGTGGCGAACTCCGTCCGCTTGTCGGCCGGCCACGCCTCGCGCGCCTCCTGGGCCGGACGCGCGATGGCCCAGTCCTCGGCCCGCTTCTGGGACTGGATCTCCTCGAGCTGGGCCAGCACCTTCTTCACCGCTTCCTGGTTCGCGACCAGTCCGGCCGGCAGCCCGCTCGCGAGGTTGGCGATGTGGTTCGCGAAGTAGCCGCCCATCGCCTGGCAGCGCGTGACGTAGTGGTCCGCGTCTTCGGGGGTCGCGATCACCGTGTAGTCGGCGAGGTTCATGAACGAGGCCTGCGGCCCGTTGAGCGGATCGACGTTCCAGCGCTCGAAGTGGCAGGAGCGCACCGCGAGCTGGTTTTCGAGCTCCTCGATCAGCGCCCCGCGATTGATGCGGTCACCCGCATCGAGTGTCTTGATCGGGAAGGCGCGCGCCCGCGCCCGCAGGCCCTCGAGCCACTTGGTTTCCTTCGCCATCCCAGCCGGGCTGTTGTCGTCGAGCAGCGCGTCGTAGCGCCGGTCGCCGATCGCCGTGGCCTCGAGAGGGTTGAAACGCAGGTAGCCCTGCCAGTAGTCATCGCACAGCTTCGCGAGCTCGGGCGAGGCGGCCCGCGCGGGCGACGGGTGGCAGATGACGAAGGCAACGCAGAACAGTGCGGTCGAGCAGACCCCGATCAGACGGTTCATGGAAACACTCCGAACTGGAGAATCGGCTGTGGCGGTGGTCCCCGCCGGGCGAGTCGGGACCGCGAAGGGCGGCGGCGGGCAATGTAGCAGGAGCCCGAGGCCAAGCACCACAGTCGAAGCGCCGCGCGGGCGCCCGGCGCTCGAGCTTCGCGCCGGGCGCCCCTCCGAAGCCAGGCTGTGTGTGGACCGCCCGTGCTCACTTCACGAGCACACCGCGCGCGACCAGAGTGCGCCCCGCGTGGGTCAGCCGGACCACGTACACTCCGGGTGGCAATCGAGAGCCTTCCTCCAGCCTGACCACGTGCGCCCCCGGGCCCAGCGCGCCTACTTGCTTCTCGAACACCCTGCGGCCGCTCACGTCCAGCAGCTCGAGCCGCGCGGGCCCGTCATCCTTCAGCGAGAACGCCACCGAGATGCCCGCCACGGCCGGGTTCGGCTGCAGGCCGCGCAACGCCAGCACGGCCTCGATCGGGATCGTCAGCCAGGTCTCGCCGCGAAAGACTTCTGTGCCGTCTTCGGGAATACCCAGCCGGTAGCCGTAGCGCGTGCCGGGCCTCACGTCGCGGTCGACGAAGACGAGGTGCCCGGTGCCATCGGGCGATACACGTCCGATGCTCTGCCAGGCGCCCGGCTCCGTGCGGCGATAGATCGTGGCTGTCAGCCCGACGCTCCCGCTGCAAGACCACACGAGCCGCGCTCGCTCCGCGGTCGCCTCCGCGCTCACCAACGCGGCCAGCACTGGGGTCGGATAGGGCCCCAGCAGCCTGGCCGCCCAGATATCCGAGTTGGCGCCCGGAGTCTGGTATTGCCAGACCAGCACGCCGCCG
>JBGQIE010000155.1:0-7003 GCA_041498315.1 Candidatus Eiseniibacteriota bacterium
CTCTTCGCCCGACGCATTCTCCTGGGGGCGCCGAAGTTCCTGTCGTGAAACTGGCGGTTCGCCTGCGTGCGCCGTAACGTTGGACCCATGATCACGGTGAAGCGCTGGGACGACGCCACCGGGCCGCTGCAGCTCTCCACGCTGCGGATCGCCCTCGAGCAGGAGGGACTGATCACCGCGTGGTGGTCGGAGGTGCCCGGCAGCGCCGTGCCGCAGCACGAACACCCATTTCCCGAGGCGCGTTGGGTGTTATCGGGATTCCTGCGGGTGCACGTGGGCGACGAAGTCGTGGAGCTCGGCCCGGGCGACCGGCTGGACCTGCCGCCCGGCACGAAGCACGGGTTCGAAGTGGTGGGGCTGTCGCCCGCCATCTATGTGACGGGCTCCAAACAGGCCATCACCGGGGCGGCCGGACTCGTTCGGTCGTAGCGCCGTGCCACGTCGTGCCGTCGGTCTCGTCGTTTGCTTGATCGGTACCCTCGCATCGCCTCGGCTCGCTGCCCAATGCCCCGACGGCTCCTCACCCCCGTGCCGGCTGCCACGCGTCACCGCGCCCGCGCCCGCGCCGAACAGCGTCGCGGTGCTGTACTTCGACAACCTGTCACCGGATTCGGCCGATGCATTCCTGGCCGATGGCTTGAGCGACGAGATCGCGTCGCGGCTCGGGAACATCGCGCGCCTCTCGGTCAAACAGGCGAGCCGTGAAGGGATCCGGCGGCTGCGGGAGACTGCGTCGGACTACCACGTGGCGGCGGGGCGCGTGCTGGGTGTCCGCTATCTGGTGGAAGGAAGTCTGCGGCGCGGGGGCCCCCGCATCCGAGTCGACGTGCGGCTCGTCAACGCCATGAGCGGGTTTCGGGTCTGGGGCCAGATCTACGACCGCGCGACGACAGACTTGCTCGATCTCCAAGAGGCGATCGCTCAGGAGGTCGCCACCTCGATCGGTGGCCAGCTGGCTCCCGTGGAACGCTTGGCGCTGGCCAGGCGGCCCACGACCAATCCCGACGCATATGAGCACTTCCTGCGGGGCAACTACTACCTGGCCAAACGCTCGACCGATGGCTTTCGCCGAGCGATTGAGGAATACGAAGCGGCCAGCCAGCTCGATCCGCTATTCACCAGGGCGATCGCACGCGCGGGACTGGCCTACGAGCTCCTCTATGAATACGAAGCCGGCACCCACATCCCGGCACCGTTCGATCTCACCCACGACAGCTTGCGGGCGCGCGGCAGCACGCTGGCGAGCCGCGCCCTCGCGCTGGACTCGACGGTCTCGGACGCCTGGGTGGCGGCGGCGTACGCGGCAAGCAATTCCCACCCACGTTCATTCGACGGAGTCCTCCCGGCCCTCCAGCGCGCGCTGTTACTCGACCCGCACAACTCCGAGGTTTTCCACCAGTACGCGTTTTTCCTGCGGGAGTTGGGCCAGGATTCGGCCGCGCGGGCCGCCTGCCTGCGCAGCCTGGCGATCGAGCCGGAGCGCCCGATCACTCTCAGCGCCTTGGGGTTCTTGAGCTTCCTCGCCCGAGACTATGCAGAATCGCAGCGGTGGTTGGACAGCTCGCTCCGCATCAATCCCGAGTTCTATTGGGGCTACGTGCGCCGAGCGCGGACGCGCGTGATGCTCGGAGACCTTGCCGGAGCCCACGCCGATGCCGAGATGGCGCTGCGCACGGGGGGCCCGGATTCGAGTCTCGGAGTCGCGCTGCTGGCGATAGTGAACGTCCGGAGCGGGGACACGGCCACTGCGCGAGCACGGTTGAGTCGCATGTTCCGTGCGTCCCCCGATACTGTCTGGGAAGCTCTCCTGGAGGAGCGGCTGCTGCCGGTGGTGGCCTTCGTGACGCTCGGCGACCGGGAAGAGGCCTTGAACCTGCTCGAGCACGTGCGTCCACGGGGGGCGCGGCTCTGGTCTGGCTTGCGGGCGCCGGAGTTTGACTCCATGCGAACGGAGCCGAGGTTTCAGCGCCTGGTCGAGGAATCCCGTCCGCCGTGAGCAGCGACGGCCGCCCTGGCCGAGGCAGGCTCGAAACTAGCGAACGAGCACGAGGATGAGGACTCCCCAAGCTAGGGTCGACCACCATGGCGACCGCGCCGACGAGGCTCGCCGCGGGCCGGTTCACGTGGATGAATGGAAGACGCTGGACCGCGATCAGGATGTAGGTCGCGGCGAAGATCGCGAGACCCGCGATCATATCTCCCAGTTCGAGAAGAGCACCCCCCCGCCCTCGGGGACCGGACGCTCGGCGTAGCCGTCCAGGTGCATGCGCAGGTCGGTCCAGCGGACCTGGTAGCCGCGCGCGATCAGCGTGCGGAAGGCGGGGTCGAAGCGGCTCTGACAGCGGATCGCCACGCGGCGCAGCCCGGCGTGCGCCGCGCTGGCCTCGACGGCGCCGAGCGCGGCGTCGAATGCGGCGGGGTCGCGCGCCGCCAGCTTGAGCACGCGCAGCTCGTCCGAAGTCCGCTCGGCCGCCAGCGAGGCCGAGTGCCACAACGCATAGGCGTCGAGCCGCTCGTCCCCCGTGACCAGCACGGTGTCGCCCAGGCTGAGCTCGGCGGTGAGCTCGATCTCGCGCGTGAAGTCGTAGCCCGGCGCGAGCGCGTCGGCGAGCGCGCGGGCGGCGCCCAGCACTTCGGTCCGGGCGGCGGGGAGCAGACGCGACAACAGCACCGGCGTGGTGCCGCCGCGGCGCCGCACGGCCAGCTCGCGGGTCATGGTGAGTGTGAGGTGGCTGGGGACGAACCCGAGGTGCGCGTAAAACCCGATGTTCTCGACCGTGCGCGGCATCGTTTCGAGCCCGAGCGTGGTGACGCCCCGGTCCAGCAGCCACTCGGTCGCCGCGCGGACGATCGTCTTCCCGATTCCGCCGCCCTGGCGGTCCACCCGCACCGCCAGCGGTCCCATCCAGCCCTCGGCGCCGCACCGGTGCGCGACGTTGAACGCGACCAGGCGTCCGTCTTCGTCGCGCCACAGCATCGCACCCGCCCCCGCGTCGCGCAGGGCGTAGGTCCAGACCCGCGGGTTGAGCGGCGGCACGCGCACGCCCACCAGCCCGTCGCGCCGATAGCGATCGGTGAACGCCTCGGCGAACAGCCGGTTCAGCGCCTCGATATCGTCCCCGCTCGCCTGCTGCGGGCCGTCTACGCGCCGCTCAGGCAGCCACGCCCGCATCCAGCCCTCCCGCGCCCAGGGTCGACGTTTCGTCCCGTGCCATACTCACCCCCCGCGCGCCATCGTACTCCACGCGGATCACGCGGTCCAGACCCTCCCGGATCTGGTCGATGTGGGTGATGAGAATGACCTGGGGGAAGCGGTCGCCCAGCCGCCGCAACAGCCCCAGCACGTGCTGGCGCCGCGGCTCGTCGAGCGAGCCGAACACCTCGTCCAGCACGAGCAGCGAGAGCGGCTGCCCCGCGCGTTCGGCGATCATCTGGGAGATCGCCAACCGCAGCACCAGGCTCGCCAGATCCTCTTCCCCACCCGAGATCACCGGCTTCGGCACGCCATCCTCCAGCACCGTCAGCGTGTAGTCCTCGGTGAGGTCGACAGCGTCGTAGCGGCCGTCGGTCAGATCGCCGAGGAATCCCGAGGCGAGCTCCGCGATCTCGGGGCGCATCGCCGCGTTCAGCTCGGCCCGGAGCTCGGAGTACGCCCGATCGAGCTCGTCGTGCAGCCGGCGGCGCCCCTTGAGCGTCTCGATCTGCCGCTCCCGCGCCGCCCGCTCGATCTGTCGCCGCTCGACCTCGGCCACCTGATCCTCCGCGCGCGACAGCAGGCCCACCGCCTCCACTGCCACCAGCTCGGCCTCCCGCAGCACGCCGACGGCGCGGTCGAACCGGTCCTTGGCGGCCCGGAACTTGTCGTCCGAGAATCCTTCGGCGGCGATCGCCGCGGCGAGCTCTTTCACGTGCTGCTCCCGGCGCGACAGCAGCTGCTCCGCGCCCTCGGCTTCCTTCACCAGCGCCTCGGCCAGCCGGGCGCGCGCGTCCAGCACCGCCGCTTCGCGCGCCAGCGGCTCGAGCCGCGCCAGCTCGGCCCGTACGGCATCGTGCCGGGTCGCATCGTAGCCCGTGGGTCGCGCGGCCAGCCGCGCCTCGAGCTCGGCCGCCCGCTTCGTGTCCGCCTCCCGGCGCGACAACGCCAGCGCCCGCTCCTCGGCCTGCGCCCGCAGCACCCCCGCCCGCTCGCTCGCCCGCCCGGCCTCGGCCCGGGTCGCGTCGCGCACTTGCTCCGCTGCGCGCGCCGCCTCCGGCGGCTCGGCCAGCTGGTCCACCCGCTGCTTGAAGAAGTGACCGTTGATGGTGATGTCTTCGAGCTGCCGGTCCAGCAACCCGAGCACCGCCGCATATTCCTTCCCCAGCGGGCGCTGACACGTCGGGCACGCGCCGTCGGGGCCGAGCTCCGCGATCTTGTCGCGCTGCTCCTTCACGTCGCGCCACTGGTCCCGCAGCTGCTGGCGCTTCGTCTCCGCATCCTGCCGGTCGCGTGCCCATTCGGCCCGCTGCTCCTCCACAGCCCGCTCCTGCGCCAGCAATCGCTCCGCGAGTCCGCGCGCCTCACCCTCGGCCTGCTCCAGCGCCTTCGCCGCGCCGCCCAGCTCGGCGATGCGCCGATCGCGCACCTCGCCGGCGCGCGCCAGCTCCGCCAGCGCCCGCTGATCCGCCTGGCGCGCCGCTTCCTCGCGCTGCAGCCGCTCGAGCCGCCCCAGCTCCGACTTGCGCTCCGCCAGCGGGACCAGCTCCACCGCCAGCCGCTCCAGCTCTCCCCGGGCCGACAACGCCTCGGCCAGCTCCCGGTCGAGCCGCTGGAATTCCTGTCGCGCCCCTTCCACGGCATGGTTGCCCATCGCGCGCTCGCTCTCGAGCGAGCGAATCCGGTCGCGGCGCGCCTCCCATTCCTTCCAGCGGGGCTCCTCGCGCTTCACGCCCTGCTCGGCGCCGCGTTGCGCCGCCCGGGCGGCGTTCGCCGCCGTGCGCGCCTCCTTCTGCCGGGCCTGGGCCTGCGTCCGGTCGGCGTCGAGCTGACCGCGATCGGGCAACCCCGCTTCCTGCCCCTTCAGCTCCGCGCCGATCGCGTTGCGCGCTTCGCGCACCATCTGCTGGGCGATCTCCAGCCGCTCATACCCGAGGACGCGCGACAGGAACGCGGCCCGCTCGGTTCGGCCCAGAGCGGCCATGACGGCCAGCTCTTTCTGTCCCGTGAAGTACGTGTTGAAGAACTCGTCGTGCGACATGCCGAGCACGCGCCCCAGCCGCTCCGAGACCGACTTGAGCGAGTTGGCCACCACCTGACCGTCCTGACGCAGCTCGGCCCCGTACAGATTGCGCGTCACCACGTATTCGTGCGCGCCCAGGCGAAACTCCAGCGTCACTTCCACGCGCGAACGGCCCGGCGCGCCGTGGCGCCGGATCGATTCTTTGTCGCCCCGAACCGCCTGAACGCCGTAGATCGCCCAGGCGATCGCTTCGAGCAGCGTCGTCTTTCCCGACCCGTTCGGACCGACGATCCCCGTGATTCCTGGGCCGAATTCGATCTCGGTCGCGGCGAACTGCCGGAAATTCTCGAGGCGCAGGCGCTTGAGCTCCATCAGGCCGGCTCCGCCCCCTCTCCCTCGCCGTCGCGCCCCGCCCGCTCGAGATAGGCGACGCCCGTCGCCACCAGCTCCTCGCGCGGGATGTCGGCGTCGAGCAGGCGCCGCGAGAGAAAATCGCGCAGCGTCTCGGTCAGCGTCTGGCGGCGCGCCGGCGCGCCGAGGCCGACCTGGTAGCGCACTTCGGGCCGGCGCAGGTCCAGTTGAAAGTGCAGCGCGCGCACCTTGTAGCCGCGGATCGCCCGGTGATCGAGATCGTGCGCGGTGGCCCGCGCCACGTCCCACACCAGCTGGCGGACCACGTTGCCGTCGATCGGCGGCTTCGCCTGGCGCACCGCCTCGGCGATCTTCTCGTCGAGCTGCTTGGCGGTGAGGTCTTTCCCCTGAATCGGCTCTAGCTCGATGTGGCGGCGCGCCGGCGCGATCGGCCGGAAATGGACGCGCGCCCCGGGCAGATCCACCAGCAGGTAGCCCTTGCCCGACCGCCCCCGTTCGGCCTCGTCCTGGAGCTGCCCCCACGGATTGGGCGGGAGGTACTCGAGCGCGCCCGCATACCAGGCGTTCGGAAATACCTCGTGGGCGACGTGGAAGTGGCCCAGCGCCACATAGTCCCACTGGGCCGGCGCCAGATCCTCCGGGCCGAGGAGGGCGCCGCCGTACTCCATAGTGCCGCGCGCCTCACCCAGCGCCTGGTATTGAAAGTGGGTGAGCAGGATGTTGAGCGTGGGTCCGCCACGCTCCGGCCGCAGTGCGGGCCGGTCGGGACTCATGAGGGCCTGGTGCGGCACGGCGAGCACGGCGCAATCGAGTTTGGGGAACACGAGCCGGCGCGGCGTGTCGAGCACGACCTCCGCACCGGCCGCTTCGTACAGCTTCAGGATGCTCCCCGTTTCGCTCGTCCGCGGGGTGTCGTGCGTTCCCGCGAGGAGGACGACCGGCGCGTCCGGCAGCGCCACCCGGATCCGCTGCAGCTGCTGAAAAAGGAACAGGATGGCGGGGTTGGTGGGACGCACCGAATGGAAGATGTCGCCCGCGATCACCACCAGATCGGGCCGCTGCTCCAGCAGATCATCCACCGCCCGCGAAAACGCCTGCGCCACGTCCGCCTCACGCTGGTTCGCGCCGCGCGGCGTCTGGCGGTCGAACTGGCGGAAGCCGAGATGCAGGTCGGCGAGGTGCGCGAGCTTCATCGCCTCAGGGGGTCTCAACCAGCCGCGTCGCGGCGTGCTGCTCCACCCGCATCGCCATGCCCTGCGGCCCGAAGAATCCTCCGGTGACGTTCAGGTGGATCGTGCCCCCGAGCGACCCGCTGATCACCGCGCCGCGCGTGAGCGAAAAGACCTGCTCGCCGGTGATGCCGCCCCGCAGCGTGACGGTGACCGTTTGTCCCCCGAAATTGAATTGCAGCGGGC
>JBGQIE010000156.1:0-6996 GCA_041498315.1 Candidatus Eiseniibacteriota bacterium
ATGGATCAGAGGAAGAGCGACGCATCCTCAAGCGGCCACTTGGGATTCTCTATCAGCTGCATCGTCGTGCGATCGAAGCGTAGGCGGCGCGCGTCGGTCAGGCCTCGTTGACGGGTTGTAGACGAGGACAGTCGAAAGCATTTTCACCCAGCTCATCGTTGCGCGCGTAAGTTGGTTCTTCGCTTTGGCGGGAGCTCGTGTACCCAACGGGATTCGACCCCATCTCGTCGCGGGGTTCGTAGGGCTCGCCGGCCCTCAGCGCAGCACGGCGGCGCGGGCGCTGATCGAGCGCCCGGCCCGCGTGAGGCGAATGTAGTAGAGGCCGGGTCGCGGCGTCGCCGCCGCGCCCATGCGCACCACGTGCCGCCCGGCGCCGAGGTCGCCCACCGCTCGGGCCTCGAGCACACGCCCGGCGAGGTCGAGTAGTTCGAGCGTCGCGGGTGCCGCGTCGGGGAGGGTGAAGTCGAGCGCAAGCTCGCCCGCGGCGGGATTGGGCCTGGCCCCCGCGAGCGAAAGTCCCGGCGCTCCGGGCATCGTCACGCGCGCATTGCCCGCGAAGGCCTCGCCTCCCTCCTGCATGAGCCCCAGGCGGTACTCGTAGGACCCGCCCGGTCGCACGTCGCGGTCCTCGAAAGTGAGCCTGCCGTCGCCGCCCGAGACCCGCGTTCCGATCACGGTCCAGGCCTCATTCCCCGTGCGGCGCCACACATTCGCGCTCACGCCGGACGTTGGGACCTGCCAGGCGAGCACGACGCGGTCCGGGAGTGCCGCGGCGTTCACGAGAGACACCTGGACCGGGACCACGATGTCGTCGGGCGTGCGCGTGGCCCAGATGTCCGGAGCCTGGAAGCGCGGCACGGGGCGGCTGTCGGTCCACGCCACGATCGCGCCCGAGAGCCCGTCGGGCACGATGACGGGAACGTTCTGTGCCCCGGGCTGGGTGCATAGCGCGGTGCCATCGAGATCCCACGCGGGCGCCCGCTGCCCGTTCGGCAGGAGCCGGAGCGCATAGATGTCGGACGCGTCGGCTCCCGCGCGACTATCCTGCCACGCGACCACCACACCGCCCTGATCGTCGCTCACCGCGGCCGGGGACTCCTGAGTGCCGGGCGCCACGCACACCGGCACGCCGTTGAGCGTCCACTGGCGCGCGCCGACGGCGTTCACGCGCTGGGCGTAGATGTGGAAGCTCAGGACCGGGTTCTGGACGTCGCGGAAGTCGTGCCAGACCACGATCGCTCCACCGGTGCGGTCGGAGACCACGCGTACCTGATCCTGGGTCTGGAGCAGGTCGCACAACTGGGCGCCGATCGCGGGCCAGCCCGGGGCCGGAGCGCCCGCGGGGCCGAGACGCTGCACGAAGGGATGATAGACCGCGTTGTTCTTGCTTCCCGTCCAGGCGATGAGGACGCCGCCCGCGCCGTCGGGTGCGAGCGATGGATCGTGCTCGGCCCCGATCGGGCCCGGGTCGCCGACCTGGATTCCGCTCGGCGGCCAGCCCGGCGCCACGCCACCGGCGGCCGTCAGGTGCTGGGCGTACACGATCGGATGCCCGCTGCGCTCGTCTTCCCAGGCGAGATAGGCGCCACCGAGGCCGTCCCCGATCACCTTGGGCCGCCATTGGTCGCCGGACTCGATGCACACGGCGACGCCGTTCGGGGTCCAGAGCGACGCGCCGCCCGGGCCGAGGCGTTGGGCGTAGATGTCGAGGTTGGTGACGCCGACGGCGTTGCGATCGTCCTGCCACACGACCAGCGCGCCACCCGCGCCGTCGGCGGCGACGGCGTGCGTGTACTGGTTGAACGGGCCGACCGCGACCGGCAGGTCGGTGGGTGGCCAGCTGGGGTCGATGGCGCCCGAGGCCAGCACGTGCTGGGCGTAGAGGTCCGCTACGTCGGTGCGGTTGTCCTCCCACACGACGAAGGCGCCGCCCGCGCCATCCGGGGCGGCGTGCGGGTTGATGGAGCTTCCGGTGGAGTGCGAGATCGGATTGCCGTCGGTGCCCCAGCCCGCGGCGATCGAGCCGTCGGGCCCGACGCACTGGGCCCCGATGCGGCCATCCGAGAAGAACACGATCGCGCCGCCGGAGGGGGTCGGGACCGCGTCCGAGGCGTATTGGGAGCCGGGCGCCCTGCACAGCGGGTTGCCATCCGGCGCCCAGGCGGCGCGGGCGGGAACGGCCGCGATCAGGGCGAGCGCGAGCAACGATGCGGTGGCGGCGAGACGCATGGCGGGGAGCCCTCCGCCGGAAAGTCTAGGCGCTTCCGAGCAGCGTTGCCACGGCGGACTTCCAGCGCGCGTACTCGGCCTCGCGCCAGCGCCGCGGTTTGCGGGGACTGAACACACGCTCGATCCGCCGCACGCGCTTGAGCTCGGCGGGCGAGGTCCACACGCCCGCCCCGAGCCCGGCCAGCAGCCCGGCGCCCAGGGCGGTGGACTCGAGCAGGCGGGGTCGCTCGACCGGGATGCCGAGCAGGTCGGCCTGAATCTGCATGAGCAGGTTGTTCGCGGCGGCGCCGCCGTCCACCCGCAGCACGCGTACCCGGCGCCCGGCGTCGCGCGCCATGGCCTCGACCAGGTCGCGCGACTGAAACGCGAGGGATTCGAGCGTGGCGCGCGCGATGTGGCCCCGGCGGGTGCCGCGCGTGAGGCCCAGCAGCGCGCCGCGCGCCTCGGGGCGCCAGTAGGGAGCACCCAGCCCGACGAACGCCGGCACCATGACCACCCCGCCCGAGTCGGGCACGCTCGCCGCGAGCGCTTCGCTCTCGGCGGCGCGCGCGAGGATGCCGAGGCCGTCGCGCAGCCACTGGATCGCCGCACCGGCGATGAACACGCTGCCCTCGAGCGCGTAGGCGGCCTCGCCGCGCGGCCCGCACGCCACGGTCGTGAGCAGGCCGGCGTGCGAGCGCACGATGCGCTGTCCGGTATGAAAGAGCAGGAAGCAGCCGGTGCCGTAGGTGTTCTTCGATTGCCCAGGCGCGACACAACCCTGGCCGAACAGCGCCGCCTGCTGGTCGCCGGCGATCCCGCTCACCGGAATCCCGTCGGGCAGGAACGGGACCCCGCGGGTGTGGCCGAAGAGGCCGCTCGAGGGCAGCACCTCGGGGAGCAGCGCGCGCGGCACGCCGAAGCGCTCGAGCAGCGCGTCATCCCAGCGGCGACGCTCGAGGTTGAACAGCATGGTGCGCGAGGCGTTGGTGGGATCGGTGGCGTGCGCGGCGCCGCCGGTCAGCTTCCAGAGCAGCCAGGTGTCCACGGTGCCGAACGCCACCGCCCCGCGCCGGGCGCGGCCGCGCAGGCCGCGGATGTGGCGCAGCAGCCATTCGAGCTTGGTCGCGCTGAAATAGGGATCGAGCACCAGGCCGGTTCTCCGGCGCACCTCGGGCTCCGCCCCGGCGCGCTTGAGCTCGGCGCAGCGGGTACTGGTGCGGCGGTCCTGCCACACGATCGCGCGCGCCGCCGGGCGGCCGCTCGCGCGATCCCAGACCAGCGTGGTCTCGCGCTGGTTCGTGAGGCCGATCGCCGCGATGCGCGCGCGCGCCGCTCCGCGGCGGCCCGCCTCGCGCCGGGCCGCGCGCACCGCCGCGCCCACACTCGCCCAGATCTCCCCGCCGTCGTGCTCGACCCAGCCCGGGCGGGGGAAATGCTGGGGCAGCTCGGCATAGCCATGCCCGCGCACCGTCCCGGCGTGATCCAGGAGCAGCGCCCGGCTCCCGGTCGTGCCCTGGTCGATCGCCAGCACCAGGCCGTGACTCATCGCCCGCCGCCGCCGCGCCCGACCACCCCGGTGAGCCTGGGGCCCTCGCGCTCGGCCCGCTCGCCGCGGGCGCGCTCGAGCAGCGATTCCTCCTCCCAGAGCGCGGATTCGAAGGCTTGCACCTCGTCGCGCGCCCGCGCGGGGCTCCAGCCCAGGAGCCGCGTCATAACCGGGACGATGGCGCCGGTCGCGCTACGGCCGCGGTCGAGCTCGAGCCACAGCCGGGTGCGCCGGCGCACGACGTCCTCGAGCCGGCGCGCGAACTCCTCGCGCACCGCGAACTCGGCCAGGGCCGCCGCACCCGAGAGCGGCTCGAGCGGGCGCGGCAGCAGCGCGTCGGTGTCCTCGATCGGGCGCTCGCGGCGGGGAAGCCGTGGGGCCAGGTGCACGAGCGCCTCGCGGGCGATGGTGCGGAAGGTGGTGTACTTGCCGCCGACCAGGGTCAGGACCGGCCCGTCTCCGACCAGCCGTGCTCGCGCGAGGCGCGGTCCACGCTGTGCTCGGAGCGCACCAGCGGCCGCACGCCGCACAAGATCGCGAGCGGGGCGGCGCCCTCGAGGCCAGGCAGCGCCCGCTCGACCTCGGCGCGCAGATAGCGCACCTCCTCGAGGCTGGGGCGGAAGGACTCGCGCACCGGGAGGGCAGGGACTTCGATCTCGGTCGTGCCGACCAGCGTGCGATCGCCGAAGGGCACGGCGAACAGCACCCGGCCATCGCGCCCCGCGAGCAGGAGCAGGGCGTGCCCGCGCGTGATCGCCGGGTAGACGAGGTGGATGCCGCGCGAGGGGCGCAGGGTCGGCCCGGGCTCGGGGCTGCCGGGATTGAGCGCGCGCCACAGCAGTCGGCGCACGCCGTCGGCCCACGGCCCGGTCGCGTTGACCACCACGCGCGCGGTGAAGGCGCGTTCCCCGCCGTCGAGCACGTCGCGCGCAATGACTTCGATCGCGCCCCCCTCGCTCCCGGGCGGGGCGCCGACTGCCGTGGGGACGGGCGCGGGACGCGCGCCCACGACCTCCATGTAGGTGTGGATCGCCGCCCCGTGCGCCGCGGCATCGCGCGCCACGGCGACGCACAGGCGCGCGTCGTCCATCACCGTGTCCGAGTAGGCGCCCGCGCCCAGCAGGCCATGCGGCTCGAGCGCGGGCTCGAGCGCCAGCGCTTCATTCGCCCGCAGCCAGGCGTGGGGTGCGAGCCCCTTGCGCGAGGCGAGCCAGTCGTAGAGCGCGAGCCCGGCGCGCAGTCGCGTGGGTCCCAAACGGCCGCCGGCGTAGAGCGGGACGACGAATCGGGTGGGGCGCACCAGCGCGGGCGCCATGCGGCTCACGACCGCGCGCTCGCCGAGCGAGCGGCGCACCAGCAGGAAGCGGCCGTGCTCGAGGTAGCGCAACCCGCCATGGAGCATGTGGCTGGTCGCGCTGCTCGTGCCCGAGGCGAGGTCGCCCTGCTCGAGCAGCGCGACGCTGTAGCCGTTGCGGGCGGCGAGCCGGGCGACCGCCGCCCCGGTGATGCCCCCGCCGATGACGATGAGATCGAGCGGGGTCATGGAAGGCGCGGCATCAGTCCGGGTCACGCTCAGCGCGGCTCCGCCTCCATCCCCTTGCCGGCCGTCGCCGGCGGCCGCGTCGGCCGCGTGGCGATCGGAAGCTGCGACAGGGTGTAGCGGTTGATCCAGTCGAGGTGCCACTGCTGAACGGTGCGCAGCAGCTTGGGCTCGCGCGGCCCGTGCGGCTGGCGCGGCAGCAGCAGCAGGTCGGTGGCCACCCCAACCTTCATGAGCGCGGTGTAGAACTCCCAGCCCTGCGAGGTCGGAACGCGCTCGTCGCTCTGACCGTGGACCACGAGGGTCGGGGTCTTCACGTTCCCGGCGTGCATGACCGCCGAGTGATCCACGTACACCTGCGGATCCTCCCACGGCCACGATCCGAAGTAGGAGCGGTTGAAGTCGGGGATGTCGCAGGTCCCGGCCATCGACATGAGATCCGTGACCCCGGCGCCCACGACCGCGGCGCGGAAGCGGTCAGTCTTGGTCACGATCGTCGAGGTCATGTAGCCGCCGTAGGACCAGCCGCACACCGCGAGCCGGGCGCGGTCCGCGATCCCGCGCTCGATCATCGCGTCCACGCCGCGCATGAGATCGTCGTAGTCCTTGCCGCCCCAGTCGCGCACGTTGGCGGCGCGGAAGGCCGCGCCGTAGCCGCCGCTGCCGCGCGGGTTGGGGAGCAGGATGGCGTAGCCCTTCTGCGCGAACAGCGGCCACGGGTAGAGGCGCGAGGCCACCGTGCAGGTGTTCGTGTGGGTGCCGGCCGGGCCGCCGTGCACGTTGAGGAGGAGCGGCAGGTGCCGCGCCGCGCGCTGGCCCGGCGGCAGGATGAGCAGGCCTTCGATGTCCTGGCCGTCCTCGGCCTTCCAGCTCACGATCTCCTTGCGGAAGGCGAGCATGTCGCGCGTCTGCGGATTGGTGTCGGTGAGCCGCGCCGGCTCGCCGCGCCCGCCGTGCATGTGCCAGATCTCGCGCGGGTGCTCGCTGTCCTCGCGCAGGAACGCCATGGTGTTCCCGGAGGCGTCGAGCGTGCACGAGCCGTTGATCTCGGGGCCGCGGGTGACGGCCTCGACCGGCCCGCCGTCCACCGGGGCGCGGAAGATGTGCTGCGCGGTCCGCTGGGTGGCCTGGAACAGGATCGCGGCGCCGTCCGGAGTCCACACCAGGTCGCCCGGCGCCTGGCCGCCGCCCGGCGGCACGACGCGCTCATCGAAGTCCGCGGTCAGGTTGCGCACCGGTCCGCCGGAGGGCGCCACGACGCACAGATATTCGTTGGTATACCACTCGGTGCTGCGCGCGTCCTGCGACACGAAGGCGATCCAGCGGCCGTCCGGCGACCACGACGGGCTCGTGTCCGTGCCCTTGCGGCGCACCAGTTCGGTGGGAGCGCCGCCCGAGACGTTGACGAGGTAGAGGTCGGAGTTGAAGTTGTCGGGGATGAGCGGGGTCGGCTGGGCGGAGATGGCGAGTCGCCGGCCGTCGGGCGAGAACGAATACCCGGTGACGTGGAAGCCGCCGCGCGTGAGCTGGGTCGCCTTGCGGTCGGTGACGTTCAGCACCCACAACCGGTTCCAGGGGTACATCTGGCTCGGGGTCCAGGCGTCGTCCTTGTCCTTCTCCTTCTTCTTGCGCTCATCGCTCTTGGGCTCGCGGGCCAGGAACGCCAGGGTGGCGCCCTGCGGCGACCATTCGAAGTCCG
>JBGQIE010000157.1:0-6966 GCA_041498315.1 Candidatus Eiseniibacteriota bacterium
GCGCGCCGCCACGCGCGAGGTCGAGGCGGCGATCGCGCGGGGCGGGTTCGCGCCGCTGCTGTTTCACGGCGTCACGGCCAGCGGCAAGACCGAGGTCTACCTGCGCGCGGCGAACGCCGCCCGCGAGGCGGGCGGGCAGACGCTGGTCCTGGTGCCCGAGGTCGCGCTCGGCGCCCAGGTCGTGGCGGCGTTTCGTGCCCGCTTCGGCCGCCGCGTCGGCGTGCTCCATTCCTACCTGGGCGTGGGCGAGCGGCGCCGCAACTGGGAGCTCGCGAGCCGCGGGGCGCTCGACGTCGTCGTGGGGGCGCGCTCGGCGGTGTTCGCCCCGCTGCCCAACCTCCGGCTCATCGTCGTGGACGAGGAGCACGAGCCCGCCTACAAACAGAGCGAGCAGCTCCGCTACCACGGCCGCGACACCGCGGTGCGCCGGGCCCAGCTGCTCGGGATCCCGGTCGTGCTGGGCTCGGCGACCCCGAGCCTCGAATCGCTCGCGAACGCCGCACGCGGCAAGTACAAGCTGGTGCGGCTCGCGGGGCGCGTCGGCGGCCGGGCGATGCCGGCGATGCGGACGGTGGATCTGCGGCGCGACGCCCAGGGCGACGCCCTGCTCTCGAGCCCGCTGCGCGCCGCACTCGCCTTACGGCTCGAGCGCGGCGAGCAGGCGCTGCTGTTCCTCAACCGGCGCGGCCATTCGCACTACACCCAGTGCCGGCAGTGCGGCTTCGTGCCCGAATGCCCGAACTGCGACATCACGCTCACGCTCCACCTGGCGCCGCGCTCCTGGCGCTGCCACTACTGCGACCATCGCCAGCCGGCGAGCGAGGCCTGCCCCGCGTGCGGCACGCCGTTCCTGCGCTACGCCGGCGCCGGCACCCAGCGCGCCGAGCGCGAGCTCAAGGCGGCCTTTCCCGGCGCGCGGGTGGTGCGGCTCGACCTCGACGTGGCGCGCGAGCAGGGCACGGCCGCCCGCGTGCTCCAGGGCTTCGCGCGCGGCGAGGCCGACATCCTGGTCGGCACCCAGATGATCGCGAAGGGACTCGACTTCCCGCGCGTCACGCTGGTCGGCGTGCTCGATGCCGACGTGGCGCTTCACCTCCCCGATTTCCGCGCCGCCGAGCGCACCTATCAGCTCATCGTCCAGGTCGCGGGGCGCGCCGGGCGGGGCGTAAGGCCGGGCGAGGTGTTCGTGCAGACCTGCACGCCCGATCATCCCGCCATCGCCGCCGCGATCCTCTCGGACGAGCGCCTGTTTCTCGATCGCGAGCTCGAGGAGCGGCGCGAGGCGGGCTATCCGCCCCACGTGCGGCTGGTGTCGCTCCTGTTCTCGGGCCGCGAGGAGGCCGCGGTCGAGCGCGCGGCGGGCGAGGTGGGCGACGTCCTGCGCCCCGAGGCCGAAGCCGCCGGGGTCGCGGTGCTGGGCCCCGCGCCCCAGGTGCTGGCGCGGCTGCGCAACCAGTTCCGCTGGCACCTGCTGCTCAAGGGCACGCACGCGACCGCGCTGCACGAGCTGGCGCGCCGCGGTCTCGCCGTCGCCGAAGGGGATCGGCGCGCGCGCGGCGTCAAGGTGGTCGCCGACGTGGACCCGGTCGAGGTGCTGTAGACGGGTGTGCCCCGCGCCCGCCACACCGGTGTCGCGCGAGCGCCGCGACCGCGCCCGATGGGCCTCGCGAGCGGCCGGAGTCAAGCTTTCAACAACCGCCGCGAGCCGGGCTTCCGCTTGACGCGCTTGGGGTTGCGCTTCTAGAGTCGCTCCGCTCCCCAACCGGGGTTATCGTCGCGGACTGGCATCATTCCCGCATTCAAAGAGCGTTCCCATGGCACCACGATCCTCGTCCAGCCGACTGGCGTCCGGCGGCGCCGACACCGCCGCGGTCACCGCGGCCTCGGGCCCCGTCATCACCTTCGACCAGGTGCGCGAAGACCCGCGCGTCAAGATCTACCTGCGCAAGGCCGACGAGGCCCTGGCCGAGATCGGCTACACCGAGCACGGCGAGCGCCACGTCGGGCTGGTCGCGCACATCGCCTACAACACCCTCAAGCGCCTCGGCTACCCCGAGCGCGAGGCCGAGCTGGCGGCGATCGCGGGCTACCTCCACGACATGGGCAACGCCGTCAATCGCGAGCAGCACGCCCAGACCGGCGCAGTCATGGCGATGCAGATCCTCACCGCGCTGGGCATGCCCGACCTCGAGGTCGTGCGGGTCATGGGCGCGATCGGAAACCATCACGAGAACGACGGGGCGGCGATCAGCCCGATCGCGGCCGCGGTGATCCTCGCCGACAAGAGCGACGTGCACCGCACCCGGGTGCGCAATCCCGAGATGATCAAGTTCGACGTCCACGACCGGGTCAACTACGCGGTCCAGAAGAGCTTCCTCAACGTGGACGAATCGAAGAAGGAGATCACGCTCGAGCTCACGATCGACACCGCGATCTCGCAGGTCATGGAATACTTCGAGATCTTCATGACGCGCATGCTGGCCGCACGCAAGGCGGCGAACTTCCTCGGCACCTCGTTCGGCCTCAAAGTGAACGGCAACCGGCTGACCTAATCTCCGGACCGCCCCGAGGCGGCCCAGGAGCGAAGGAGGAACTCGTGAAGCGTGCAATCGCGCTCGCTGCCGCCGTGGTGGTCCTCGCGGCCCTGGTGGGCGTCGCTCAGGCGCGCAACCCGCACTGCGCGGGCGGCATTCAGTACCTCAACATCGGCCTCAACGACAAGGCCAAAGGCAACATGGAAGACTACGAGCGGGAGATCCACAAGGCCGTGGATCAGCTGAGCCAGTGCGCCCAGGAAGACCCCGCCGACCTCGAGGCGCTGGGCTATCTGGGCTGGGCCTACGCCGAGATCGACAGCGCTAGGGCGGCCGGCGAGGCGTTCGAGAAGGCGATCGCGGCGCTACGGGTCAAGGACCCGAAGAAGGCGGACTGGGCGGCGCAGAACCGCGAGTCCTACTGGGCGACCGCGTTCAACGACGGCATCGCGAAGATCAACGCCGCGCAGAACGCCTACCCCGACTACCTCAAGAAGCCCGAGAACGACGCCGACCAGACCCTCAAGGGCGAGGCCAAGAAGAGCTACGACCTGGCCGTCACCTCGCTCACGCGCGCCTCGCAGCTCAAGCCGGGCGATCCCAAGACCATCCGCAACCTGGGCTCGGTCTACGCCTTCATGGGCGATTTCCAGAAAGCCGAGGGCATCTTCCGCGAAGGCCTCAAGCTCACGCCCAACGACAGCCTGCTCGAGCAATCGGTCAAGAGCGTCCGCACGAACTACGCCAACCAGCTCATCGAGGAGAAGCGCTACGACGAGGCGATCGCGTTCTTCGGCGAGCTCATCAAGGCCGATCCCAAGAATTCCGATCTCCATCTCGGGCTCGCCGACGCCTACTTCAAGCGCGCGCTGTCGAAGGAGGGCGACGCCCGCCGGCCGGATTTCAAGCTCGCGGGCGGCTCCTACGCGGCGGCGGCGGGGCTCAAGCCCGGCGATGCCGACCTGACGTTCAACGCGGCACTCGCCTTCCAGAACGGCGGGGACTCCCAGTCCGCGGAGCCGCTGTGGCGTGAAACGCTCAAGCTGCGCCCCGACGACGTGGACGCGTTCTCGGCGCTGGGCTCCTGCCTCGCCGACCTCGGTCGGTTCGACGAGGCCGTCAAGACGCTGTGGGAGGGCGTCCATCGCGAGCCCAAGAACAAGATCCTCCACCGCCAGCTCGGCGCCGTCTACACCAAGGCCGGCAACAATCCGAAGTCCACCGAGGAGCTGATGGTGTACCTCGCCCTTCAGAACGGGCAGGCGGTCGCGGACCCGGTGGCCACCGCCAAGTCGGCGAAGGCCGGAACGGCGCGGGCCCAGACGCTCACGAGCGCGGGCGCGCCCGACGAGATCCTCCCGTGGGAGATCCAGGGCGAGAAGGTGGAGAGCTGGTTCTACTGGCCGAAGAACCAGGCCTACCACTTCAAGGGCGACGCGCTCTATCTCAGGTCGGACTGGAGCGCTCCCGATCTCAAGCCGGCCGCCGGCGGGGCGACGTCCGGAAGCGTGAAGAAGAAATAGCCGCTTCCGCGGCGACGGATCGCGCGTGAGCCAGCGACTCGCCAGCGCCACCGTGGCCGTGCTCGGCTACGGCCACCAGGGGGAGGCCCAGGCGCTCACCCTGCGCGACGCGGGCCTCGCGGTGATCGTGGGCGCGCGCGCCGGCCGGGACGCCGAGGCGCGCTCACGCGCCGCCGGCTTCGACACCTTCCCGGTCCCCGAGGCGGCGCGCCGGGCCTCGGTCGCCGCGGTGCTGCTTCCCGACCAGGCGCTCGGCGCGGCGTGGACCGAGATCGGGCCGGCCCTGCCCGCCAATGGCGCGCTGGTGTTCGCGCACGGCTTCAACCTGCTCTATTCCGACCTGCGCTTTCCCGCGGGCGCGGACGTCGTGCTGGTCTCGCCCACGGCGCCCGGGGGCGTGCTCCGCGCCCTGGTCCGGCGCGGCGAGCGCGTGCCCGGCTATCTCGCCGTCCATCGCGATCCGAGCGGTGGCGCCTGGGCCCTGGCCGAGGAGTACGCCGGGCGGCTCGGCCTGGCGCCGCTCCTGCGCACGACGGTGCGCGATGAGACCGAGGTCGATCTGTTCGGCGAGCAGGCGGTGCTGTGCGGCGGCATGAACGCGCTCGTCAGGCTGGCGTTCGAGACCCTGGTCGAGCGCGGCTACTCCGCCGAGCTGGCCTACCTCGAGTGCGTGCACCAGCTCAAGTACCTCGCCGACCTGCTCCACGAGCGCGGCGTGTCCGGCATGCGCGCGGGGATCAGCGGGACCGCGCTCTACGGCGACCTCACGCGCGGCCCGCGCATCGTGGGCGAGCCGAGCCGCCAGGCGATGCGCGAGGCCCTCGAGCAGATCCGGAGCGGCGCTTTTGCCCGCGAATGGAGCATGGAGGCGAAGAGCGGCCGCCGGCTTGGGGACCTGGCGGCGGCGGGGGCGAGCCACCCCCTGGAGGCCGCCCGGCGCGCGGCCCTGGGGCTGCCCGGCGTTCCGGGCCGTGAAACCCCGCCGGGCTGATCGCCGGCCTCCTCATTAAGCGCGGCCTGGGAGCCGGGGCCCGGAAGGCTGCGGGCCAGAATCGCGCAACGCCTTGTGTAAAAACTGATTGACAGGTTTTCGAAGGGCTTGTTAGCCTCGGTCCACGGTTGACGGTCCGGGATGGTTCGAGGTCACGGCCCGGCCCGGGTGCAGGAGGAGGGCTAGATGACCAAAGCGGATATCGTGGATCAGATTTCCGAGCGTACCGGCTTGACCAAGAAGGACGTCGCCGAAACGGTGGACTCGTTTCTCAATGCGGTGGCGAAGGCGCTGTCGAACGGCCACCACATCGAGATTCGCGGCTTCGGCACGTTCCGGGTCAAGGACCGCAAGTCGCGTATCGCTCGCAACCCGCGCACCGGTGAAGCCGTGCCCGTTCCCCCGCGCAAGGTCCCGGTGTTCAAGGTGTCGAAGGAACTCAAGGACATGGTGGCGCAGGGTTGACGCGCCGCGCGCCCGACCCCTCGCAGCGGGCGTAAGGTGGGCCGAAGAAAACGGGCCGGGAGCGGACTCCCGGCCCGTTCTCCAGTTCCGCCGCGCGGACCGATCCCGCCTAGTTGCGGCTCCGGCGCAGCAGCACGAGTCGGACGAGCTGAAGCGCCGCCATCGCCGCCGCCGCCACGTAGGTGAGCGCCGCGGCGTCGAGGACGCGCTTGGCGCCCGCGACCTCCTGCGGCGCCAGCGCGCCGCTCTGGGTGAGCTGGACCATCGCGCGCTTCGAGGCGTCGAACTCGACCGGCAGCGTGATGAGCTGGAAGAAGACCGCGCCCGAGAACAGCAGGATGCCGAGGTCCATGAGGACCTTGGCGAGCTGGCCGTGGCCACCGAAGAACAGGCCGATGAAGAACAGCGGGAACGCGAGGTTGCTCGCGAAGCCCGCGACCGGCACGATCGCTCCGCGGATCGCGAGCGGCGCGTAGCCCTGCGCGTGCTGGAGCACGTGGCCCACCTCGTGCGCCGCGACCGCGATCGAGGCGAGCGAATCGCCGCCGTAGTTGGCGGACGAGAGCCGCACCTTCTTCGCGCGCGGGTCGAAGTGATCGCTCAAGACCCCGCCCACCTCCTCGACCGCGACGTCGCTGATGCCGTTGCGGGTCATGATCGCCTGCGCCATCTCGCGCCCGGTGAGGCCGTTCGCGGCGCGCACGCGCGACAGCTCGGCGTAGGTATGCTGAACCTTCCACTGCGCCCACATCGCGAAGATCACCGCGGGCACGAGCAGAATCATCGTCGGATCGAAGAACATGAAGGGCATTGCGTGACTCCCTCGAAGCCTTGAGCCCGGCGGCCGGTCCGCCCGGGTCTGACCGCGGTTTGGATGCGCGTTCCCGCCAAGGAGACGGCATCCTGCCCCGCGAGTTGTCAAGCGCCTGTCACTCCGGGCGCGCACGGGCGGCCTACCGCGCTCCCCAGGGCTCGCTTACACTTGCCGCGCCGTGACCCGGACCCCGATCGTCGATCTTCGCAGCGACACCGTCACCCGCCCCACCCCGGGGATGCGCGAGGCGATCGCGCGCGCCGAGGTCGGTGACGACGTGTTCGGCGACGATCCGACCGTGCAGGCGCTCGAGGGCCGGGTCGCGACCCTCACCGCCAAGCCGGCGGCGCTGTTCGTGCCCAGCGGCACCATGGGCAACCAGCTCGCGGTCGCGGTCCACACCCGCCCCGGCGACCGGGTCGTGCTCGAGGCCGAGTCCCACATCTTCCTGTACGAGCAGGCGGGCGTGGCCGCGAACTCCGGCTGCCTCGCCCACATTCTGCCCGCCGAGCGCGGCGTGCTCGCTCCCGCCGTGCTCGCCGCGGCCCTCGACGAGGACCCCGAGGACGATCACATCGCCCGCGCCGCGCTGCTGTGCCTCGAGAACACCCACAACCGCCACGGCGGCGCGATCGTGCC
>JBGQIE010000158.1:0-6876 GCA_041498315.1 Candidatus Eiseniibacteriota bacterium
GGCCCAGATGGAGTGCCCGCGCTGCGGCCAGGTCATGACCTGCGCCTGGACCGGCTCGCAGATCAAGACGCCCAACCTCAAGGACGTGGTCGCGGGCGGGCCCCCGCCCAAGCCGGACCGTTAGTTCAGGTCGGCGAGAATCCTGCGGAGCGTGTCCACGTGGCGCTCGACTGTCTCGCGGTCGTGGGCGTGCGGCACGCGCTCCAGGTAGCGGCTCAGGCTGTCGAGCGCCTGGCCGTGGCGCTTGAGCCGGAACAGGAGCAGGCCGCAGTCCCGGATCTCCTCGGCGTTCTCGGGATCGACGACCAGCAGGCGCTCGACCACCGCCAGCGCGCGCTCGTCGTCGTCGCCCCGCAGGTAGGCGCCCTTCAGGTTGCGGAGCAGGCGCTCGATCATGTCGAGCTTGCCGACCGAGGCGAGCTGGGCGGGATCGAACTCGATCTTGCCGCCTGTGGTTTCGAGCAGCATGCGGCGGCAGTCCTCCTCGTGCACCGACATGCCGCGCAGGTAGGGATCGAGGATCAGGTCGCGCGGCTCCCCCGTGAGCCGCACCAGGAAGTGCCCGGGAAAGCCGACGCCTTCGAACGGGATGCCGATCCGCCACCCCAGCTCCATCATGACGATCGCGAGCGTGATCGGAATCCCGCGCCGCCGGTGGAGGACCTGGTGAAGCAGCGAGTTGCTGGGGCTGAAGTAGTCCAGCCGGTCGCCGCGGAACCCCAGCTCTTCGAACACGAACGCGCGCAGCCGGGCGAGCTTCTGGAGGTTGTTCCAGCCCGGCTCGAGCCGGCCGCGCAGCTCGGCGGCCCAGGCCTCGAGCGTGCGCAGCTCGCCGTCCACGTCCACCTTGGGATCGGACTCGGCGGCGACCAGCAGGGCCGCGCGCGCGAGGTCGATCGCGGGCTCGGGCTGCTTCACCGTGCGGATGAAGTCGGCGCGGATGTCATCAGGGTACATCATGCCGCCTGAACTCCTCGCTTCCCGGGCCGGGCCCGCCGCGGGCGGCGCCGCGCCCCGCCGGGCGGCCGCGCTGCGCCGCCGCCTGCTGTCCTGGTACCGCCGCCACCGGCGCCCCATGCCGTGGCGCGGCATCCAGGATCCCTATCGCATCTGGGTCTCCGAAGTCATGCTCCAGCAGACCCAGGTCGCCACCGCGCGCCCATTTTACCAGAGCTTCATCGCGCGTTTTCCCACCCTCGAAGCACTCAGCCGGGCCCCCGAGGCGAGCGTGCTCGCGGCCTGGGCGGGCCTGGGCTACTACCGCCGCGCCCGCCACCTGCGCGAGGCCGCCCGCATCGTGGTGCGCGAGCACGCCGGCCGCGTGCCCGACGACCCGCTCGCCTTCGGCCGCCTGCCCGGCGTGGGGCGCTATACCACCGGCGCGGTGCTCTCCATTGCTTTCGACCGCTCCCTGCCCGCGCTTGACGGCAACGTCGCGCGGGTGTTGTCGCGGCTGTTCGCGCTCCCGGCCACGCTGCGCGAGCCGCGCGGCGCGAAGGCGCTGTGGGCGCTGGCCGCGGCGCTGGTTCCGGCGCGCGGCGCCGGGGAGTGGAACCAGGCGATCATGGAGCTGGGTGCGACCGTGTGCCTGCCGCGCGCGCCACGCTGCGCGGAGTGCCCGGTGAGCACCCAGTGCCGGGCACTCGCGGAGGCCAAAGTCGATGCGCTGCCGCCGGCCGCGCCCCGCCGGGTCCCCAAGCGCGTGCGCCGCGCGGTGGCACTCATCGCGCGGGGCGGGCGCCTGCTGGTCGTGCGCCGCGAGGGAGCGCTGCTCGGCGGCCTGTGGGAGCCACCCGGGGTCGAGCTCGCCGACGGGAGCCCCGCGCGCCGGGTCCTCGGTGTCGAGCTGGCGCGGCTCGGACTGCGTGCCCGGATCACGCCCACCCGCCATGTCGTCCGGCACACCATCACCCACCGCGAGATCGAGGTCGAGGTGTGGCGCGGGAAGTTGCGTTCACCGGCGCCGCGCGCGTGCCGGTTCGCGGATCCCGCGCGGCGCGGTCTCGCCCTCACGGCACTCGCGCGCAAGCTGGCGGCGCTCCCGGCGGAGTTGTAGCCTGCCGCCCGTGGCCGCCGAGACCCCGCATTCCGTCACCATCAAGAGCGTCGAGCTCGAGCGCCTGATCTTCTTCAGCGACGCGGTGTTCGCGATCGCGATCACCATTCTGGTGCTCGAGCTGCGCCCGCCCGAGCGCGTCGGCCCCGACGTCACCCTCGCGCTCGTGAACGGGATGGTGCGGCTGATTCCCAAGTTCGCGAGCTACGTCATCAGCTTCTGGATCATCGGGATCTACTGGTTCGTCCACCACCGCATCTTCCGCCACATCCGCAGCTGGGACGACGGGCTCATCTGGCTCAACTTCCTGTTCCTGTTCTGGATCGCGTTCCTGCCGTTTCCGGTCTCGCTCATGGGCTCCTTCGGCGACCAGCGCTTCGCGGTGGTGTTCTACGCCGGCACGCTCGCCATGACCGGAATCGCCCAGCTGCTGTTGTGGCGCCACGCCTCGCGCGACCGCCGGCTGCTCGATCCGGGCTTCGACCCCGCGCTCGCGCGCTACATCGCTCTGCGCTCGATGGTGCCGCCGCTCGCCGCGGTGCTGGTCATCATCCTGGCGTTCGTGATCCCGCCGTTCCTCGCGACCCTGGGCTTTCCCCTCATCTTCATGTTCCAGGGCTGGCTCAGGCGCCGCTACGACCCGGCGCTGCGCCCGCGCCGGCTCACCAAAGGAAGGGAATGAGCGCCTTGACCTCGCGGCGGTAGGCTTCGTAGGGGTCACCGAACGCGGCGACGAGCATGGCGTCTTCAGCGCGGATCCGGTGCGCGTAGGCGGCGAACGTCGCCACGAGCGAGAGGACGAGGACCGCCGCGTTCCCGGTCGCGAGCGCGATTCCGGTCATGGTGAGCAGCGAGCCGAGGTATCCCGGATGGCGGACGAATCGGTACGGGCCGTTCCGTTCGATCGCGTGGTTCTCGTGCACGAGCAGGGTGCGCGTGTACCGGTGGCGCAGCGTGAGGACCGCCCACAGCCGGAGCGGCAGGCCGAGCGCGCCGATGGCCACGCCCAGCCACGCGAGCGCCGGCATGCCCGGCATCGCCGCCGGGCTCGACGGCCCGAAGAACGCCAGCGCGCGCGTGTCCGGGAACTTCGCGGCCTCAATGGCGAAGACCAGCCCAAGCACCGGGACGATGACCGCGAGCGAGATCGCCCGCGTGCTGCCCCGGTCCGCCTCACCCGGCTTGCTCGCGCGCGCCGACTTCCCGAAGCGCACCTCGGCCTGCACGGCGTAGAGCAGGAGGACGGCCATGGCCGCCGCGAGGTGCGGAGGTCCCAGCCGGCCCAGCACCGACGCAGCAGAGTGCAACAAATCAGGCATCGAACCTCCTCGGGGAATACGGGCCCGGTGCGGCGCGGGGTGCGAGCGGCGGCGAGCACGATCTATAGCGGCATTGCCCTCGGGTTGCCAGCCCCCGCGCTCGCGCGCCGTGGGCGGCGCTGCAGGGGATTGCGCACTTCCCAACGACCCCGCCAAACCCGGCGACGGACCTGCCAATTCTGCATCCGCCGGGCGTAGGTCCGCCGCCGGCGGCGATTCACGCCCCTTCCCGCGCTGCCCGCAATCCCATCGGCGGGGCCCGGTTGCCGAACCGGCCCCAATGGCGGCATGCTCGGCATACCGCGGCACGGGATGTGCCCTCGGTCAACCGGCGGGAGAGTTCGATGTCCACTCTTTGGCAGCACCGTTACGCCCAGCGAACCCAGCGCATGACCAGCTCGGCGATCCGCGAGCTGCTCAAGCTCACCGCCCGGCCCGACGTTATCTCGTTCGCCGGCGGCCTGCCCGCGCCCGAGCTCTTCCCGATCGAGGAGTTCAGGGCCGCCGCCGAGGCCGTGCTGGTGCAGATGGGCCGGCAGGCGCTCCAGTACAGCACCACCGAAGGGTACGCGGCGCTGCGCGAGATGATCGTGCGCCACATGGCCCGCTACGGGATCGTGGTCACGATCGACAACGTCCTGATCACCACCGGGTCACAGCAGGCGCTCGACCTGATCGGAAAGGTGCTGATCAACCCGGGCGACAAGGTCCTCACGGAGGAGCCGACCTACCTCGGCGCGATCCAGGCCTTCACCATGTACGGCGCGGATTACGTCACCGTCCCGATCGATGCGGACGGCATGCAGACCCAGAAGCTGGAGGAGGCGCTGCGCTCCGGGCCCAAGTTCATGTACGTGCTGCCCAATTTCAAGAACCCCTCAGGTACGACGCTGCCGCTGGAACGCCGCCTGGACGTGATCAAGATGGCCGAGCGCTACGGCATCCCGATCATCGAGGACGATCCCTATGGCCAGCTCCGGTACGAGGGCGATCACATCAAGCCGCTGGTTGTGCTCGACGCCGAGAGCCTGCATTGCGAGACCAACGGACGGTACACCGGCAACGTGATCTACCTGAGCACCTTCAGCAAGACCCTGGCCCCCGGCCTGCGGCTGGGATGGGTCGTGGCGCCCCAGGACGTCATCGTGCGCCTGGTGCAGGCCAAGCAGGGAACCGACCTCCACAGCAGCACGTTCGACCAGATGGTCGCCTTCGAGGTGGCGCGGAGCGGCTTCATCGACCGGCACGTGCGCCGGATTCGCGAGGTGTATCACCGCCGCCGCAATCTGATGCTGGCGTCGCTCGAGCGCGCGTTCCCGGACCCGGCCAGCGGCGTGCGCTGGACACATCCGCAGGGAGGCCTGTTCCTGTGGGTGGAGGTACCGGAGTGGATCGACAGCGGCGAGCTGCTGGAGGACGCCGTGCGCGAAAAGGTGGCATTCGTTCCCGGTACCGCCTTCCATCCACTGGGCGGCGGACGCAATACCATGCGCCTCAACTTCAGCAACGCCACCGACGCCATGATCGAAGAGGGCATCGCGCGGCTGGGTCGCGCGATCGAGCGGCGACTCCAGACCCACGGCGTTCGCGCCTGACCGGCCGTCCGAGCACGCCGGCCACGCGGGGAAGACACGGAACGAGCCGTGAAGGATGAGAGCTTCAAGGACTTCGTGCTCGATCAGCTGGGCGACCTCGACGGTCTGCGTTGCCGCGCGATGTTCGGCGGGTTCGGCTTCTACGCGGGCGAAGCGTTCTTCGCGGTCGTGTTCGATGGCCGGCTCTACTTCAAGACCGACGCCGACACGCGCCCGCGCTACGTCGAGCGCGGCATGGAGCCCTTCCGGCCGTATCCGAACCAGTCCCTGGGCAGCTACTACGAAGTGCCGCTCGATATTGTCGAGGACGCGACCCAGTTGACCGCGTGGGCGCGGGCGGCGCTGCGGGCGCGGCAGGCCGCGCCGTAGACGGCACCGGGGCGGGAGGCTCCCAAGGGAGCCATTGAAGGCTGCACTTGGCAGGTCTAGGCTCGGGTGCGCCGGGAACCCATGCCATGGCGTTCCCCTGGAGGTGCCGCATGAAGCCCCGAACCCTCGTCATCCTCGTCGGCGCGCTCTCGTGCATCCTGGATGGGCCCGCCCGCGCGGCTCTCTGCACGGCTCCGCAGCTGTTCAATCCTGTCACCTCGATCCCGCTCGGCGTGCGCCCGAACCGCGCTGTATTCGCCGACTTCAACCACGACGGCATCCTCGACGCGGCGTTTCCCATCCGCGACCAACTGGTCGGCGGGTACGGGACCTCGATCGCCGTGATGCTCGGCAACGGTGGCGGCGGGATCGGGAACGGGACGTTTGCCCCCGCGATCTTCTACACCGTCGGCCAGCAGGTGCTGGAGGCCGTGTCGGTCGATCTCGACGGGGACGGCAACCTGGACCTTGCCGTGACGAACGGCGTGGACAACGACGTGTCCATCCTCCATGGACACGGCGACGGCACGTTCGACCTGGCCCGAAATGTCCCCTGTGGCACGAACCCCTACGGCATCGCGACGGGAGACTTCAATCATGATGGGATCCCCGATCTCGTCGTGGCGAACAACAGCATCGCCGCCGTCAGCGTGCTCATCGGCCTGGGTGGGGGCACATTCGCCGCGCCGGCCTCCTACCCGGTGCCCGATCTGTCGCTGAGCGTCGTGGTCGGCGATCTCAATCGCGACGGCGAGTTGGATCTGGTCGCCACCGCGTACTACGGGGGGATGGCCGTGCTGCTCGGCAACGGCGACGGCACGCTCCAGCCGGCCCAAGCGGTCTCCACGGGCGGAGTGCCCTACGTCATGGCGCTCGCCGACGTGGATGGCGACGGCATCCTCGATCTCATCGCCGGAAACCAGGGCTACGGCGGCCTCGCCGTCCTCAAGGGTACGGGGACGGGGCTCTTTGGTCCCCCCACGATCTACGGCCACTGGTCGTGGAGCGTGGGCGGCGTCGTGGTCGCCGACTTCGACGGCGACGGCATCTCCGACGTGGCGCTCACGAACTGCACGGGCAACACGGTCATCATCCTGAAAGGCCAGGGCTCGGGTGGCGTCGGAAATGGCGAGTTCACGGTCCATTCGGCCTACCCGGTCGGTTCCTTCCCGGTCGGGCTCGCGGTGGGCCAGCTCAACGGCGACGGGGCTCTCGACCTCGCCACCGCGGCCTACGACGGAGGCAGCGCCAGCATTCTGCTCGGGGGCTGCATCACGCCACCTCCGCCACCACCGCCGCCCCAGGCGCCGCATCTCGTGTCGGTGCGCGACGTGCCGAACGACCACGGGAGGAAGGTGTTCCTGCGCTGGACCAAGAGTTCGCTCGACTACGCGGGCGCGCAGTCTTTCGGCGGCTACCGCGTATGGCGGCGACTCCCGCCCGAAGCGGCGGCGCTCGTGGCCCGGGTGGGCGCGGCGAATCGCACGTACACGCAGCGCGGGGTCAACGGCGCAATCGATCCCGCCCGAATCCTGAC
>JBGQIE010000159.1:0-6854 GCA_041498315.1 Candidatus Eiseniibacteriota bacterium
CGAGCTCCTGCGCCATCGCGTCCGCGTGCAGCCCCATCTTGACCTCGAGCGTCGCCGCGGTGAGGACGTAGATGCGCAGGTTGTTGCTGCCCGGGTCGGCCGGGGTCATGAAGAAGCCGCTGCGCTCCCTCGAATAGGACAACGTGTATCCGAAGATGACTTCCTTGTCCTTGAACCGGACCGCGACCTTCTTGCCCTGATTCGTCTCACCCGGCCCATGAATGAAGCCGTGGATGTCGCGGCGATCCGGATTCCCGTCCAGATCCAGGACGAAGAACACCGCCTTGAGCTTCTTGCACAGGATTTCACTGGCCTTGCTTTGACCGGCCTCGTACACGTGGAACGAGGGGCGGTTGGGCGAAAAATCCTCGGTCGTGCCCTTGATCAGGCTGCCGTCGAGGAAATGCGCGACGACGTGGTTGATCTCGTCCATGGTCCGGCTCCCCCGGCGTGAGGTTCCCAGACGGCGCCCGGCGAAACAGCCCGGGCCCATCGAAGGCTCTTTCCCGGAGATCAATCGGCCGCCCGACAGGCTGACTTGATGGTGAATTCGACTACGGCGGGGATCGCGCTTGACGCTGCCCGCGCGCGGGCGCATCCTGCGGGTGCAGCATCTTTCGGGTGCCCACATGGTGTGGGGTAAAAGGGAAGAGGGGTGCGAACCCCCCACGGTCCCGCCACTGTGAAGGGCCCATCGGAGCCTCAACGCCACTGATCCTCGGGATCGGGAAGGCGAGACTCCGCGGCGGCGTCGAGCCGCCAGGGTCCTGAGTCAGGAAACCTGCCCGGAAGCCATTTCGGCCTCATGCTTCGGCGAAGGCATCGAGGGCGGACGGCGTCCTTCATGGCCCCGGCCTCCCGCGAGCCCTGCGCGCGAAGCCGGGGCTTCGTGATTGGGCGCGTGTGACGCCGTGATCATCTCCGTGCTGGTGCTGGCCCTCGCTGCCGCCGCGGACTCCTCCGCGCCCGGCGCGGCGCCCGATTCCGCCCGCTTCCCCGCGCCACCGGACAGCGTTCTTCTCCTGCCCGAAGTGCGCGTGGATCGCGAGCGCCCGCTCGGTGAGGCGCGCCGGCGGCTGCCCACCGCCTTCACCTCGGAGCTCAAGACCGGCGCTTCGGGGCGCGCGGTCGAGACGCTCTCCGAGGTGCTCAGCGAGGCGGCCGGGGTGCACGTGGACCAGTACGGCGGGCTGGGCGCGTTCAGCACCGTGTCGCTGCGCGGCGCCGCGGCCGGGCAGGTCACGGTGTACCTCGACGGCGTGCCGCTCACTTCGGCCGCGCACGGCGAGGTCAACCTCGCCGACCTGCCCGTCACCGCGGTCGAGCGCATCGAGGTCTATCGCGGTCTCGGCCCGCTCGCCCTCGGGGCGGCGACCCCGGGCGGCGCGATCAACCTGGTGACCGTCTCGCCCTCGGGTATGCCCGGCCTGCGCGAGCTGCGCGCCGCGCGCGGATCGTTCGGCACCTGGGAGGCGCGCGGCACCGCCGGGGCGCGGCGCGGCACGCTCTCGGCACTGCTCCACGCGGGCTACCAGGGCTCGGATGGCGACTTTCGATATTTCGACGACAACGGCACGACCTACACGACCGCCGACGACGGCATGAGCGTGCGTACGAACAATCGCTTCGACGCCGCGACCGCGATCGCCACCGTGACGTGGAAGCCGCGCGCGGGCCTCGAGCTGCTCGCCCGCGAGGACCTGTTCCGCAAGGCCCAGGGAGTACCCGGCGTGGGCGCGATCACGACGCGCCACGCGGGGCTCGACTTCCTGCGCTCGCTGAGCCACCTCGACCTGGGCTGGGCGGGGGTCCGTGGCCGCCCCACGCTGCGCGCGCGCGCCGCCTGGGACGACGAGCGCACGCGCTACCGTGACCCGTTGGGCGAGCTGGGCTTGTCGAAGCACGACACGCACGACCGGCTGTCGAGCGGCGAGCTGTCCCTGGGGCTCGAGGAAGCGGTCATGGGCGGGCGGCTCGGACTCGAGGCGGCGGGCACGCTGCGCGACGAGCATGCCGACCTGCGCGATATCCTCGACGGCCTGCCCGACCCGCCCCGGAGCCGACGGCTCACGCGGGCCGCCACGCTCGTGGTGCGGGTGCGGCCGCTCGGCGAGTGGCTTACGCTCCACGCCGCGCGGCGCTGGGACCTCATCGAGGACCGGCTCAACAGCGTCGGCATCGCGGGGCTCATCACCCGCACCCGGATCGCGCGCGAGCTCGACACGCCGCAGCTCGGGGCGCGGCTCCGGGGACCGCTCGGGCTCGAGGCGCGCGCGAACTGGACTCGTGCCCTGCGGCCCCCCACCTTCGAGGAGCTGTTCGGGCGCGCCGGCAGCATCGTCGGCAATCCTGCGCTCAAGCCCGAGCGCGCCGAGAACTGGGACGGCGGCCTCACCTGGGCGCGCGCGTTCGGCGCGCGTCTCCATGGCGGCGCGGAGTGGGCCCACTTCGAGTCACGCGCCGAGGACCTGGTGATCTACGAGCGCGCGTTTCAGTTCGTGCGCCCGAGCAACGTCACGCGCGCGTTCACGCGCGGCGAGGAGCTGAGCGTCACACTCGCCGCCGGGCCGCTCTCGGCCGCCGGCTCGTTCACCTGGCAGTCGGCGATCGACCGGAGCCCGGTCCCGTTCTGGAACGGCAAGCGGCTGGCGCTGCGCCCCGGGCGACAGGCCTCCGGCCGGCTCGCCTGGCGCGCGCGGCGGGTGCAGCTCGGCGCCACGCTCCAGTACGCGGGCGACAACTTCCTCAACCCCGCGAACCTCGAGCGCGTGGCGAGCCGGACCATCGCCGGCGCCTCGCTGGCCGTCATGCCCCTCGGCCGCGATCTGACGATCACCGTCGAGGGCAAGAATCTCGGCGACAGCCGCATCGCGGACGTCGCCGGCTACCCGCTGCCGGGCCGCAGCGTCTTCGTCTCGTGCGGCTTCCACGCGTCCCCGACGGGCACGAGCCCACCCTGAAAGGCAGAGCCTCCATGCACCGCCGCTTCCCGCTCGCACTGCTCGCGCTGCTCGCGCTCACCACGTTCCGTCCCGCCGTGGCCGCCGAGACGCGCGCCTTCGTCACCACCACCGACTACTCGAGCGGGGGCTTGCGTCGCATCGATCTCAACACCCGCGCCGTGCTCCCCGGGCAGACCGCGGTGTTCACCGACACGCGCCTGCGCTGGTACGACGGCCGGCTCTACGTCGTCAACCGCTTCGGGCAGGACAACATCCAGGTCGTCGATCCCGCCACCCTCGCGACCGTGTTCCAGTTCTCGACCGGCAACGGCTCGAACCCTTCCGACATCGCGTTCGCGAGCCCCACCAAGGCCTACGTCACGCTCTACGAGAAGGCCAACCTGCTGATCGTGAATCCGCAGACCGGCGCGAGCCTGGGCAGCGTGGCGCTCGGCGGGCTCGCCGATGCCGACGGCATCCCCGAGATGGACCGCATGGAGCGCATCGGCCCGTGGCTGTTCGTGGCGCTCCAGCGGCTCGACCGCAACAACGGGTTTGCGCCCACCGACTCGAGTGTGGTTGCGGTGGTGGATACGCGCGCGGACACCCTGTTCGACGTCAATCCCTCCCTGCCCGGGAAGCAGGGCTTCCGGCTCACGGGCAAGAACCCGGTCACGCCCTTCGCCTTCGATCCCGCGAGCGGCCACCTGCTCATCGGCTGCGCCGGGAGCTACGGTGCTCTCGACGGCGGCATCGTGTGGATCGATCCGATCGGCTTCCGGAGCCTGGGCTACGCCGTCACCGAGGCGGCGCTGGGCGGGAACATCAGCGGCTTCGCCTGGTATTCGGCCGCCCATTCCTACGCGGTCGTCTACGATGCCTCGTTCAACGGTCTCCTGGTCTCGTGGAGCGCACTCAGCGGGACCCGGCTCGCGACGCTCTACTCAGCGAGCGGTCTCGGCGACCTGGGACTCGACGACCGCGACGAGCTCTACCTGTGCGACGGGACGTTCCTCACGCCCGGGGTGCGGGTCTGGCGCGCCGGCACCGACGTGCCCCTCGCCGGCCCCCTCAACACCGGGCTGCCGCCGAGCCAGATCACGTTCGACCAGGTGAGCGCCGACATCACCGGGGTCGGGCCCACCGGGGCGACGCTATCCTTCGCGGCCCCGCGGCCCAACCCGGCCCGCGAGTCGGTGCGCTTCGAGATCGGACTGCCCGGCGCGGGCGAAGTGACGCTCGAGGTGTTCGACCTCGTCGGGCGCCGCGTGCGGGTCATCGCTTCGGGCCCGCACCCCGCGGGCCCCGCGACCGTGGCCTGGGACCTCCGCGACCACGCGGGGGTGCGCGTGGCCCCCGGTCTCTACGTGGTGAGAGCGCGCGCCGCGGGGGATGTGGCGGTGCGCCGGGTGGTCGTGCTGACGCCGTGACCTGGATGGGTCCAGGATCAGGGCGTTGAAGATTCGTACTCGTGTTGAAGAACCTTCCCATGCGCCGGGACCGGGGGCGGGTCGCACACGATCGCCGCGGGCGGCGTGTAGCTGGGCCCTGCGAAACGGATTAGTGGGGGCCGTCGGTCGCATCGGCCCGCTGGCACCATTCGTGCGCTGGCCTTTGTGCGGTGATTCCCGTCCCCGCCGTCAGTTGGGTCGGATGCGATTCACGAGGGGGGTGCATGGCGAAGGTGACATGGAATGCGCGGCAGCTTCGGGGCGGCATTTCGGCCGTGGCACTGCTCGTGGTGACGCTTGCGGCCGGTTGTGCCGTCAACTCCGAAGTGATCAACGTCTGGCATGATGCGTCCCTTCCTGCCGGGTCGATTCACAACCTGCTCGTCGTGGGGATCCGCAAGGATCCGGTGCGGCGCAGGGCGTGGGAGGACGCGTTCGTCACGGGGTTGGCTGCTCGCGGGGTGACCGCGACCTCCTCGTATCGGCTGTTTCCCGACGCGCCGCCGGACACGGAACAGGTGATCGAGGCCGTGCGGAAGAATGGCTACGGCGCCGTGCTCACCTCCATCCGGCTGCCGAACGAGGCCACGAGCACCTACATTCCCGGCACCGTCAGGCAGCAGCGGGTGAGCTCGGAAGACTACTACGGGCGCTTCCATTCCTATTGGGTGACGGTCCAGGATCCCGGCTACACGGAGACCGACAACATCATTCAGGTTCAAACCGACGTCTGGGTGGTCACACCAGGGGGCGGGCGGCTGGTCTCTTCCAACACCCTGCGCACGCTCGAATCCATGACGGGCCGCACCGTGGACAAGGCCGTCTCGAGGGAGATCCTGCCGGAGCTCGAACGGCAAGGGATGGTCCCCGCGAGGGCCAGGTAGCCGTCACGGACATCGACTGCCCGCGCGAGGCCCTCGAACGCGCGCCGCTCCGCCCTGCGGTGCACCCGCTCGCACGTCGCGGCGAAGGCCCGCCGTGACGCGCGCCTCAGCAACGCATGACCTGCCCTCCATGAAAACTCTCGCGGAGCAGCCAGCTGCCAGCGGACCGGTCAAGCGGGCGGAGCCGACGCCGAGTCGAGAGCCGCCCTCCGGTCGATTCCGGTTCTCGCCGTCCGTCCTGTGGCAGCGCAAGTCCACGATCATCGCGGCGCTCTCCATCGTCGCGATCCTCGTTCATCTGGCGCTCCGCTTCGGCTTCCACACGAATCGGAGCACCTACGAGCTGCCCCTGCTGGCCACCCTGGCGGTCGGCGGCCTGCCGCTTCTCTATGATCTGTTTCGAAAGCTGCTGAAGCGGCAGTTCGGATCCGACCTGCTGGGCGGTATTTCCGTCGTCACCTCCATCCTGTTGGGCCAGTACCTGGCGGGCTCGATCATCGTCCTGATGCTCGCGGGAGGCGAAGCGCTGGAGAGCTACGCGCTGCGCAGCGCCTCTTCGGTGCTGGCCGCGCTGGCCAAGCGGATGCCCTCGATCGCCCACCGGAAGCGGGCGTCGGAGACCGTGGATGTGGCACTGGCGGATATCGCGGTCGGCGACACCCTGGTGATCCATCCGCACGAGATTTGTCCCGCGGATGGCGTGGTGATCGAGGGCCACGGGGTGATGGATGAGTCCTATCTCACCGGCGAGCCGTTCAAGATCACCAAGACCCGCGGCTCGACCGTGATCTCGGGGGCGATCAACGGGGAGTCCGCTCTGACCATCCGCACGACCCTGCGCGCGGCCGATTCGCGCTACGCGAAGATCATGGAGGTCATGCGCGAGTCCGAGTCCAGGCGGCCCCAGCTGCAACGGCTGGGCGATCAATTGGGGGCCATCTACACTCCGGTGGCCCTGGCCGTGGCCCTGCTGGCCTGGGTGATCAGCGGTGAATCGATCCGTTTCCTGGCGGTGTTGGTCATCGCCACGCCCTGCCCTCTGCTCCTCGCCATCCCGATCGCCATCATCGGTTCGATCTCGCTCTGCGCCCGCCGGGCGATCATCATCAAGAGTCCGGTCGTGCTCGAGCAGATCACCGGGTGCAGGACCGCGATCTTCGACAAGACCGGGACGCTCACGTATGGCGAGCCCACGCTGACGGAGCAGCTCATCGCCCCCGGTTTCACGCAACCGGAGGTGCTGACCCTGGCGGGGAGCCTGGAGCGCTACTCCAAGCATCCGCTCGCCCGGGCCGTCCTCGCGGCGGCGGAGAAAGAGGCACTCGAGCTCCCGGAGGCCACCGAGGTGAACGAGCGTCCCGGCGAGGGGCTGAGTGGAACCGTCTCCGGCCATCAGCTTCAGATCGCAAGCCGCGGCACCCTCTCGGCCCAGGACCTCGCCGGCGCCGATCGGATCCCGCCGGCCGGCGACGGACTCGAGTGCCTGGTGGCGATCGACCATCGCTACGCGGCGACCTTGCGCTTTCGGGATGCGCCCCGGGCGGAAAGTCTCTCCTTCGTGAACCACCTGGGTCCCA
>JBGQIE010000160.1:0-6752 GCA_041498315.1 Candidatus Eiseniibacteriota bacterium
CACGAACGCCGAGCGCACCGCCTCGGCGAGCGCGCGGCTGCGGGCCGCATAGGGCCGCGCCGCCTCGCGCCACGGAATGAGCGTGAGCGCCGCCCGCGCCGCGGAGCGCGCCCGCCCGCGCGCGTCGGGCCGCGGCGGCGAGGGCGGCGCCGGGCCCGGCATCCCGCCCGGGCGCGGCGGCGGGCACCAGGCCGTGACCCCGCGCGAGCGCGCGGTGGGAAATCCGTCGAAGTGGAGCGAGAGGAACAGATCGGCGCGGGCGTGGTTCGAGACCTCGGCGCGCCGCTCGGTGGCCAGCGCGCGGTCCTCGTCGCGCGTCAGCAGCGCCCGCGCGATCCCGCGGCGCTCGCGCTCGTGGCGGAGCCGGCGCGCGGGCTCGAGCGTGTGCCGCGTCTGGGTCAGGCCCCCGGCTTCGACCCCGGCGTCCTCGCCCCCGTGCCCGGCATCGATGACCACGGTCGGGGTGCCGGGCGGCAGCGGGCGGGCTTCGGGCGCGAACGCCTCGAATCCCTCGCCGGGCGAGCGCGCGACCTCGAGGATCACCCGGTGCCCCGCCGGGTCGCGCGTCAACCGGAAGCCCTCCGCTTCGGGCGCCACGGTGAGCTCGAAGGCGCTCCCCGAGGCGCTGCCGATCGGGCGCAGCGCGAGCACCAGGCCGGCGCGCGCCGGGGGCTCGGGAAGGCCCCCGGCGAAGTAGCCGCTGAACAGCAGGCGAAAGTGCCCGCGCACGCGGTCCGCGAGGGTCACCTCGTCGGCGCGATCGGCCGAGAACTCCAGCCGCGTCACGCTGTCCTCGACGCTGAACCGCGAGGCGCGCACCACCCCGCCCGGCGGCAGCACGACCACGGCGTCCCGCCGCGGGTCGTAGAGCAGGCGCGGCAGCGCCGGATCGCGCGGCAGGGTGTCGACGAGCGTCGCCGGCACCAGCATCTCGCCGTTCACCAGACGAGCCGGATAGGGCAGGAGCAGGAGCGACGCATCGATCACGGCGAACGGGTTGTCGAGCGTGAGCTCGACGCGGTGGACTCCGGCCTCGAGCGTCAGCCTCTTCAGATCCGCGCGCCACACGCGGCGCCCCTCGAGCAGTCGGGCGAGATCGTTGGCGCTGAGGTAGGGCCGGCCTTCGATGAGACGCGCCGGGACGCTCTCCGAGACCGGGCTCAGGGGGAGCGGCTCGCGCGCGCCCGGCGGGGTGGAGCCTCCGGCCGCGCGCGCGCGCCCGGAGGAAACCGCAAGCAGCGCGCACACCAGCAGCCACCCGGCGGCGCCGCGGCGCCTCATTCCTCGCGCGCCTTCCCCGGCCGCGGGTTTCGGGCGGCGCGCGCGCGGTCGATCTCGCGCTTCGCGTCGCGCTCGGCGATCGCGTGACGCTTGTCGTGGGTCTGCTTGCCCTTCGCGAGCCCGATGAGCAGCTTGGCGTTACCGCGCGAGAAGTAGAGCCGCAGCGGCACGATGGTCTGGCCCTTGCGCGCCACGCCCGCCCGCAGGCTGTCGATCTCGGCGCGGTGGAGCAGCAGCTTGCGCGCCCGCACCGGGTCGGGGTTCGCGCGGTTGCCCTGCTCGTAGGGCGGGATGTGGAGCTGGCGGACCCAGGCCTCGTCACCTTCGACCGTGGCGTAGGCCTCGGCGAGGCTCGCGCGGCCGTGGCGCAGGCTCTTGACCTCGGTGCCGGTCAGCACGAGCCCCGCCTCGAAGGTCTCGAGGATGAAGTAGTCGTGGCTCGCCCGTCGGTTCTGGGCCACCACCCGTTCGGCGGACTCGGTGTCTCGCGGCATGGCTGGGTTGAACCGGTTGGGGATCGGCGCGGCGCGCACAGCGCGACCCCCCGCTCACTCCACCCGGGGCCGCGTGTCATGGACTCGCATGAGGGTGTGATGGTGCGGAAGGGGGGATTTGAACCCCCACACCCTTTCGGGCGCTAGAACCTGAATCTAGTGCGTCTGCCAGTTCCGCCACTTCCGCGCGCGGTCAGGGGGCCAATATAGGCGGGCGCGAAAACCCAGTCAAAGCCCCCGCCGGCGCGGACCTCAGCGGCCGGATTTGCGCTTGAGCACGCGCTCGGCGGCGGCCACGACATCGGTCGCGCGCAGGCCGAAGGCGTCCATGAGCTCGGCGGGCTTGCCGCTCTGGCCGAAGCGGTCCATGACCGCGACGAACTCCATCGGCACCGGGTGGCTGCGCACGACGACCTCGGCGACCGCGCCGCCGAGCCCGCCGTTGACCTGGTGCTCCTCGGCGGTCACGATCGCGCCGGTCTCGCGCGCGCAGCGCTCGATCAGGGCCTGGTCGAGCGGCTTCAGGGTGTGCAGATCGATGACCCGCGCGGTGATGCCCCGCTCGGCCAGCGCCTCGCGGGCGCGCAGCGCCTCGTACACCATGACCCCGCAGGCGATGATCGTGAGGTCGCGCCCCTCGGCGAACACTTCGCCCTTGCCGAAGGTGAACGGCGTGTCCTCGGAGGTCACGACCGGCACGTCCTCGCGGCCGAACCGCAGGTAGACCGGGCCGGCGTGCTTGGCGGCGGCGATCGTGGCCTTGTAGGTCTCCCAGTAATCGCACGGCACGATCATGCTCATGTTGGGGATCGAGCGGACGATGCTGATCTCCTCCATGGCCTGGTGAGTCGCGCCGTCCGGGCCCACCGAGATCCCGCCGTGCGCGCCGCCGATCTTCACGTTGAGGTTCGTGTAGGCGACGGTGACGCGCATCTGGTCGGCCGCGCGGCACGAGGCGAAGGCGCCGTAGGTGGCGAGGAAGGGGATCTTGCCCATCGCCGCGAGCCCGGCGGCGATGCACATCATGTTCTGCTCGGCGATCCCGACCTGGATGAACCGCTCCGGGAAGCGCTCGGCGAAGAAGCTGACCATCGTGGACTCGCTCAGGTCGCCGACCAGCACGACGATGCGCGGATCGCGCTCGCCGAGGTCGACCAGCGCGCGGCCGAAGCCCTCGCGCGTCTTCTTCATCTCGACCTGGGGCGGCAGGGAGATCGTGGAGGTCATGGGAGTCATGGGGGTCAGCCTTTCATGAGGCGCTCGGACCATTCGGCGTAGGACGTGCCGAGCTCCTGGAGCGCCACTTCCGCCTGCTCCGGCTTGGGTGGCTTGCCGTGCCAGCGGTAGTCGTCGGCCATGAAGGAGACTCCGCGCCCCATGACGGTGTGGGCGAGGATGACGGTGGGCTGACCGCGGTGCCCGCGGGCCTCGCGAAACGCGCGCAGGATGTCGGCGAGATCGTGACCGTCGCACTCGAGCACGTTCCACTCGAAGGCGCGCCATTTGTCGGCGAGCGGCGCGATCCCGATGATGTCCTCGACGTCGCCGTCGATCTGCTTGCGGTTGTAGTCGATCATGCCGCACAGGTTGTCGAGCCGGTAGTGGCCGGCGAACATGGCGGCCTCCCAGATCTGCCCCTCCTGCTGCTCGCCGTCGCCCATGACGCAGTAGATCCGGCGCGGGTGGCGGTCGATGCGCGCGGCCATCGCCACCCCGCAGCACACCGACAGGCCCTGGCCGAGGGAGCCCGCCGAGACCTCGATGCCCGGAGTGTCGTGGGCCGACGGGTGGCCCTGGGCGTGGCCGTCGAAGGCGCGGAACTTCATGAGGTCGCGCAGCGGGAAGTAGCCGCGCTCGGCCATGAGCGAGTAGATGATGGGCGTCACGTGGCCGATCGAGAAGTGCCAGAAATCGCGGTCGGGCCACGTCGGATGCGCGGGATCGATGTTGAGCTCGTGGAAGAACAGCGCGGTGCCGAAGTCCGCGCACGACAGCGGCCCGCCCGAATGGCCGGTCTGGGCCTTCGCGAGCAGCGTGATGATGTCGCGGCGAATCTCCAGCGCCTTGGCCGTGAGCCGCCCGGCGTCCCACAGCAGCCGGCCCGCGCGGTGGGCGGTTTCGACGTCGTTCGGAGCCATGGTTTTCGGGGGCATGGAAGCCTCGTCAGGGAGAGCGCGGCGGGCCGCAAGGAGCGCGTTCAAGCTACAACCCGCGCGCTCCGGCGGTCAAACGCCGCGGCCTCCCTCCTTGCGTTCGGGCTCACCGATAGAGCGTCTTCACTCTCCCCCACGTGAGGGTGCGAGTCGGCGTGCTCGAGCATGCGTTGGCGGCGCCGGGAGTGGGTGCGCAGCCGTTGCCGTGCGGCGGCGCGGTGCCGGTGTAGGGATTGAGACCGTCGAACAGCACCCAGGCGGCGCCTCCTTCCGGGAGCCGCGCGCTCGCGCGATCCGCGGCCGCTTCGTGGCTCGCGTAGGCGTACGAGTCCATGAGCACGGTGTCGGGCCCCGCGACCTGCCACAGCATCACCTTGTCGCCGCTGTTCGAGAGCGACAGGCCGAAGGCGGGCTGGCCGTGGGCCTTCTCCCAGTCGTAGGCCTCCCGGCCGAAGACCACCCGGCGCTCGCCGGCCGGGAGAACCCCCTCCAGGGCGATGCGCGGGATCTGATCGCCGTCGGTGAGCAGCCAGCCCGCGAGATCGAGGGGCGCGGGTCCGGCGTTGATGATCTCGACCCATTCGTCGTCGCGGGTCGAGAAGGTGCCGCTGCCGTCCCAGTCACGCGCCGGGCCGGCGAGGATCTCGTTGATCAGGAGGGGCGAGCCGGCGCAGGCGGGGGCGGAGAGGGCGGGCAGGTAGGGCAGCAGGGCAAGGGCGATGGCGATGACCGCGGGTGCAAGGCGCATGGACGACTCCGGGCGGGAGCGGATCGCGGGGGCGCGGCGGGAGCGACACGTGCCTGCTCACTGCACGGGGCGTGCCATGGGGGCGCGCCGCGCCGGCGCCGTGCATACGCGAACGGCGTGCGTCCTGGGGACGCACGCCGTTGTCCATCCTGGTGACAGCTAGGGTCGTCAGCGGGCGCGGACCGAGAGGAAGTCTCCGATGTTCTGCAGCCCGAACTTCAGATTCTCGATCGAGTTGGCGTACGAGAGCCGCAGGTAGCCCTCGCCGAACGATCCGAAGGCGGTGCCCGAGAGGCAGGCCACGCCGGCCTGCTCGAGCAGCTGCTTCGCCAGATCGGCGCTCTTCACCCCGGTCCCGGTGATATTCGGAAATACGTAGAACGCGCCGCGCGGCACGAAGCACTTCACGCCGGGCAGGGCGTTCAGCCCCTCGACCATCACGTCGCGCCGCACCCGGAACTCCTCGTGCATCGCGCGCATCTCGTCCTGCGGGCCGGTGAGCGCCACCTGCCCGGCCTTCTGGATGAACGTCGCGGTGCAGGAGTTCGAGTTCGTCATCAGGCGCGCGACGTGGACCGCGAGCTTCTTCTCCATGATGCCGAACCCGAGCCGCCAGCCCGTCATGGCGTAGGTCTTCGAGAATCCGTCGAGCACGATCGTGCGCTCGGCCATGCCCGGCAGCGAGGCAATCGAGAGATGCTTGCCCTGGTACTGGATGCGGGCGTAGATCTCGTCAGAGAGCACGTGGAAGGAATGCTTGCGCGCCAGCGCCGCGATGCCCTCGACGGTCTCGGGCTTGAGCACCGCCCCGGTCGGATTATGCGGCGAGTTGAGGATGAGCAGCTTGGTGCGCGAGGTGATCTTGCTCTCGAGGTCGCGCAGGTCGAGGTCGAAGTCGTTCGCCTCGCGCAGCGCGAGCGGCACCGGGCGCGCGTTCAGGAAGTTGGCGACCGACTCGTAGATCGGGAACCCCGGGTTGGGGTAGAGCACCTCGTCGCCTTCCTCGAGCAGCGCCAGCATGCTGAAGAACATGATCGGCTTGGCGCCCGGGGTGACGACAACGTTGTCGGCGTCGCACGGGATGCCCCGCTCCTTCTTCCAGATCTCCGCGATGGTCTGGCGGAACTCGGGGAGCCCGGCCGAGGGGCCGTAGTGCGTGAAGCCCTGTTCCAGCGCCTGGGCCGCCGCCTGGCGGATGAAGCGCGGAGTATCGAAGTCGGGCTCGCCGATCTCGAGGTGCACGACCTTCTTCCCGGTGGCCTCGAGGGCGCGCGCCCGCGCCAGCACTTCGAAGGCGGTCTCGGTTCCGAGACGACTCATACGCTGCGCGAATGCCATGATTTCCTCCTCGAATCGTGGTCTGCCTATTTGGCCCGGCGGATGGATGCGCGCCGGCTCCAGTCCAGTGTCCATTGCACCCGGGGCCGGTCCGCCGCCGCCGCGGTCCAGGCCGCGGCCGCGCGCGCGAAACCGCCCGCGAGCGCCAGTTGCATCTCGATACGGGTGCGCTCGCCGACGCCGGTGAGCGCGCGCAGCACGAGCCGGTCGCTCTCGTCCTCGGGCAGGTAGAGGCTCTCGCCGCGCCGCACGCGATACGCGCAGTGCGAGATCCGCAGCACCGAGCGCGCCGGTCCGGCGAGCTCGACGCCGGCGGCACTCACGTAGCGCACCGCGTCACGCACCCACGCACCCTCACCCCACCACTCCTCCCGCAGCACCAGGCCCATTCCCTCCGGGCCTCCGCGCCATTCCCCCCACGCGCCCTGACGGAATCGGTCGGGACGGATGACGGGCTCGCGGCGCACTCCGTGCTGCTCCTCGAATCCCGCGGCAAGCAAGTCATGGTGCGCCAATCGGCTCACGACTTCAAGCGCCGCCCGGGCACCCGTGACGCCGGGCCGGAAGCGCCACAGCGCCCCGCTGAGCCCCACGCGCGCGGGTCCCGCCGCGCGCTCGAGGCGCAGCGACAACGCCTGGGCCGGGGTCGTGCGCCGGGACTCGACGATGGAGCGGAATCCCGCCAGCCCCCCGCGCGCGCGCGCCCCGAGCCGGGATTCGCCCCAGCCGCGCTCGAGC
>JBGQIE010000161.1:0-6686 GCA_041498315.1 Candidatus Eiseniibacteriota bacterium
AGCCGGTGGAGGATGATCTCGAACTCGTTCGAGGCGGTCGCCAGGTAGAAGAGCCGGTTGCCCCCCAGGCCGCACGCCTGGTCGATTTCGCCGAGACGCTGGACGAGCCGCTGGTAGGTCACCGGGTTCTCGAAGTCGCCGGTCACGTAGTGGAGATCGGCGGCGAAGCGGCTCCACAGCTTCGAGTCCAGCCCGTCGCGGCCGAACTCGCGCACCGCGCCGTCCATCTCGAGTCGGAACACGTCGTCGTTCCACTCGCGCCGCGCCACGCCGACGGCCGCGAAGCACTCGGGCAGGAGCTCGCGCTTGGCGAGCTGGTAGAGCGCCGGCACGAGCTTGCGGCGCGTGAGGTCGCCGCTCGCGCCGAACACCACGAACGCGCACGGCGACGCCGCGCGGGCGGCGCGCTCGGGACCTACCTCGGGGGTTCGGACCTCGATGCGTGCCGTCACGCCTTTTCCCGGACCGCGTGGCCGCCGAACTCGCCGCGCAGGGCCGCGATCACCTTGTCGCGGAACGAATCGTCCTGGCGCGAGCGGAAGCGGCTCATGAGCGCCAGGGCCAGCACTTCGGCCGGCACGCCGCGGTCGATCGCCTCCATCACGGTCCAGCGCCCCTCGCCCGAGTCCTCGACCCAGCCGCGGATCTTCTCGAGCCCCGGATCCTTCTCGAAGGCGCGCTCCGCCAGCTCGAGCAGCCAGGAGCGCACCACGCTGCCCTGATTCCACAGGTGCGCGACCTTGCCGAGGTCGTAGGTGTAGTCGCCGGCCCTGAGCAGCTCGAAGCCCTCGGCGTAGGACTGCATCATGCCGTACTCGATCCCGTTGTGGATCATCTTGGCGTAATGCCCCGCCCCGGGCGGGCCGACGTGGAGCCAGCCCTGCGGCGGCGCGAGCGCGTCGAGCGCGGGGGCGAGCTTCGCGATCGGGCCCGCCTCGCCGCCCAGCATCATGCAGAACCCCTCCTCGAGCCCCCAAATGCCGCCCGAGACCCCCGCGTCCACGAACCCGATCGCCGCGCCCTTGAGCGCCGCGTGCCGCCGCCGCGAGTCCTTGTAGTTGGAGTTGCCGCCGTCCACGATCAGATCGCCGGGCGAGAGCAGGAGCTGGAGCGGGTCGATGAGATCGTCCACCGGCCGGCCCGCCGGGATCATCGCCCACACCACGCGCGGCGGCTCGAGCGCGTGGACCAGGTCCTCGAGCGTCGCCGCGGGCTGGGCCCCCTGGGCGCGCACCGCCTCGATCGCCGCGGCTGCCTGGTCGTGGGCCACCACGCGGTGCCGGGCGCGCAGCAGCCGCAGCGTCATGTTCGCGCCCATGCGTCCCAGGCCGACCATTCCGATGTTCATGGCGGTGTCCTTTCCGTGGAGTTCGCGGAGTATCAAACCGCGTCGCGGCCCGGGCCGCAAGCCGAGAGCCTAGTGCGGATCCCAATGCGGCACGGCCCGGAACAATCCGTCGAGCCAGCCGATCTGAACCATGAGCCACACACCGAAGCCGAGCGAGAGCGCGCCGGTGAACACCTGGAGCCGCCGCCCGTGGCCCGCGCCGCTTCGGCCCGCGAGCGCCACCGGCGAGGCGATCCCGGTCGTGATGAGCGCCATCCCGATCAGCGTGCCGGCGCCGAACACGAGCAGGTAGCCGCACGCCCACCACGGATCGCGCACCGTAGCGAGCACGAGCAGCGCCACCGCGGCACTGCCCGCGAGCCCGTGGATCAACCCGACGACGAACGCCCGCAGCGCCGGCAGCGGAGCGGGCGCCGCGGCGTTCGGGGCTCCCGCTCCCGCCGCCGCCGGCCGCAGGTTGAGCACCCCGACCACGACCAGCGCCAGCGCCACCGCGAGCTCGAAGCTCAAGCCCAGCCGCGCGGGCACGACCAGGTCGAAGAGGATGATCGCCCCACCCACCGTGAACAGCGTCAGGGTGTGGCCCATCCCCCACCACATCCCCAGCCAGGTCGCGGGCAGGACGCGCCGCGTGCGCGCCGTGATGGCCGCCACCGCGACCACGTGGTCCGGGTCCATCGCGTGACGGAGTCCCAGCAGCAGGCCGAGCCCGAGGAGCGGAAGCGGATTCATGAGCCGGGGACTCTACCCCAGCGCCTACTCGCCCGCGAACGCCGGCTGCCCCAGCTCGGGCGTTGGCCGCGCCATGCCCATGCGCGCCGGGAGCGCCAGGGCGCAGCACAGGCCCAGCGTCAGCAGGCTCGCGAGCGCCAGCAGCGCCACCTGCAGCCCGCGCGCGTCGGCGAGCGCTCCGAGCGGCCCGATGAGCAGCGCTCCCACCCCCCAGGCGGCACCCATGAGCAGGCTCGAGATGGTCGAGGAGTGGCGTGGCGAGAGCTCCTGGCCCAGCACGACGTTGACCGGCAGCGAGGCCTGGAGCACGAAGCTGCCCAGGATCAGGCACACGAGACCGGGGCGGTCGGGCAGGAACAGGAACGCAAAGTAGAGCGGCAGGGCGCCGATGAACGAAGCGCGCACGACGTTGCGCCCGCCCCAGCGATCGGCGAGCCAGCCGCCCAGGAATCCTCCCATGGCGCCCAGCCCGAGATAGGCCGTGAGCAGCGCGCCGCCGGTCGCCACCGTGTAGCCGCGGCGGCTCAAGTAGAGCGGCAGGAAGGTCATGAAGCCGTACGACACGACCGAGCGGCACACCACCGCGAAATAGAGCAGCGTGAGCGGGCGCGCGACCGGCCTGAGCTCGGAGAACGCGGGGCGCGGGCCACGGGCGCGCGGATGCGGGTCGAGGCGGTGGGATTGGGAGAGCAGCAGCACGCCCATGAGCACGCCCGGGATCGCCGCGAGCCAGGTGCGCTCGAGGCCCCAGGCGCCCACCACCGACACCGCGAACAGGGGCCCGAACGCGAAGCCCAGCGTGCCGCCGGTCACGAACAGGGACATCGCCACCGAGCGGCTGGTCGAAAGCCCGCTCGCCAGCACCGCCGCCTGCGGGTGGAACGCGGCGACGCCGATGCCGCCCAGGATGAGGAGCGAGACCAGCCCCCAGAAGCTGGACGCCAGGCCGATGGACGCCATGAACACCGCGGCGATGGGGGGCCCGAGCGCCACGAACCAGGGGCGGCGGAGGCGGTCCGAGAGCCAGCCGAACAGCGGCTGCGAAAACGACGAGGCGAGCGAGGCCAGCGCCACCAGGGCCCCGACGCGCGTGAGGCTCAAGTGGAGGCGGGCGACGAGCAGCGGCAGGAGCGGCGAGAAGAAGCTCGAATACGCGTCGATCGAGAAGTGGGCGAGCGCCAGCAGGGCGAGTCGGGGCGGGATGATGAGGCGCATGGGGCGGACACTTTAGCACAGCGTCCGCGGGCGAAACGCGGCGTCAGGCGGCGTTTCGAAACGGCAGCGCCTCGATCGCGGCGCGCGCGCGCGCGGCCTCGATGGTCGCGCGCTTGAGCAGCGGACCGGCGATCGACACGTCGCCGCCGATGCTCAGGGTTTCGAGCGCGCCGAACAGCTCGGCGCCCGCCCGGGCGCCGATCGTGCCGAGCATGCCCCTGAGGCCATGGGATTCGACCTCGACCTGGTGCGCGTCGCCCAGGCTCACGGCCTCGGCGAGCCGGTCGAGCCGGGGCCCGATCTCGGCGAGGAAGGTGTCGAGCAGCTGATCGCGCAGCTTGGCGACGCCCATGGAGATCTCTTCGAGCCGCTCGAGGTCGAACGTCGGCAGCTCGCCGCCCGTCTGGACGCCCGGCGTGATGTGCCCGAAGGCGAGCTCGTCGTCGTCCCCCACCTCGACCACCTTGATCCGACCCCGGTGCGGCTCCGGCGATCGCGGAGGAACGGGTGCCGCGGGCTTGGCGGGCGCGGGCTTGGCCGCCGCCGGCGCCGCGGCGGGCCTCGCCGCGGGCGCGGCCGGCGCGGGCGCGGCGGACCTGGGCGCTTCGGACTTGGGCGTGTCCGCGCGCTCCGCGCCCGCCTCGGGCGCCGCATCCCCGGACGTCAGGAGCCAGTGGGTCACGCAGGCACACAGCGCCTCGAGATCCACGGGCTTGGACAGGTAGTCGTCCATGCCCGCCACCAGGCACTTCTCGCGCGTGCCGGGGTTGATGTCCGCCGTCATCGCGACGATCGGCGTGCGCGGGTGGCCCTGCGCGGCCTCGCGCTTGCGGAGCTCCGCGACGACTTCGTAGCCGTTGCCATCCGGAAGCTGGAGGTCGAGCAGGATGATCGCGAACTTGCTGCGCGCGCACGCTTCGAGTGCCGCCGCCGCGGTGGCCGCCACGTCGACGCTGTAGCCCTGGCGCTCGAGCGCCCACTGGGAGACCAGCAGATCCACCTGGCTGTCCTCGACCATGAGCACCCGCACGTCGCTGCGGCGTGCCTCGGCGAGCGTGTGGCGGGTGACCAGCTCGGTCTTTCCGCGGGCCGCGTTGGCCATGACCGCGAGCAACGCTTCGTGGAGCTCCGCCGAGCGCAGCGGCTTCATGAGGTAGGCCTCGAATCCCGCCGCCGCGGCGTTCGCAGCGTCGCCGCGCTGCCCGGTGCCGGCGAGCAGGAGCAGGTGGGGGTTCCCGAGCTTCTTGTCGGCATGGATCACCTTGGCGAGCTCGTACGAGCCGCCGTCCGCCAGCTCCTTGTCGATCAGCGCCACGCGCACCGGCTTGCCCGCCGCGGCCGCCTTGCGCATCTGGATCAGGGCCAGCGCGCTGTTCTCGGCCTCGATCGCCACGCAGCCCCGCTCATGAACTGACTCGGCCAGCGACTTTCGGGTCGTGGGCGAGGAATCGATGACCATGACGAGCATGCCCTCGAGCGTTTCGGCCTTGGCCGTCTTGTGCTGCGGACTCACGCGGAGCACCGCCTGTTCCATCTTCTTCTCGACCTGCTTCTCGAGGTCGATCTGGAACCACAGCGTGCTCGCGGTCCCCTTGTCGGCCACCCCGACATCGACTCCGACCTCGCCGCCCATCATGAGCACCAGCCGCCGCGAGATCGCGAGTCCGAGCAGCGCCCCGCCGAAGCGCTGGCGCGGCGCGGAGGCCGACTGCTGAAACGCCTCGAGCAGCCCTTCGAGATCGTGACGCGACTCCTTCGCGATCGGGTGCTCGACCGCGAAGCGCAGTATGACGCTGGTGTCGTCCTCGTCCACGCGGGTGACCTCGAGGCTCACGCCGCCCTTGCCGGTCAGCCGGATCGCCGTGCCGGTGAGATTGAGCATCACCTGACGCAGGCGCCCCGGGTCGCCCTTGAGGCGCGAGGGCACGTCGTGATCCACCTTGACCTCGAACGTGAGCCCCTTCTCGAGCGCGAGCGGGGCGAGCTGTGCCTCGACCTCGCCGGTCGCGACCCGCAGGTCGAACTCGCGGTCCGCCACCTCGAGATCCCCGGCCTCGAGCTGCGAGAACTCGATGGTGTCGTTGATCAGGTTGAGAAGCGACTGGCCCGAGCTGCGGATGACCCCCATCAGCCGCCGCTGCTCGTCGTCGAGCGTGGTGTCGAGCAGGAGTTGGACCATGCTCATGACCACGTCCATCGGGGTGCGGATCTCGCCGCTCATCGCCTCGAGGAACTCGGTCCGCACCATCGTGCCGGCGCGCGCCTCGGCGATGTGCGCCGCGATCTCCGCCACCCGGCCGCGCAGCGTCTCGGTATCGGCGCCCGGGGTGCCGATGGCGCGCCCCACGCCCACGAACAGGCCCTCGCCCGGGCGATCCTCGACGTAGCGGATGCGCAGGGCTACGCGCGGGTGCTTCTTCTCGGCCGCGTTGAGCGGGATGTCGGCCAGGCACAGGTTCGGGCGCTTGTGCTTCTGCCTGAAAAAGTAGGCGGCCAGCTTGCGAGAGTCGCCCGGGGCGACGAGCTTGTGGAAGGGCTGGCCCACGTATTCGAGCCGATCGAGCCCCGACAGGTAGTCGAAGGCGCTGTTGACCCACAGCAGCCTGCCCTCGGCATCCGCGACGAAGATGAGATCGGTCGAGACGTCGAAGGACTCGCGCAGGACCAGCGGCAGGGCCTGGTTGTCGGGACGTTTCGCAGTGGCAGCCTCACGCTTCCCGGAGCCGCCGTCCTGGGGCGCGGGTTGGTCGGAGCCTGAGGCCGCGGGCTTCTTGGTCATCTCACCTGGTCGTGAACCATAAGGGACGCATCCGTGCATGCCGGTTTCGCGGGGCGCGCGGTGGCAGGGTCGCCCCCGGGTTATCGGCGGGCCAAGGGCGTCGGTTTAGGGGGGTGGCGTGGGCCCGCAATGGCCGGTGGGCGCGGCCAAAGGGCTCAGCGCCAACAATTAGGAAGGCTCCGACCCGTTTCCGGACCGGAGCCCCCTGGACTTTCGGTGTTGGCGACGCTGGGTTACCCCGTCCTGGGGTTGGCCCCGGGCGTCACAGCTGCCGGAGGTCCCCTACGAGGACGTCACCTCCACCGAACCCAACCGATTACTGTCCAATGGACCACCTCCTTTTCGGGGCCTTCCTGCAGCGGAGGGACCCAACCCTCCCGATCCCGTCAGCCGCCCGAGCCTCCGGGATCGCGCGCTTTCTGCCGCGCGAGTGAACGCACAAAACATAAAAGGGAGCGCGAGAGCCTGTCAACGGATTGTTGCACGTCACGATGGTCTGCCTCCCGCCGCGTGGGCCTGAAGATTCCCCGCCCGCGTACCGAAGACTGCGTGACAATGAGAGTCCTGCTTGCCGGCTTCGGCACCCGGGGTGACGTCCAGCCCCTGATCGCG
>JBGQIE010000162.1:0-6685 GCA_041498315.1 Candidatus Eiseniibacteriota bacterium
CAATCCCGGGGGCGCCGCGGAGATCGCGCGCCTGTGCCGCGCCGGGGAGCTGGCGTGCGTGCCGGACAAGAAGCACCTGGCCCAGGTGCTGGCCGAGGTGCTGGCGCCGATCCGCGAGCGCCGCGCGCGCTACGCGGCCGATCCCGACCTGGTGCGCGACATCGTCGCCACCGGCAACCAGCGCGCGCGCGCCGTGGCCCAGGCGACGATGGAGCAGGTGCGCAGCGCCATGAACCTCGAGCCGACCGGGCCCGAGGCCCTGGGGCCCGCCCCGGGTCGAAAGGGCGCGCGATGAGCGGGCGCGAGCCGCGCGGGCCGCGGCCGCCGGGCGAGCCCGGGGCGGGGCCGGACCACCCGAGCGAGACGCCGTCGGGGCGCCCGACGGTGACCATCAAGCTCGCGCGCTTCGAGGGGCCGCTCGACCTGCTGCTCCACCTCATCAAGCGTGACGAGATCGACATCTACGACATCCCGATCGCGCACATCACCCAGCAGTACCTCGCCTACCTGGAGCTCATGCGGGCGCTCGACCTCGAGGTCGCGGGGGAGTTCCTGGTCATGGCGGCGACCCTGATGCGCATCAAGGCCAAGATGCTCCTGCCGCTGCCGCAGAGCGGCGAGGAGGAGGACGAGGGGGATCCGCGCGAGGAGCTGGTCCAGCGCCTGGTCGAGTACCGCACCTTCAAGGAGGCGGCCGGCACGCTCAAGGACATGGAGAGCGAGCGCCGCCTGCTGTTCGAGCGCGGCATGGTGCCGGGCGACGAGGAGATGGGGCCGCTGCCACTTGCGCCCGCGACCCTGTTCGACCTGCTCGACGCCCTCAACCGCATCATGTCGCGGCTCCCCGAGACCACGGTCTACGAGGTCGAGGGGGAGCTCTACGACGTCGAGGACAAGATGCGCCTGATCGCGAGCACGATCGCCGAGCGGGGCGAGGCGTCGTTCACCGAGCTGCTGCTGCGCTGCCGCGCGCGCGCCGAGATGATCGTGACGTTCATGGCGCTGCTCGAGCTCATCAAGCTGGGAACCATCCTGGTCGTTCAGAGCGAAATCTTCGGCGACATCCGCATTCTCCACCGCCAGACGGAAGGAAGTGAGCCCCATGCCTCCGATGAATCTCCTGCCGGCGCTTGAAGCGCTGCTGTTCTCCTCCGACCAGCCGCTGCCGGTGAGCCTGCTCGCCGAGTCGCTCGATGCGACCATCGACGAGGTGGCCGCCGCGCTCCAGGCGCTGGGGGAGTCCTACGCCGCCCGCGGGGCCGGCGTCGAGCTGCGTGAGATCGCGGGCGGCTGGATGATGGTCACGACCGCCGCCCAGTCCGAGTGGGTCGCGCGCATGCTGCGCGGCAGGAAGCGCCTGCGGCTCTCGCGCGCCGCCCTCGAGACCATGGCGATCATCGCCTACAAGCAGCCGGTGACGAAGAGCGAGGTCGAGGCCATCCGCGGCGTCGATTCGAGCGCCGTGCTCGCCACGCTGCTCGAGCGCAGCCTGGTCACGATCCGCGGGCGCTCGAAGGTCGTGGGCCGCCCGCTGCTCTACGGCACCACCCAGGAGTTCCTCGACTACTTCGGCCTGCGCGATCTGAGCGAGCTGCCGCGCCCCGAGGAGCTGCGCGCGCTGGTCGCGGCCCGCGAGCCCGAGCAGCTCGACATGATGGAGCTCGAGGTGGTCTCGCAGGTCGCCTCCGATCTGGCCGCGAACGAGGCCGCGCATCTCCACGATTTCGTCGCCCACGAGATCGAGCCGGCCGGGGCCGGCGCGGGCGACTCCGACGAGGACCTGGACGAGCGGCGCGGCGCCACCGTGGACGACGCGCCCGACTCGGGCTCCGCTTGAGCATTCGGCTCAACAAGCTGCTCGCGCAGCGCGGCCTCGGGGCGCGCCGCAAGTGCGACGCGCTCATCCAGTCGGGCGCGGTGCGGATCAACGGGGAGGTCGTGCGCGAGCCGGGCACCATGGTCGAGCCCGAGCGCGACAAGATCGAGGTCCGCAACCGGCCGCTCCCGGCCGCCACAGGACAGCGCTACTACATCCTCCACAAGCCAGTCGGGGTCATCTCGACGCTCCACGACCCCGAGGGCCGGCGCACGATCCGCGACCTGCTGCCGCCCGGGCCGCGCCTGTTCCCGGTCGGGCGCCTCGACGCCGACACGAGCGGGCTCCTGGTTCTCACGAACGACGGCGAGCTTGCGCACCGGCTCATGCATCCGCGCTTTGGGGTCGCGAAATCCTACCGCGTGCGCGTCGCCCAGGTGCCCCAGCCCGCCCAGATCCAGCGCCTCGCGACCGGCGTCGAGTTCGAGCCCGGAGTCGTGAGCGCGCCGGCGCGCGCCTGGACCGTCGATGCGACACCCGAGCGCGCGATGGTGTCGCTCGTCATCCACGAGGGCCGCTACCGGCAGGTGCGCCGCATGTGCGAGGCGGTGGGGCTCACCGTGCTCGGGCTCCATCGGTCCGCCTACGGGCCGATCCGCCTGGGCGAGCTGCCGCGCGGCATGTGGCGGGAGCTTTCCGAGAGCGAAGTTGCGAGCCTGCGCGCGGCGAGCGCCCGCCCCTCGCCGCGCCCGCGGCCGGGTGGCCGTTACCTCGGGGTGCCGCGGGGGGAGCAGGCGGCCCGTCGCCCGGCGCTCGTCCCGCGACCGCGCGCTGCTGCCGAGCCGTTCGCGAGGCCCGAGCGATCGCGGAGCGCGAGCGTTTCAATCGCACGTCGCCGCCCCGAGTCCCCGGCCCGCCGCGAGCGCCCCGCGGGAGGCCGCAGGGGAAGACCTGAGTTTCCGGCCCGCCGCGAGCGTGCTGCGGGAGGCCGCAGGGGAAGACCTGAGTTTCCGGCGCGCCAGGAGCGCACGGCAAGGAGCCGCGGGCGAGGCCCGTTGATTCCCGCGCGCCGGGAGCGCGCCACGGGAAGCCGCCCGCGCCGCCCGGGGTTTCCGCCGCGCGGGGAGCGCCCGGCGGGAAGCCGCCAGCGCGGCCCCGAGTTTCCCGCGCGCCGAGGGCGCGCCACGGGAACCGGCCGGCGAGGCTCCGAATTTCCGGCGCGCCGCGAGCGCGCGACGGGTGGCCGCCGGCGTGGCCCCGAGTCCCCGGCGCGACGGGAGCGTGCCTCGGGCGGCCGCGGGCGTGGCCCCGAGCTTTCAGGCCGGTCGGGTGAGATGGCGCGGCGCGGAGGTCGCGGCGGCGCGATTTTCCGCAGCCGGAAGCCGTCCCAGGGGTCGGGCCGGCGCCGCAGCCGCTGACGGGGCCCGCTCTCCCGGCTCCGCTCAAGCCCGCAAGGGGATGGGCCACAGTCCATTGCGGCCATTCTTTCATTTGGTTCCTCAACGGAACACTTTCCCGCCTCGATCGCGATGGTTCGGAACGCATCCTGCGCTACGTAAGGCGTGCAGGTCACGGATGCGGGCCGGCGGGACAGCCGGCCGGCCCATCATTTCGTTCGCACGGATGCACCTCCTTCTCACCGGCGCCACACCCCCGGAGGCAGCTCCGTGCAGCTCGATCGCGTCCCGCTTCCCCGCCCCGTTTCGCAAGAAACGGGAACGCCCACGCCCCCCGGCGGGGTAGGGAGTGTTGCGTGCGCGAACGACGAGGTCCTTTCCAGCGCGACCCCCAGGGAGCGGGTCAGCGCGCTCTCCTGGCTGTTGGTCCTGACGCTGTGCTTCAGCGTGCTCGGCCAGGGTCAGCGCTGCGAGATGGATCCGCGCTTCGGCTCTCCGGTCTCCACCCTGCGGACCTACTGGGAGGCGCTGAGCGCGGGCGACGCGGAGACGGCCTCGGAGTGCATCGAGGATGGCAACTACACCGGCCCCTACCCGGGCGCGGTGTGGTTCATGCCGACGACCCGCGATCTGCGTCTCGAGGAGGTCCACTCCCTGCCGGTGCGACGGGGCCGGGTCATGGTGAACTACGAGGTGCACTACTTCGCCCTCGGGATCGCCGAGGAGCTGAGCTTCCGCACCGAGAATCACCTGGTCCAGGTCCGTGGCGAGTGGCGCATCGCGCCGCCGTTCGGGAACGTCAGCCAGCAGCAGTGGAGACCCCTCCACCGTCTGACGCCGATCTAGCGCCGCCCGGCGTTGACAGCCGGGGAGCCCGGCTCTTAGGCTTGCGTGTTCACGGGCCGTTTCCGGTTCACCTCGGGGTTTCCACGATGCGCGCGCGCGCGACCGCTGTGCTGGGCCTGGTGCTCGCCGTCCTCGCCCCCAGCCCGGCCTCCGCCACGAAGTACGCCGGCGAGTTCCTCAAGATCCAGGTCGGCGCCCGCGCCCTGGGGATGGGCGGCGCGTTCACCGCGGTCGCCGACGACGCGAGCGCGATGTGGTGGAACCCGGCCGGCATGGTCTACCTGCCCTATCGCGAGGTCCTGCCGCAGCACGCCGAGAAGTTCGGCAATCTCGTCAACCAGGACTACCTGGGCGTGGTGTTCCCGCTCGGGGGCCCGACCGCCCGGCACTCGGCCCTGGGGGTCGCGCTGCTGCGCTCGGCGGTGGACGACATCCCGATCACGCCGCGGCCGCAGGACCTCAAGCCGATCATCGACTTCGACGACTACGGGCTCGACAACGACCCGGGGACCAACGATCCGGGCAACGCCGACGGGATCTGGGAGCCGGGCGAGCGCCTCCACATTCCGCAGAGCGAGATCTACTTGGCCTCGAGCAGCGACATGGCGCTCTTCACCTCCTTCGCCCGGCAGCACGGCACCCACTGGGCGTACGGCGGCACGATCAAGTTCGTGCGCCAGAGCATTCCCGACGTCGTGGCACGCAAGCACGTGACGTCGTTCGGCGCCGGTCTCGACGCCGGGCTGCTCTACATGCCCACCGATGCCGTGACCATCGCCGGCGTGATCCGCGATCTGACGACGACCTATCTGGCGTGGAGCAACGGCGCGCGCGAGATCGTGTCGCCCTCGATAGACACCGGCTCGGCGTTCAACTTCTATCCCGCCAGCCACCACGCCCTCACGGTGGCGCTCGATCTCGGCTGGGGGTTCGAAGGGCGCAAGCTCGACAGCGAGCTCAAGTTCGGCAACGTGACCGCCGAGCTGCGCACCGGGATCGAGTACTGGTACAACAACGCCTTCGCGCTGCGCTCCGGAGTCGACGGCAAGGACCTCACCTTCGGCGCCGGGGTGCGCTACAAGCAGATCGGCGTCGACTACGCCGCCAACCTGCACCGTTTCCTCGCGGCGAGCGACCAGGCGTTCCCCGACGACCAGAACCTCGACACCACCCACCTGGTCTCCGCCTCCTACAGCTGGTAAGCGCCCCCGGCGCTTGACTTGACCCCGACGCCTTCCTAGCCTGCAGCGCGTCCCACTCGGACTCACGCGCGGAGAGCGGCATGCGGCAGGTGATGGCGTTGGTGCTCGCGGGCGGCGGCAGCGAGCGCCTGAGCGTGCTCACCGCCGAGCGGGCCGTGAGCGCGGTGCCCTTCGCCGGCAAGTACCGCGTCATCGACTTCGTCCTCAGCAACTGCTGCCACTCCGAGATCCGGCAGGTCGGGCTCCTGGTCCAGCACGCTCCGACCTCGCTCCACGATCACATCGGCGCCGGGCGGCCCTGGGACCTCGACCACCGCGGGGGCGGGGTCATGGTGCTCCAGCCCTACCTGACCCGCAGCCACGCGGGCTGGTACCACGGCACCGCCGACGCGATCGCCCAGAACTGGGACCTCATCGACGAGCGCCGGCCCGAGCGCCTGCTGGTGCTCTCGGGCGACCACATCTACCGCATGGACTACCGGGCGCTGCTGCACACCCATCTCGAGAGCGGCGCGGCGGCGACCCTGGCGGTCACCCGCGTGGCCGCGGATCAATCGCGACGATTCGGGATGGCGACGGTCGAGCGCGACGGGCGCGTGACCGCGCTCGAGGAGAAGCCCGAGCGCACGAGCACGCCGTTCGCCAACATGGGGATCTACGTGTTCGAGCCCGCGGCACTCGCCGAGCGCATCCGCGATCGGCCCATGGACGTGGTGCTCGACGTGCTGCGGCCGATGCTGGCCGACGGGGCGCGCGTCCACGCCCACGCATTCGAGGGCTACTGGGAGGACGTGGGGACCGTGGGCTCCTACTTCCGCGCCAATCTCGAGGCGGTGGGGCGCGATCCGCGGCTGGTGCTCCACGACCCGGCCTGGCCGCTGCTCACGCGCGACGAGGAGCGCCCGCCGGTCGTGCTCGGGGGACATGCGGTGATCGAGGACAGCCTGGTCGCGAACGGCTGCCGGGTGAACGGCACGGTGCGCCGCTCGGTGCTGTTCCCGGGCGCCACGATCGAGCCCGGCGCGGTGGTCGAGGATGCGGTCGTCATGCAGGACACCATCATCGAGTCCGGCGCCCGGGTCGAGCGCGCGATCCTCGACAAGTGCGTGCGGGTGTGCGAGCGCGCGATGGTCGGATGGGGCGACGTGCCGGCCGGCCTCGAGCACGCCTGGCTCGAGGGGCTCGCGCTGGTGGGGAAGGACGCGACCATTCCCGCCGGCATGCGGGTGGGCCGCGCGGCGGTGGTGGGCATCGGCGCCGGGCCGGCCGATTTCCCCGGCGGCGTGCTGCCCGCCGGGGCCACGACCGCCAGCCATCCCTGGTATCAGGGCGTGGTATGAGCGGCGCGCGCTACGCCTTCATCCTCGCCGGCGGGGTGGGGAGCCGGCTGTGCCTGCTCTCGGAGCGGCGCGCCAAGCCGGCGG
>JBGQIE010000163.1:0-6683 GCA_041498315.1 Candidatus Eiseniibacteriota bacterium
CCCAGCGCACCGCCGCCTTCGTGCGCCGGCTGGCCGGCCACGTCACGATCGTGGTGGTGGAGCACGACATGGAGGTGGTGATGGGCATCTCCGACCGCATCACCGTGCTCAACTACGGCGAGGTCCTCGCCGAGGGCACCCCGGCGGAGATCCGCGAGAACCCCGACGTGCGGCGCGTCTACCTGAGGGACTGAGCGCTCCCGTGCTCCGGGTCGAAGGCGTCGACGCCTACTACGGCCTGAGCCACGTGCTCCAGGGCGTCTCCCTCACCGTCGAGGCGGGCGAGGCCGTCGCCCTGCTCGGGCGCAACGGCGCCGGCAAGACCACCACCCTCAAGACGATCATGGCGGTGGTGCGCGCGCGGCGCGGCCGCGTCACGTGGAACGGCGTCGACATCACGAGCCTGCCCCCGTACCGCATCGTGCAGGCGGGCATCGGCTACGTCCCCGAGGAGCGCCGGATCTTCCCCAACCTCAGCGTCTACGAGAACCTCAAGATGGCCCGGCTCACCGTCGACGGCGGCCGGCGGATGGACGAATACCTGGCGCGGGTCCTCGAGCTGTTCCCGCCGCTGGCCGAGCGTCTCTCCAACCAGGGCAAGACCCTGAGCGGCGGCGAGCAGCAGATGCTGACGATGGCGCGAAGCCTCGGCACGAACCCGAAGCTGCTGCTCATCGACGAGCCGACGGAGGGCCTGATGCCCGCCTTCGTCTCCACGATCAGCCGGACGATCCTCGAGATCCAGCGCCAGGGGGTGGCCGTCCTCCTCGTGGAGCAGAACACGCGGCTCGCGCTCGAGGCGACCCAGCGCGTGTACGTGATCGAGAAGGGCCTGATCAAGCACGAGGCCCGCTCGCGCGACCTCGCGGGCGACGCGGAGGCCCGGCGGCGCTACCTCGGGGTTTGAGCCGCCCCCTCTCCCCCTCTCCCCTCTGGGGAGAGGGTGGATGGAGAGTTAGAGCTTGCCCAACGCGCGGAGGATGACCTCGGGGGTCATCGGCACGCGGGTGACGCGGGCGTTGAAGGGGCTGAGCGCGTCGTTGACCGCGTTGAGGATTGCGCCGGGCGCGCCCGCGACGCCGCCCTCGCCCGCCCCCTTGAAGCCGCCCTCGGAGTAGGCGGTCGGGGTCTCGACGTGGGCGACCCCGATGTCGGGGAGCTCGGGCGCCATGGGCACGAGGTAGTCCGACATCGTCGTGGTCAGGAGCTGGCCCTGCTCGTCGTAGACGCAGTGCTCGAAGAGCGCGTCGCCGATGCCGTGCGCCACGCCGCCCCGCACCTGCTCGTCCACGAGCATCGGGTTGATGATGCGCCCGCAGTCTTCCGCGACCCAGTGGCCGAGGAGCTTCACGAAGCCGGTGTCCACGTCGACCTCCACGTGGGAGATCTGCACCCCGTTCGTGTAGGCCAGCGGCTGGTGGCGGGGCACGTAGTGCCGTGTCACCGTCAGCTCGGACTGGAAATCCTTCGGGAGCAGGTCGGGACGGAAGTAGGCCACCCGCCCCAGCTCGGAAAGCGGCAGGCGGGCCTCCCCGGTGCGCGCGTCGACGATCTGCCCGCGCCGGACGTCGAGATCGAGCGCGTCCACCTCGAGGACGGCGGCGGCGACCTTCAGGATATTCTCCTTGAGCGCCTTGCCGGTCTGGATCGTCGCCTCGCCCCCGATGCCCGCGCCCCGGCTGCCCCAGGTGCCGCCGCCGTAGGGCGTCACCATGGTGTCGCCCGTCACCACGCGCACGTCCTCGATCGCCACCCCTACGGTCGCGGCCGCGACCTGGGCCAGGATCGTGTCGGTCCCCTGCCCCTGCTCGGTGATGCTCGAGAGCACCGTCAGCTTGCCGGTCGGCTCGAGGCGGATCGTGGTGCCGTCCTGCGATGAGATGCGCGCGCCGCCCGTCCCGTAGGTCTGCGCGCCCGGCACCGTCAGGTCGATGAAGACGCAGAGGCCGAGCCCGCGGTAGACGCCGCGGCCGCGCAGCCCGTCCCGCTCCACGCAGAGCGACCGGTAGCCCGACAGCGCCAGCACCGCGTCGAGCGACTCCTCGTGCGAGAGCCGCTCGAAGAAGAGCCCGGTGGGCGCGGTGTACGGATACATGTCGGCGGTCAGGAGATTGCGCCGGCGCACCGCGACGGGATCGAGCCCCAACTCGCGCGCCACGCGGTCGACCATGGCCTCCATGACGAGCGCGGCGACCGGGTGCCCGACCGCGCGGTACTGGGACATCGGCGTCTTGTTCTGGAACACCACCCGCCCGCGCGCCTCGTAGTCGCGGAAGCGGTACGGGCCCGGGGTGGTGCGCAGGACCTGACCGCTCTCGACCACGCTCGAGCGCGGATACATCGAGAAGGGGCCGACGGGCGCCAGGTCGTCGAGGCGCATCCCGAGGATCGTCCCGTCGCGCTTCACCGCCACCTCCGCGGTGACCCGATGGTCGCGCGAGTGGATGTCGGTCTGGAACGACTCGACGCGGTCCGCGAGGAACTTCACGGCCCGGCCGAGCATCACGGCCAGCGCGCAGGTCGCGATCTCGTCCGGATACGTGTGGATCTTGAGGCCGAAGGAGCCCCCGACGTCCTTGTTGATCACGCGCACGCGGTGCTCGGGAATCCGGAGATGCCGCGACAGGATGTCGTGCATCATGTACGGCGCTTGCCCGGAGTGGTACACGGTGAGCGTCTCGTCGGCCGGGTCGTAGTCCGCCAGCACGACCCGCGGCTCCAGGCTGACCACGGTGTGCCGTCCGGTGTCGAAGATGTCCCGGTAGACCGCGTCCGCCGCGCGGAACGCGGCGTCCACGTCGCCCGACTTCACCCGCGACTCGAGCACGAGGTTGTCACCCAGCTCCGGGTGGATGACCGGCGTCCCGGGGGCGAGCGCCGCCTCGGCGTCCACCACCGGCGGGAGCGGCTCCCACGTCACGCGCACGCGGGCGCAGCCGTCCTCCGCGAGCGCGCGCGACTCCGCCACGACCGCGACCACCGGCTCGCCCTGCCACACCGCCTTGTCCAGCGCGAGCGGATACTGCGGCGCGGACTTCATGCTCGCGTAGTTCTTGAGCACGCCCACCCAGGGCTCGCAGCGCGCGGCCAGCTCGCGACCGGTCACCACCGCGACCACGCCGGGCAGCGCGGCCGCCTCGGTGGTGTCGATGGCGGCGATGCGCGCGTGGGCGTGGGGCGACCGCACGAACGCGGCGTGCAGGAGCCGCGGCACCGCCACGTCGTCGGTGTAGAGACCCCGGCCGGCGACGAGCCGCGCGGTCTGGAGCCGCACCACCGAGCGGCCAACGTAGCCGCCCTCGCCAAGAGCAGCCTGGGCCGCGGCCCGCCCTTGCCGGCCGGTGGCCGCGTTGATGACCGCCTGCACGATGGCATGGTAGCCGGTGCACCGGCAGTAGTTGCCGCCCAGGGCCTCCCGGACGGCCACCGGGTCCGGATGCGGCTCGCGCTCGAGCAGCTCGTGCGCGGTGAGCAGCATCCCGGACGTGCAGAAACCGCACTGCAGCGCATTCTCCATGCGGAAGGCCTGCTGCAGCGCGGCGATGGCGCCGCTCGCGGCCAGGCCCTCGATGGTCTCGACGCGACAGCCGTCGGCCTGGGCGGCGAGCATCAGGCAGCCCCGGATCGCCTTGCCGTCCACCCGGACGGTGCAGGCGCCGCAGACGCCGTGCTCGCAGCCGATGTGCGAGCCGGTCAGCTCGAGCTCGTACCGGAGGAAGTCGACCAGGTTCTGCCGCGGCTCGACCTCCCGCGAGACCGCGGCGCCGTTGACGGTCAGGGCGATCTTCAGGAGACGTTCTCCGCCAGCCGGCTCACCACGCGCGAGAGCAGCACGCGGGCGAGATGCCGGCGCAGGGCGGGCGAGCCGTGGATGTCGCTCGGCGGGTCGAGATCGCCGTCCAGCGCGCGTCCCGCGGCGCTCAGCGTATCGGCGTCGGCGCGCCGGCCGACCAGGACGGCCTCGGCACCGTGAGCCCGGACGGGCCGCGGGCCAACGCCGAAGAACACGAGCCGCGCCTCGCCGACCGCCGCGCCCTCGAAGCGCACCCGCGCGGCGAGCCCGGCGAGCGCGAAGTCACCCTGGCGGCGCGCCAGCTCCTCGAACCCGGAGCGCCACCCTGGCGCGGCGCGCGGCACCGCGACCTCCGTCACGATCTCCCCCGGCTCGAGCGCCGTCGTGTAGATGCCGCGGAAGAAGTCCGCCGCCGCCACGGCCCGCGACCCGCGGCGGCTCCTCAGGTGAATCATCGCCTCGAGCGCCACCGCGCACGCCGGCAGCTCGGCGGCGGGATCGGCCAGCGCGAGGCTCCCCCCGACGGTGCCGCGCGCCCGGATCGCGGCGTGGCCCACGTGGGGCACCGCCGCCGCGAGCAGCGGCGCGTGCTCCCGCACGAGCGGCGACGCCTCGAGCGCCTCCTGCCGCGTAAGCGCGCCGATGACGAGCCCCTCGGGCGTCACCCGGATGGTGTCGAGGCCGGGCAGCCGGTTGATGTCGATGACCGCGCGCGGCGTGGCCAGCCGCATGTTGAGCGCGGGCACGAGGCTCTGGCCCCCGGCGAGGAGGCGGCCGTCGTCGCCGTAGCGATCGAGGAGGTCGAACGTCTCGGCAAGCGAGGACGGGCGGTGGTACTCGAACGGGGCCGGCTTCATGCCCGCCTATCCTGCCTCAGCGGCGGAACGAGGTAAAGAGCGCGATCACCCTCAAAACAAGTGTTACCGAAACGCAGGTGGGTGCCTCAAAACCGGTGTTACCAGCGAAGCCGAAAAGGAGGCCCTGTGACCGAGCGAGCGCGCCGAGAGTACGCCGAGGTGTTGCGTCGGCGGTACCGTGTTGCCGATAGGCGGGAGCGGGGAAAGATCCTCGACGAGTACTGCCGTACGACGGGCGGTCACCGCAAGGCGGCGATCCGCCGGTTGCGGGCCGCGGCGCGCCCGCCCGGGCGTCCCCCGGGCCGGCCGCCACGCTACGGCCCCGACCTGGTGCCCATCCTCGAGCGCGTGTGGAGCGCCAGCGACTATCTGTCTGGCAAGCTGCTCGTTGCGATCCTGCCTACGCTCCTGGCCGCGTTGGAACGGCACCACGGCGTCGTGGTGGCGCCCGGGGTCCGCACCGCCCTCACCGCCGCCAGCCCGGCCACGCTCGATCGACTGCTGCGGGTGCTGCGTCGCCGCCGCCCCCGGCAGCCGCACCGCCTCGCCCCGGCGCTCGGCACGCTCCGCGCGCAAGTGCCACTGCGCACCTGGAGTGAGTGGACCGGGATCGGGCCGGGCGCCCTGCAAGGCGACCTCGTCTTGCATTGTGGCGAGTCCACCGCGGGTTTCTACCTCACCACCCTAGTGGCCGTCGACGTCGCGACCACGTGGACCGAGCTGCAGGCCGTCTGGGGGCTCCACCACCGACGGGTGAGCAGCGGCGTTCATCTCGTCCGCCACCGGTTGCCCTTCCCGCTGCGCGCATGGCACAGCGACAACGGCAGCGAGTTCATCAACGATTGCCTGCTGGCCTGGTGCCGCCGGGAGGGCATTCGCTTCACGCGCGGCCGCCCGTATCGCAAGAACGATCAGGCCTGGGTCGAGCAGCGCAACGGCCTCGTCGTCCGCCGGCTCGTGGGCTACGCCCGCTATAGCTCCCGCGCCGCCTTCGCCGTCCTGCAGCGCCTCTATGGCCTGCTCCGGCTGCAGCTCAACTTCTTCCGCCCCGTCCGCAAGCTCGTCAGTAAGCGCCGCGTCGGCAGCCGGGTCGTCAAGCGCTACGATCTCCCGCAGACCCCCTACCAGCGGGTCCTGGCCGCGGCCCGCCTCAGCCCCCACCAGCGGCATGCCCTCGCGCAGCAGTTTCACACCCTCGATCCCATCGCCCTGGCTCGCGACATCCAGCAGACGCTGGACCTGCTGTGGAAACTCGCCGACACTCGCCCCCGCCGTCAGGAGGCCGCCCGTGGGTAACACAATTTTGAGGCATCACCCCCGCCGCTCGGTAACACCTACTTCTGAGGCATCACGGGCCGGGTCCGCCGCCGCCTCCGTGCTAGAACCCGCGGCTTCACGCTCGGGCGGTACGCGGTGTGGACCTCGGACGTGAACGCCAACGACAAGCCCGACCTCACTATCCGCCGGTGGCGGCCGAGGCGAACCAGTTCGGCATCGCGCCGCACACGGACGCCAACTTCACGACCTTGCTCGCCCAGAGCGAGGGGCCCGGGCAGCTCCCCCAATTCGGGAGCGTCCGCGCGATGAGCTTCTCGGTCTGACTGGTCGTCATCGACGAACTGGAGCGCGGCGCGGAGATAGCGCTCCTCAGAATCGGCGGTCTGCAGTTGCAGAAGCCCCCGAAGCCGAGGTATTGCCTGGCGTCGGACTCGAGGCAGCGGCAGACGGGACATCCGGGCCTCTCGCACGCGTCCACGAGGCGGAAGAGCCCGATGAACTTGTGGCGAAGCCGGCTCTCCGGGCCGGTCATGGCAACCTGGTCTTTCCCCGCGTCGCGGCGGCTTTCCTGCTATGTTCCTCTGGTGACGCGACCGTGGTCATGACTGCTCGGCACCCGCTCGTGGAGGCAAGGAGGCGCACATGAAGGTCGGGATCGCGCTGAACATGCTGACCAAGGAAGGGATCCCGGATGCCGCCGTGCTCGCCGAGCACCTGGCCCTGGGGGATCTCGCCGAGCCGCTCGGGTTCGATTC
>JBGQIE010000164.1:0-6676 GCA_041498315.1 Candidatus Eiseniibacteriota bacterium
CCTGGGACTCCGATTTCAGATCGCCATCGCCGACGAGATGCTGCTCGATCTCTACGGCCCGATCCGCGTGATCCCGACCACGTTCTTCATCGACCGGCGTGGCGACATCGTGCGCCGGGTGACGGGATCCGTGGACGGCGAGACGCTCGACGAATTCGCGCGCGAGCTGCTCGGGCCCTGAGGCGCGCGCCAAAAAGCGCGGGCCGGCGACGGCGTCGTGCCGCCCCGGCCCGCGCGAATGCTTCCGGTCTCTAGCGGTAGATGGCCTTGATGCTGCCCCAAGTCGTCTTCTTGGTCGGCGTCGCACCACCGCACGCGCAGGTACCCTGCTCCAACTCGATCGCGTCGATGGTGGGGGTGTTGTAGTCGCGCGACCACAGCACCAGCTTGGGCGCGAAGCTGATCGGATCGCACTCCAGGCCCTCGTCACGGCCGCTCGCCGAGGCGAACAGGCTGATGAAGCTGCCGTCGCTCTTTTTGACCCGGACGATCTGCCCGAAGCCGTTCCGGCCGAGGTAGAGCAGGTCGCCGACGCCCACCTGGACCCCGCTGATGCTGCCCAGTGCCACGCCCGCGGCGTCCGTGGGCGTGATCGCCCCGATGAAGCCGCCGGCCAGGGTGTAGTGCTCGATGGTCGTGCTGACGTCGCCGCTGACCCACAGCGTGTTGTCGCTCGCATCGAACGCCAGTCCGTCCCGGAAGGTGCCGAGGCTGATCGTCGCGCTCACGAACATGAAGGTCGCGAGACCCGAGAACGGGTTGATCATCCAGACGTTCTCGGGATTGCTGTTGTGCTCGACGCCGTAGATGACGCCAGCGAAGCGATCGTACGCCATCTCGTCGATGTCCACGGGCGCACCCGCGGCGGTGCGAATCGGCTTCGCGCCCAGATTGGCGCCGAACTTGTTCGTGACGTAGAGCGTCGGATCCAGGCCGTGTGTGTAGTAGATGTTGGGCAGCGGATTGTTGCAGTCGGAGGCGACGCTGACTCCGTTGCCCGGGATCGGGAGCGAAACGGCGGAGACCAGATCGCCGGGAACCGCCCGTGCGATCGTGGCGGGCAGAAGGGCGAGCGCGATCAGGACGAGCGCGCGGCTCCAGGGCCCAAATGAGAAGAGCGTAGTTGTGGGGTGGCCACGTAGCATGGGGATCCTCCTCGGCAGGGATGGAAAAGGTGGGCTCCTCCGGGGGGACCGAATGCGGCCATGAGGACCCGATACGAGGCTACGTCAACGGGGCCGCGGTGTCACGGAATTCCTTGCGGCGACGGGCCGCGGGCGCCTGGGCCGGGCAGGCCGCCGGACCCGGCGGCTGGACCCCCTTGCCGGCGGCCAGCGAAAAGCCACGCGGAACATCGCGTGGCTCGTCGCGGCGACTGCTGGATGAGTGGTGCCCGGGGCGAGACTTGAACTCGCACGGGTTGCCCCATACGCCCCTCAAACGTACGTGTCTACCAATTCCACCACCCGGGCCCATCCCTGCGTCGGCTGTCGCGGGTCGGGACTCGCGCGTCTCGTCGCCCGCGAGGTCCCGCCCCGGTGCTCGTGACTCTACCTTCCTCCCGGAGGCTTGCCGCCCGGCAAGGGCTTCGGCGCGCTCGTGCCGCCCGGCGCCGGCGTGACGGCCGGAGGCGCATTCGTGGGTGCCGGGCCGCCCACCGCGGGGGCCGTGCCCGGCGCTCCCACCGGCTGGCCCGGCGTGGAAGGAAGCGCGGCGGGCGCGGTGCCGGCCTGGCGCGCCTCCTCCTGGATGACGCTCCGGGTCGGACGCGCGGAGCCCGCGGACATGAGCGCGAGCGTCAGCGACGTGAGGAAGAACGCGGCGCCCAGCACCATGGTCGCGCGCGTGATGAAATCCGTGGCGCCACGCCCGCCGAACACGGTCTGGGCCGAGCCGCCGAAGGCGCCGCCGGCGAGCCCTCCGCCCTTCCCCGACTGCAGCAGCACGACGCTGATGAGCCCGAGGCACACGATCAAGTGAACGAACATCAGGAATACGTACATGAAATCCTCGAGTCTGGCCCGGAGCCCCTCCGGAGTCCCGCCGGGCCGCATGCGACGGCGCGGCCCACGCGCGAGCGGGCGTGAACATTAGCAACGGCCGCGGGGGCCGTCAAACCGGCCCGCGTCACCGGCCCCTTCAGCGGGTGACCGCGGCCATGACGATGCGCGAGAACGAGGCCGCCTCGAGGGAGGCCCCGCCCACGAGCGCGCCGTCGATCTGGGCCTCGGCGAACAACGACGCCGCGTTGTCCGCGGTCACGCTGCCGCCGTAGAGCACCGCGCAGCCGCCCCCGCCGCCTCCGGGAACGACGCGGTCGAGCGCGGTGCGCAGGACCTGGTGCGCCTCGCACGCCTGTTCCGGGGACGCCACACGGCCGGTGCCGATCGCCCACACCGGCTCGTAAGCGATGACCGTGGCGGCCGCGGCCTCGGCCGAAAGCCCGTCGTAGGCGGCCACGATCTGGCGCACCAGCACCTCGGCGGTGCGGCCGGATTCACGCTCGGCGAGCGTTTCGCCCACGCACACGATCGGCGTGAGCCCGCAGGCCTGCGCGGCGCGCAGCTTGCGGGCCACCAGGGCGTCGTCCTCGGCGAACAGCCGCCGGCGCTCCGAGTGGCCGACGATCACGAAGCGGCAGCCGGCCTCGGTCAGCATCCCCCCCGCGATCTCGCCGGTGAAGGCACCGCGCGGCTCGGCGTGGAGGTTCTGCGCCCCCAGGTGGACCGCGCTGCCCTGGAGCGCGGCGGCGACCGCGGCGAGCGCGGTGAAGGGCGGGCACACCGCGACCTCGCACGCGGGCGAAGGGAGGAGCGCACGCAGCTCGCGCGCCAGGGCCGCCCCTTCGGCGGCGCTCTTGTGCATCTTCCAATTGCCCACGACCAGCCGCGGGCGCCGCGCCCAGGCCGGCATCAGGACTCCGCGTCGTCGAGTGCCGCGACGCCGGGCAGCACGCGGCCTTCGAGGAACTCGAGCGAGGCCCCGCCCCCGGTCGAGAGATGGGTGAACTTCTCCTCCAGGCCGAGCTGCTGGATCGCCGCCACCGAATCCCCGCCGCCCACGATCGTGATCGCGCCGCGGCCGGTGGCCTCGGCGATCGCGCGCGCCACGCCCTGGGTGCCGGCGGCGAAGGCGGGCACCTCGAAGATCCCGACCGGGCCGTTCCACAGCACGGTGCGGGCGCCGCGGATGCGGGTCGCGAACTCGGCCACGCTCCGCGGCCCGATGTCCACGCCCATCTCCCCGGGACCGATCTGATCGATCGCGCGCGCGACTCCGGGGGCGCTGCCATCGGACGCGGTCGAAACCACGCAGTCCACGGGCAGCACCAGCTCGACGCCGCGCGCCTTGGCCTGCTCGAGCACCGTCTTCGCGAGCTCGAGCTTGTCCTCCTCGACCAGGGATCGTCCGGTCGCGTGCCCCTGCGCACGCAGGAACGTGAACATCATGGCGCCGCCGATGAGCAGGCCGTCCACGCGCTGGAGCAGCGCGGTGATGACGTCGATCTTGCCCGAGATCTTGGCGCCGCCCAGCACCGCCACGAACGGGTGGGCCGGCTGCTCGAGCGCACGGCCCAGGTAGTCGAGCTCCTTCTGCATCAGGAAGCCCGCGACCGCCGGCCGCAGGAAATGGGTGACGCCCTCGGTCGAGGCGTGCGCGCGGTGCGCGGTCCCGAACGCGTCGTTGACGTAGAGCTCGCCGAGTGCGGCGAGCTGGCGCGCGAACGCCGGGTCGTTCTGCTCCTCCTCGGGGTGGAAGCGCAGGTTCTCGAGCAGCAGGACCTCGCCGTCACGAAGCGCCAGGGCCTGGCGTTCGGTCTCGGGACCGACGCAGTCGGGCGCGAGGGTCACCGGCGTCCGCAGCAGGCGCGCCAGGCGCTCGGCGACCGGCTTGAGGCTCAGCTTGGGATCGGGGCCGGCCTTGGGCCGCCCCAGGTGGGACATGAGGATGAGGCGCGCACCCTTGCCCATCAGGTAGCGGATGGTCGGGATCGACGCGACGATCCGGGAATCGTCGCTGACCGCCCCCGCCTGGAGGGGGACGTTGAAATCGACCCGAACCAGCACCCGCCGGCCGGCGGGGCTCAGGTCGCGCACGCTCTTCTTGCGGGCCAGCGCCGCGCGCTCCACGTTCACGCCCACCGGAGCAGCGCGTCCACGACGCGGTTCGAGAAGCCCCACTCGTTGTCGTACCAGGCCAGGATCTTGACCAGCGAGCCGTCGAGCACGCTGGTCGAGAGCGCATCGAAGACGGCGCTGTGCGGATTGCCGATCACGTCCGAGGAGACGATCGGGTCCTCGCAGTATTCGAGGATGCCTATCAGGGGTCCGACCGCAGCGGATTTCATCGCCGCGTTGACGGCTTCCCGGGTTGCCGTCTGCTTCACCCGGCACACCAGGTCGACGAGCGAGCCGTCCACGACCGGGGCGCGCACCGAGATCCCGTCGAGCCGCCCCTTGAGCTCGGGGAGCACCTCGCCGATCGCCTTCGCGGCCCCGGTCGTGGTCGGGATCAGGTTGACGCCGGCCGCGCGCGCCCGGCGCAGATCCTTGTGGGGCAGATCGAGGATGCGCTGATCGTTCGTGTAGGCGTGGATGGTCGTCATGAATCCCTGCTCGATGCCGAAGCCGTCGTGGAGCACCTTGGCCACGGGGGCGAGGCAGTTCGTGGTGCACGATCCGATCGAGACGACCTGGTGCTTGGCCGGCTCGAACAGCCGGTCGTTGACCCCGAAGACGAAGGTGAGGTCCGCGCCCTTGGCGGGCGCGGAGATCAGAACGCCGCGGGCGCCGGCGCCGAGGTGGAGCGCGCCGCCGGCCCGGTCCGTGAACTTGCCGGTCGCCTCGAGCACGATCTCGGCGCCCAGCGCCTTCCAGGGCAGCTTCGCCGGCTCCTTCTCGCTCAGCACCTTGATCGGCCTGCCGTCCACGGTGAGCTGGCCGTCGGTCGCCCGTCCCGCGCGCGGCCAGATGCCGTGGATCGAGTCGTAGCGCAGCAGATGGGCGAGCGTCGGGGCGTCCGTGATGTCGTTGACGGCGACGAACTCGAGGGGTGCCCCGCGCTCGACGGCGGCGCGGACCACCAGTCGGCCGATGCGGCCGAACCCGTTGATACCGATCCGAAGGGTCATGACGATCTATCTCCGTGGGGGTAGAGGTCGAAGGATGGGGCGGGCGCCGGGGCGCGCGCGGGGAGCCGGCGCGGATCCACCGCCTCGCATGCCGTCCGCCCGAGGACGGCAGGCGCCCGTGGGGCGCGGTGCCGAGGCTGGCCTCGAGGTGCGCGGACGCATGCAATCGTATCCGTAGTGTTCAGGAAACGCGCCAAGTCGCGGAATGGTTGAGGCTTAAGAGCTTGGACGGCAGGGACTATGCCGCAAGGCGGGAAGCGGGGTCAAGCGGGCCGGGAAGCCCGCCCGCCGGCCTCCTACTCGGTCGAGTAGCGCAACCGGTAATCGCCGAGACCGTGCTCGTCCACGAACAGGAACACCAGCCGCCGCCGGGGCTGCCCGCTCACGCCGACCTTGGGATCCGCGTCCGGAGGCAGCGGGATGTCGCCTTCGTAGATCCACACCTCCCAGGGGCGGATGTCGCCACCCAATCCGTGCTGCTTGACGTCCTCCGAGATCGGCCGGTCCTCGGTGAGCGTGAGCTGGTTCACGACCTGGCGCAGGGTCTCGTCGCCCGCCGGGAGCACCTGGCGGAAGACCTCCCCGGGCGCGCCGTAGCGGATGTAGGTGCGCCCCATGTCCGAGAACATCCCCTGCCCCAGCCCGGCACGACCGAAGTTCCGGTCGGCGTAATGCACGCGCTCGAGAAAGGTGGTGCGGGCCTCGTTCTCCGCCGTCTCGGGCGACGGATCGCGGGCGCGCCAGAAGTCCTCGAGGAAGCGCTCCTGCTCGCCCGGATGGAGCAGGGCGAAGGCGTCCTCGTCGTCGGCGCTCAACAGGAAGTGGACGGTGTCCTCGACATCGCGCGGATTGCGCGTCCAGGTGTCGGGCTGCCACGCGACGCTGAAATGGGCCCGATGCATGAGCGCGCCCGCGTCCCCCTCCTGCCAGGCCTTGATTTCGAGGTCGTACCCACCCGAGGGCTCGTGCGTGAGATCGATCAGGGTGCCGGCGTCGAGCCAGCGCGAGGCGGCGGCGGTGCTCTCCTGTTGCGCGACCAGGGCGCCGTGGCTGTCGAGGACGCGCGCGATCCAGCGCCACGGCCGCGCGTCGTCGCCCCGGGCGCGGACGAAGGCGCGCAGATCGGTTTCGTAGAGCCCGTAGAGCCGCTCGGGGTTGGGAAGCACGGTGTGCTCGGCGCGGACGAAGGGGCTGGGGCGGGTGATCGGGCCCTCGTGCCACACGAACTCGGGGTCCGACAGGTCGCCTCCGGCCTGCGGGGCCGGCGACTCGAAGGCGCCCTCGACCTGGTTGAAGTCGCTCACCTTGCGGCCCAGGTTGAGGAGCCCACGGCGCCGCACGTTGCGGTCTTCGAGCTTCACCTGCATGCGCTGGGGGCCGGGGCGCGTCGGGAAGCGCATGACCACCACCTTGCCGAACCCGCCGGTCGAATCGCCGGGGGCGATGCCGAACTCCTGCACCGCCTCGTGCAGGCGCGCCCCGTAGCTGTTCCGGAGCCGGACTGTCAGCCGCAGCTGCGCCGCCCCCAGGACATCCCGGCCCAGG
>JBGQIE010000165.1:0-6644 GCA_041498315.1 Candidatus Eiseniibacteriota bacterium
GCGGCCCTGGGTGAGCGCGCGGCACGCGCCGGTCACGGCGTCGGCGAGCCACACCTGGCTCACGAACGCGTTCGCGACGTAGTCGGTGTCGCGCACCGTATAGGCGACCTGGCGTCCGTCGGGCGAGATCGCGAACGAGCCGACGCGCTCGAGGGCCACGATCTGGTCGAGCGTGGGCGCCGGGGCGGGCGCCGCCGCGCCCGCGCGCGACGGGGCGCCGGTGGCGAGGACCGCGGCCACGGTCAGCGCGAGCGCGCGCCGGGTCACGCGCCCCCCCGCAGCTTCCGCTCCAGCCCGGCCTTCACCTCGGCCCACTCGGTGTCGATGATGCTGAAATAGACGGTGTCGCGCGGCACCCCGCGCTCGCTGATCATGTGCTTGCGGAACGTGCCCTCCTCCTTGGCGCCCAGCCGGGCGATCGCGGTGCGCGACCGGTAGTTCATCGCATGGGTCTTGAACTCGACCCGCTGGGCCCCCCAGACCTCGAACGCGTGTCGCAGCATCAGGTATTTGGCCTCCGTGTTGATGGCGGTGCGCTGCCATTCGCGCCCGATCCAGGTCCAGCCGATTTCGAACCGCCGGTGCTCGGGCTCGATGCTGCCGAAGCGCGTGCTCCCGACCGGCTTCCAGAGCGCGCGATCGATGGTCGCGAACGGCAGGGCGCGGCCCTCGCGCTGCTCCTGGAGCGCGCGCTGGAGGTAGCGCCGCAGGTCCTCGGGCGTGCGCACGTCGGTCGTGGTCCAGCGCCACAGCTCGGGGTCGAGCCCGATCTCGCACAGCGCGGCGTGGTGATCGAGCGTCAGCGGCTCGAGCCGCACGTGGTCGCCTTCGAGCGTGACGGGCTCGATCTTCACGCCGCCCCTTCCATCCGCACCATGTAGTACACCGCCTCAGGATGATGGACGATGATCGCCGAGGTCGAGGCCTCCGGGACCAGCTGATAGGCGGAGGTGAGCGTCACCCCGATCCCGTCCTCGGGGCCGAGCAGCTTGAAGAGCTTCGCCTGGTCGGCGAGATCCGGGCAGGCGCTGTAGCCGAACGAGTAGCGCTTGCCGCGCTCGGGCCCGAGTCCGAGCTCGCGCCGGATCTTGTGGTGGTGCCACTCGGCGAGCCCCTCGGCCGCCGCCACCCCGAGCCCGTGGATGAACAGCGCCTCGGCGTACTCGCCGCGCTGATCGAGCGCCGCGCCCAGCTCGTCGACGTACGGGCCAACGGTCACGACCTGGAGCGCCAGCACGTCGAACCTGCTGCTCGCCGCCGGCCGGAAGTAGTCCGACAGGCACAGCCCCTCGCGCTCGGCCTGGCGCGGGAAGGTGAAGCGCGCGATCTCCTCGATCTTGCCGCGCGGCTCGAGCGCGCCGGCCGCGAACGCCGTGGGGTCGTAGACCACCAGGTCCTGTCCCTCGCTCTGGACCGGGAAGTAGCCGTAGGCCGCCGCGGGCTTGATCCAGCCCTTGCTCTCGGCCTCGCGCTGGAGCCGGAGCCGGCGCGGCTCGAAGTCCTCGCGCACCAGCCGGTCGTAGACCTCGCCGCTGCCGCGCGCGCCCCAGTGGAGCCGGTAGAGCGTCTTGAGGTCCATGGCCTCGAACATGCCCGCGAACGGGATGTCGCGCGGCGCGGTGACGCGCGCCCCCCAGAAGGGCGGCGCCGGGATGGTCACGTCGCGCGACACCGTCACCTTGAAGTCGCGCTGCGCCTCGCTGGCGGCCGAGGCGCGCGCCTCGTGCTCGGCCGACTGGGTCTTGAACTCGAACGCCTCGCGGCGGACGCGCTCGACCAGCGGAGCGCGCTGCTGCGGATCGGCGAGCGCGTTGACGGTGTCGAGCCCCTCGAAGGCGTCCTTGCAGTAGTACACGCCCGGCTCGTAGAACACCTCGCCGTCCACCAGGGCCGCGCGCCGGCCGAAGTTGCGGTTGATCGCCGCCCCGCCGATGAGCAGCGGGATGCGCAGCCCGGCGCGGTGGAGCTCGCCGGCGCAGATCGGCATCTGCTTGCTGGTCGAGACCAGCAGCGCCGACAGCCCGATCGCGGTCGCGTCCACCTCCCGCGCCTTGTCGAGGATGGTCTGGACCCGCACCTGCTTGCCCAGGTCGAACACGGTGTAGCCGTTGTTGCTGAGGATGGTCTTGACCAGGTTCTTGCCGATGTCGTGCACGTCGCCGTACACCGTGGCGACCACGACCCGCCCCTTGCTGATGTCGGCGCGCTTCTCGAGATAGGTCTCGAGCCGGGCGACCGCCCGCTTCATGACCTCGGCGCTCTGGAGCACGAACGGCAGGATGAGCTCCCCGGCGCCGAACTTGTCGCCCACCTCCTTCATCGCCGGCAGCAGCACGGTGTTGAGCACCGTGACCGGATCCTGGCGCTTGACCGCCGCGTCGATGAGCGCCTCGATCCCGGCCGGCTTGCGATGGAGGATCTGGAAGTGGAGCTTCTGCTCCACGCTCATCGCCGCCTCGGCGGCCTCGTCCGCCTGCTCGCGGCCCTCGGGGGTGCGGCCCTCGAAGTGCGCGATGTAGGCGGCGAGCGCCTGCGGATCGCGGTTGAAGATGAGATCCTCGGCGCGGGCGCGGTCCTCGGCGCCGATCTCGGCGTAGGGCGTGATGTCGGCGGGGTTCACGATCGCCATGTCGAGCCCGGCCTGCACGCAGTGGTAGAGGAACACCGAGTTGAGCACGGCGCGCGCCTCCCGGCCGAGGCCGAAGGAGACGTTGGACACCCCCAGGCTCGTGAGCACGCCCGGCAGCTCGCGCTTGATGAGCCGGATGCCCTCGAGGGTCTCGACCCCCGAATCGAGGAACTCGGCGTCGCCGGTCGCGAGCGTGAAGGTGAGCGCGTCGAACACCAGCCGCTCGGCCGGCAGGCCAAATTCCCCGGTCACGATGGCGTGGATCGCCCGCGCGACCTCGAGCTTGCGCGCCGCGGTCTTCGCCATCCCCACCGGGTCGATGGTGAGCGCGATGACCGCCGCGCCGTACTTGACGACCAGCGGCATGACCGCGTCGATGCGCTCGCGCCCGTTCTCCATGTTGATCGAGTTGATGAGCGCGCAGCCCGGAAACGCCCGCAGCGCCTCTTCGATCACCGCCGCCTCGGTCGAGTCGATGACCAGCGGCGCCTCGACCGCGAGCGCGAGCTTCTTGACCACGCGGCGCATCATCGCCGCCTCGTCGGTGCGCTCGGTGAGCGCCATGCAGATGTCGAGCGCGTGGGCCCCGCCCTCGACCTGCTCGCGCGCGACCGGCACCAGCTCCTCGATGCGGTCCTCGAGCGCCAGGCGCTTGACCTTGCGCGACCCCTGGGTGTTGAGCCGCTCGCCGATGATGAGCGGCCGCGGCTCCTGGCGCAGCGCGGTCGCGGTCATGCCGCTCGACAGGAACCAGCCGCTGCGCCCCGGGCGCGGGGTGGGCGCGCGCCGCCCGACCGCGGCGACCAGCGCCCGGATGTGGTCGGGCGTGGTGCCGCAGCATCCGCCCACGATGTTGACGCCCTGCTCGACCACGAACTCGCGCAGCGTTTCGGCCATCGGGCCGGGTTTCATCGGGTAGAGCGTACGCCCGCCGTCGTTGATCGGGAGCCCGGCGTTGGGGATGCAGTGGATGAAGGTGCTCGCGTTCTGGGACAGGTAGCGCACCGCGTCGCGCATGAGATCGGGCCCGGTCGAGCAATTGAGCCCGACGATCTCCACCCCCATCGCCTCGAGGGTCGCCAGGGCCGCGCCGATGTCGGTGCCCAGCAGCATGCGTCCCGAGGGATCGAGCGTCACCGAGCCCTGGAGCGGCACGCGCCGCCCCGCGAGAGCGAAGGCCTCGCGGGCGGCCAGAATCTGCGCCTTCATCTCGAGCATGTCCTGGCAGGTCTCGAGGATCAGGACGTCGGCGCCGCCTTCGATCAGGCCGCGGGCCTGGTCGCGGAAGCCCTCGACCAGGTCTTCGAGCCGGAGCCGGCCGAGATCGGGATCCTCCGACGACGGCAGCATGCCGGAGGGTCCCATCGAGCCCGCCACGAAACGCGGCCGCCCGTCGGCGGCCTGGGCGCGGTCCGCGGCCCGGCGCGCCAGGGTCGCCGCGGCGCGGTTCAGCTCCAGGGTGCGCGCCGCGAGCCCCCATTCCTCGAGACGCACGCGCGAGGCCTGGAACGAGTTGGTCTCGACGACGTCGGCCCCGGCCTCGAAGTAGGCGTCGTGGATCGACTCGACCACGTCCGGGCGGGTGATCGAAAGGTAATCGTTGCAGCCCTCCCAACGCGCGCCGCCGAAGTCGTCGGGGCCCAGGCTCCGGGCCTGGAGCTGGGTGCCCATCCCGCCGTCGTAGAACAGGATGCGCTCGCGCAGGGCTTCGAGAATGGAAGGGCTCATGGCTGCCGGGGGGAAGGGACGGGCGTTCGGGCCGGCGGTCCGTGGATCGGCGCCCGCCGGGTGGCGACTGACACTATCGGAGGCGCACGCGGGCCGCAACCGGCGCGGCCCCGGCCCCCGGGGGGCAAAACACCGTCGCCACGGCCCTCCGAACGTGGTACAAGGTGCCGCGTCGGGCCCCCGGCTGGGGGCCCCGGACGTCCACCCCCATCCCCCGGAGAGGAATAAGCCATGAGAGCCCTTGCCCTCGCATGCGCGGGAGGTCTCCTCGTCATTTCGGTCGCCCTGGCCGCCGAGATGAAGAGTGCGGACCCGCAATGGAAGATGAACGCCACCGTCATCGAGGCCTGTTCGTGCCCGATGTTCTGCACCTGCTACTTCGGCGGCGGGCAGCCCGCCGGTCATCACGACATGGCGATGCACGCCGAGGAGCACTTCTGCCGGTTCAACAACGCCTACAAGGTGAACCAGGGCGTGTACAACGGCGTGAAGCTCGACGGCGCCAAGTTCTGGGTGAGCGGCGACCTGGGCGGTGATTTCTCGAAGGGTCAGATGGACTGGGCGGTCGTGACCTTCGACAAGGCGACCACCCAGGCCCAGCGTGACGGCATCGTGGCCATCGCCGGCCACCTGTTCCCGGTCAAGTGGAACTCGCTCACGACCGGCGTCGGCGACATCTCGTGGACCGCCACCAAGGACGAGGCGCACGCGACGCTCGACGGCGGCAAGACCGCCGAGGTGGCGCTCAAGAAGGGCGGTTTCGGCGAGGCCGGCCAGGTCCCCGTCATCAAGGGCCTGCAGTATTGGGGAGCCGACCACAACGACGGGTTCGTGCTGATGCCCAACACGGTCGAAGCCTGGAGATCGGGCGAGAAGCAGTACGAATTCAAGGGCACCAACGGGTTCATGATGACGCTCGACATCGCCTCGAAGCCGGCGTTGGACGGCGGGAAAGCGAAGGGCGGAATCTAGGCTCTTGGGGCCCCGGTTGGGGTCCCATGTGAGGCTGGGGGGCGGCACGGGCTATCACCGTGCCGCCCCCGTGCTTGTGGGCCCTGGGCGGCCTTCCAACGCTTCGATCGCACCGGGATTGGTATGCCTAATCTCGCGCGAGCAAAAGGGATTGACGTCCCCCTGGTACTTTGGGACCATTGCTTCGATGAGTTGAGGCTGAGGCGCTGGATTCGAGGTCCCCTCAGACACGGAAGTTTCCAGCGTAGTTCCCCGCATCCCCCGCGGGTGTATCGCCCACCTTCCCCCGTAAATGTAGTCCCGAAAGGAGATCACCCGCATGAGGTTGCTACGGAGTTTCGCGGTTGCACTGACGCTGGGATTGGTCCTCTCGCTCTCGATCCCGGCCCCGGCCGCGGCGGTGCCCTTGGACACGCCGACCGTGAGCGTCGTGGACATCGGTCTGTTCGAGGTCACCATGCGCGTCAAGGCCGGGCCCAGTGGCGCCCCGGCCGGCTTTGGCATCGAATGGATGAAGAAGAGCGATTACGTGGCGTTCGGCGGTTGGCCCACGGACTACGGCACGAACCTGGTCTATTGCATCTTCAACGGCACCCCGACCCTCAACCTCTGGGGCGCCTCGACCTTCCTCCTCGGCCCGGGCCAGGAAGCGCTGGTCCAGCCCGGCGACCTCTTCGACGAGACCGGTATCGAGACGAACTACCTGGACGGGCTGCCCCCCGGAACGGATTTCGTCTTCCGGGCCTACGCCGCCGGCGGCCCGGGCGGCGACATGAGCTCTTACTCGCCCACGCTGCTCGCGCGCACCAGCGGCTCCCCGGAGTGCACACAGGGATTCTGGAAGAACCACGAGGACGTGTGGCCGCCGAGCTGCACGCCCATGCTGCTCGGCACCGTGCTGTACACGAAGCAGCAGCTGCTGGATATCTTCAACCAGCCCGCGGTCGGCAATGGCCTCATCTCGCTCGCCCACCAGCTGATCGCGGCCAAGCTCAACCTCTGCAATGGCTCGCTTGCGGCGCCCATCGCCGCGACCATCACGGCGGCTGACGCCATGATCGGCGGACTCGTGGTGCCGCCCGTCGGATCGGGCTTCCTCAATCCGGCGGCTACGGATCCGCTCACCGAGCAGCTCGACAAGTACAACAACGGCAAGCTCGGCGGAGTGATCGACTGCCCGACTGCCGTGCGCTTGAACGCCACCTGGGGACGGCTGAAGACGCTCTATCGCTGATCTCGCAGCCTCCTGCGCGCAGACAGGCCCGGGGCCACTTGCCCCGGGCCTGTTTCGTCACCCGGATGGGAGAGCCCAACC
>JBGQIE010000166.1:0-6638 GCA_041498315.1 Candidatus Eiseniibacteriota bacterium
AGCGGCGAAGTGAAGCGCGACGAGCGGGTCGTGATCTTCAATACCGGAAGCGGGCTCAAGTATCCCGGGGCGTGGCGCGCGGCGCTGGCGCGGCGCGGCTCGGCCGCGGCCGGCACTCCCAGTGCGCGGGGCGCGGGGGACCGGTCATGATCGATCTCGTCCCGCTCATCCGCACGGCGCGCCGCCGTCCCGGACTCACGCGCTGGACGGCGCTGGCGCTCTTCGCCACGATCGTGCTGGGTCTGGCGACCGGCTTCCTGCTCCGTGCCACCGCCGCCCCATCGAAGGCGCGGGTCCCGCAGGGCGGGGCCCGGGTACTGCTCGTCAAGCTCGAGGGGCCGGTCTCGCCGGTCACCGCCGAGGCGATCGGCGCCGCGGCCGACCGCGCCGAGCGCGAGGGCTACCGTGCGCTCATCATCCAGATCGATACGCCCGGCGGGCTCATGACCAGCATGCGCGACATGGTCAAGCGCATGCTCGCCTCCAAGGTCCCGGTGATCGCCTGGGTGGCGCCCGGCGGCGCGCGTGCCGCCTCGGCGGGCGTGTTCATCACCATGGCGGCCGACGTCGCGGCGATGGCCCCCGGCACCAACATCGGGGCCGCATCGCCGGTCAACCTGCAGGGCGGCATGGATTCGACCATGGCCCACAAGGTGACCAACGACGCCGCGGCCTTCGCGCGCACGGTGGCCGCGCAGCGCGGCCGCAACGCGCGCTGGGCCGAGCAGGCGGTGCGGCGCGCGGTGGCGGCGAGCGAGACCGAGGCCGTGGATCTCAAGGTCGTGGACTTCGTCGCCGGCGACCTCGACGAGCTGCTCGCGAAGGCCGACGGCCGCGTCTGGCGGCGCGGAGACGAGCAGCACCGCCTCGCGGTCAAGGGACTGCCCGTCGACATCATCGAGCCCGGGCTGCGCCAGCGCTTCCTGGCGGTGATCGCCGATCCAAACGTGGCCTACATCCTCATGCTGCTCGGCTTCTACGGCCTGATGTTCGAGCTTCAGAATCCAGGCGCCATCCTGCCCGGCGTCGTGGGCGGCATCAGCCTGATCCTCGCCTTCCTCGCGCTCTCGACCCTGCCGGTCAACTACGCCGGCCTGGCGCTCATCCTGCTCGCGGTGGTGTTCTTCATCGCCGAGATCAAGGTGACGAGCCACGGGCTGCTCGCGGCCGGAGGCGTGATCTCGCTGGTGCTGGGCTCGCTCATCCTGTTCCAGGGCGAGGGCGTGCGGGTGTCCTGGAGCATCATCGCGGGCGCGACGCTCACGACCACCGCATTCTTCCTGTTCGTGATCGGGGCCGGGCTGCGCGCCCAGCGCCGCTCGGTACGCACCGGCTGGAAGGGCCTGGTCGGGGCGCGCGCGGTCGCGGTCGAGCGGCTGGGCCCGCGCGGGCGGGTGCGGGTCGCGGGCGAGCTGTGGAACGCGGAGAGTGAGACCACTGTCGAAGTGGGAACCGAGGTCATCATCGTCGGAGTGGACCGGCTGCTGCTGCGGGTCCGTCCGGCGGCCAAGGAGGAGCTCAAATGATAGGACTGCTGGGTTCGCTGGGATTCTTTGTCGCCTTTCTCTTCATCATCGTGCTCATCAATGCCATCCGCATCGTGCGCGAGTACGAGCGGCTGGTCGTGTTCCGGCTCGGGCGCGTCATCGGCGAGAAGGGCCCGGGCTTGGTGCTGCTCATTCCGATCATCGACCGCGCCGTCAAGGTGGGGCTGCGCACCGTGACCATGGACGTGCCGCCCCAGGACATCATCACCAAGGACAACGTCACCGTGAAGGTCAACGCGGTGATCTACTTCCGCGTCGTGAACTCCCAGGATGCGGTGATCCAGGTCGAGAACTACCTCTACGCCACCTCGCAGATCGCCCAGACCACGCTGCGCTCGATCCTGGGCCAGGCCGAGCTCGACGAGCTGCTCTCGGAGCGCGAGAAGCTGAACCAGGCGCTCCAGCAGGTCATCGACCGCCAGACCGAGCCCTGGGGCGTCAAGGTCTCCACGGTCGAGGTCAAGAACGTGGACCTGCCGCAGGAGATGCAGCGCGCCATCGCCCGCCAGGCCGAGGCCGAGCGCGAGCGGCGCGCCAAGGTCATCAACGCCGAGGGCGAGTACCAGGCGGCGGCACGGCTGACCGAGGCCGCGGCCGTGATTTCGAAGGAGCCGGCGGCGATGCAGCTGCGCTACCTCCAGACGCTGGCCGAGATCGCGACCGAGAACAACTCGACCACGATCTTCCCGGTGCCGATCGACTTCCTCAAGGTCTTCATGAGCGCCATGGAAAGGAAATAGCGCACGCGGTGACTGCCGCGGGCGTTCTGATCACCGGCGCCTCCGGTCTCATCGGCTCGGCCCTCGCGCCGGCCCTCGAGGCCGGGGGCGCACGCGTCTCCCGCCTGGTCCGTCGCCCCGGGGCCGACGCGCGCGCGCTGCTCTGGGATCCCGATCGCGGCGCGATCCCGCGGCCGGCCCTCGAGGGGTTCGACGCCGTGGTCCACCTGGCGGGGGAGAGCATCGCCGCAGGGCGCTGGACGCGCGCCCGCCGCGCGCGGCTGCTCGAGAGCCGGGTGGGCCCCCCGCGGCTCCTGTGCGGGGCGCTCGCGGAGCTCGAGCGTCCCCCGCGCGTCCTGGTCTCGGCCTCGGCGATCGGGATCTACGGCGACCGCGGGAGCGAGGTGCTCACCGAGGCGAGCCCGCCCGGGAGCGGCTTCCTGGCCGCCCTCGCGCGCGACTGGGAGCAGGCGACCACCGTGGCCGAGGCGCGCGGCATCCGCGTGGTCCACCTGCGCATCGCCCCGGTGTTCGCCGCGCGCGGCGGCATGCTCGCGCCGCTCAGGCTCCCGTTTCTGCTCGGCCTCGGGGGCCCGCTCGGCAGCGGGCGGCAGTGGATGAGCTGGATCGCGCTCGAGGATCTGACCGCCGCGATCCGCCACGTCATCGCGCGCGACGAGCTGGCGGGCGCGGTCAACGCCGCCGCTCCGGGCGCGGTCACGAACGCCGAGTTCACGCGCGCCCTGGCGCGCGTGCTGCGCCGCCCGGCGTTCCTGCGCGTGCCGGCGGCGGCGCTGAGGATCGCGCTGGGCGGGATGGCCGACGAGGCGCTGCTCGCGAGCGCGCGGGTCGAGCCGCGTCGCCTGCTCGAGGCCGGCTTCTCCTTCCGCTTTCCCGAGGTCGAGCCGGCGCTGCGCCATGCGCTCGCGGGCCATTCGGGCCCTTGACGCGGCTTTCTTCCCGCGTCTAGTGTGCCTTCCATGCGCTTCCTCGCCACCATCCGGGCCGGCGTGACCGTGGGGCTGGGCCTGGCCTTGGGGCTGGGCCTGGCCGGGTGCGCCGCGACGCCCGCCCCGCACGGCGCCGAGCCCCCGCACGTCGTGACCGCGCCGCCCGAAGGCATGCCGTCGGGGACCGTGTCCGGATCGACCGACGATCCGAACCTGGCGCAATTCGACATCCGCTTCATGATGACGGTGCCGGGCAGCGCCAAGTTCAACTTCAAGGACCGCGACCTGTCGTTCTACTTCCGGCCCACGCCCGAGGCGCTCAACATCCAGGTCGAGAACCTCCAGAACCGGCCGGTATGGATCGACTGGGATCGCTCGGTGTTCCGCGACATCGTCGGGCGCTCGTACAAGGTGGCCCACTCGACGACCCGGTGGAAGGACCGCTACAGCGTCCAGGCGCAGACCCAGATCGCCGCCCTCCAGCCCTACGCCGACTACATGCTGCCCATGGACTACCTGCAGGACCCTGCGGGCAGAGATGAGCAGCTCCACCGCCCGCTGATCCCGCTCGACGCCAGCGCGCCCCAGTATTCCGGGCTCGATTTCGGCGTCGACATGCTGTTCCTGATCGAGAATCAGCCGCGCAACTACTCCTTCCGCTTCAAGGTCGCGAGCGTCATTCCACGCCCCCGCTGATGCGCCTGGCGCGCGCCCCCGGCCTCGCCGCGGCGCTCCTCGTCCTCACCGCGTTCACGCCCTCGGCGCCCCGCTACACCCGCGAGCAGATGGAAAGCGCGCTGGACGAGCGTGAACACTGGCTGTTCGTCCGCGGCACGCTCGACGACGGGCAGAGCGCGGCGCTCCGGGCGCGCGCCCTGGGGGTCGCGCAGCGCCTGTTCGGCGGCGACACGACCCGCGTGGTCGCCGACCGCGACGTGAGCGCCGAGGAGTTCGCGCGCCGGCCCGTGATCCTGTTCGGCGGCGCAGCGCAGAACGAGTGGACGCGCAAGCTGGGCGCGGCCCTCCCGGTCGAGTGGACGCGCTCCGGCTTTCGCTGGGCGGGACACGACTACGACCGGCCCGGCGACGTGCTCCACCTCGTGTATCCCAACCCTCTCGACCCGCACCGGTTCCTGCTGCTCGTCGCGGGCAACTCGGCCGCGGCGCTCGAGCGCGAGGGCGGTGGCTTCTTCTTCGGCTCCGAGGACTGGCGCATCTACCGCGACGGCGAGCTCAAGCGCTCGGGCTCCTTCGCCCAGTCCGCGGGCCATCCGTGGCGCTACGACCCGGCGCTCGATCGCGATCGCGAGGACGAAGCCCGCCGCTTCGCCGCCTCGCTGCGCGTCACGCGCACCGCGGGAGTGGCGGTCTCGGCGCCCCCGGGCCTGGCGCTCGCCGGGCCCGCGCTCGCTCAGGCCGACTCGCTGCTGCGTCTCCTCGACGCGCGCGGGCTCGCGCCGGGGCGCGGGGCGCCGGCCGCGCGTCCGGTGTCGCTCACGCTCTACCGGTCGCTCGAGGAGAAGGGGACGCTCACGCACGACACCCGGCCCGAGCACCTCGAGGGCGGAGCCGCGCACGCGGCGCTGCCCGCCGGCCGGGCCGCCCTCGATCTGTGGTCGGTCGCGGCCGCGCGTCTGGTCCGGCTCGGCGCCTCGGAGCGCTCGCCCTTCCTGCTGCCCGCCGCGGCCTCGCTGTGCGGCCGGCTCGAGGGCGAGCCGCTCGCGCGCGCGATCGGGCGGGCCTACTTCGGGCGCGTGCTGCCGAGCGCGCGGGAGGCCGCCGCGCCGGGCGAGGCGTGGCGCTCGCCGCTCGCGATCGTGCCGGCGCGCGCCATCCTCGCCCGCGCGCTGTCGGAGTGCGCGGGCGCGCGGGCGCGCGTGGCGCTGCTCGCGCTGCTCGTCGAGCGCCCGCCCGGCACGCTCGACAGCCTGTGCCGCGCGTGCGGCGTCGCGGCGTCGCGGGTCGAGGAGCGCTACCGCCTGATCGCGGACTCGCTCGGGCGCGCGGGCTCGGGCGCGTCCGGCCTGGCACCGCGGGTGTGGCGGCCGGCGGACGGATTTCAGCGCGGCGTGTGCCTTGCCCACGCCGTGAGCCTCGAGCATGGCTACCTGTCGGCCGACTGCGCGCGCGAGCTGTCGAACCTGAAGCAGCTCGGCGCCAACTGGATCTCGCTCACGCCCTTCGGCTATCTGTCCCCGGGCGGCGATCCGGAGATCCACACCAGTGCCGCCGGCGGCGTCGAGGAGGAGTCGGACGAGGCGATCTGCGAGGCGGGCGCCCGGGCGCGGGCGCTGGGGATCCGGGTGTGGCTCGCGCCGCAGCTGTGGACGCGCGGGTGGGTGGGGGACCTCGCCTTCGGCCCGCTGGGCTGGCGGCGCTTCTTCGAGTCCTATCGCGTCTTCATCCTCCACTACGCGCTGCTCGCCGAACGCGAAGGCTTCGATGGCCTGGTCGTGGGCCACGAGCTGTCCTCGGCCTCGCTCGGGTTTCCCGACCGCTGGCGCGAGCTGATCGGCGAGGTGCGGCGCGTCTATCACGGCACGCTCACGTACGACGCGAACTGGGGCGATGAGGTCAAGGGTGTGGCCTTCTGGGACGCCCTCGACCTGATCGGCGTCTCGTTCTACGACCCGCTCGCCGCCAAGCCCACGCGCTCGGTCGCCGAGCTGCAGAGCGGCGCCGCCAAAGCGCTCGCCGGGCTGCGCGCGGTGGCGGCGCGCGTGCGCCGCCCGGTGCTGCTCTCCGAGGTGGGCTACGCGCCGTTCGAGGGGGCGCCGGTGCGGCCGTGGGAGGAGCACCACGGCTCGCCCGACCTCGAGACCCAGCGCGCCTGCTACGAGGCCGTGGTGCGCGCACTCGCCCCGTGCGACTGGGTGGCGGGAGCGCTGTGGTGGAAGTGGTTCAGCACCGACCGCATCGGCGGCCTCTCGGACGCTTCGTTCACGCCGCGGGGCAAGCCCGCCGAGCAGGTGATGCGCGGCGCCTTCGCCGAGTGGGAGCGCCGGCCGGTGCGGGTACCCGAGCCCGCAAAGCATTGAACCACAACCAGCTCGGGGACCGGCTTAACGCGTTCCCTCCACCACGCGCAGACCCCGCGCGCGGCTCCTGATGCGCCGCCACAGATCGTCGAGCCCCGCCGCCGCGAGCAGGGCGACCAGCGGCTCGGCCGGCGCGCGCATGCGCAGCGACCCGAAGAACACCACGCCGAGCGCCGTGAAATAGAGGATCACCCAGACGCTCAGGGTCTGGAACCAGCGCCGCGGACCGCGGAACGAGCGATACGCCCCCCAGGCCGCGAGCGGGAGGATGACGAGCGACCAGATTCGCAGCGGGTCCACCCAGCCGAGCAGGCGCGCGAGCGGGGAGCCCGGGCGCTGCCACGAACCGGTGCCGCCGCCTTCGGCCGAGAGCCGCCAGAAGCG
>JBGQIE010000167.1:0-6620 GCA_041498315.1 Candidatus Eiseniibacteriota bacterium
AGTGCTGGAGATACCAGATCAGGTACCCGCGGTAGAGCAACTCCTCGCACAGCCCGGCCGTGACGGCGACCGCGCTGAACCAGCGCAGCTCGCGCGGATCGTGCGGCAGCATGCGCTCGATGTGGCGCGCGCGCTCGCGCACCCGCGCGTAGGCCGCCTCCCGGCCGGGCCCGCGGCGTTGCTGGAGCGCGGTCACCACCACCACGATCACGAGGCCGGCGAGGACGCCGATCAGCTCCGGACTCAGCTCGGGCTTGAGCCCGATCGCGCTCCACGGGCGGCGGAACACGGCCCACAGCAGGGCGACCAGCGCCGCGAGCGACCACTGGATGGCGATGATCTGGCGGTAGAGCCACAGCCGCACGCGCGGCACGTCCGCCTGGTCGGCCGCGGCGAGCCGGCGGTAGCCGAAGGTCGCGGCGCGGATCGGAAACAGCACCGCGAGCATGACGAACAGCATGTGGTCGGGCAGGTGGGTCACGGCCGGGCAGCATACACGCCCGGGCGTCCGGTCAGCGCGCCCGGCGCTTGCCCCCGAGCTCGGCGTGCCGGTAGCAGTCGGTGACGTGGTCGTTCACGAGCCCGCAGGCCTGCATGAACGCGTAGCAGATGGTCGAGCCCACGAAGCGGAAGGCGCGCCGCTTGAGATCCTTGCTCATCGCGTCGGATTCGGCGGTGGTCGGGGGGACCTCGCGCAGTGATTTGCGCCGGTTCTGGATCGGCGCGCCCCCGACGAAGTCCCAGATGTAGGCGTCGAAGCTGCCGCGCTCGTCCTGAGTCTCGAGGAAGGCGCGGGCATTCGAGACCGCCGACTCGATCTTGAGGCGGTTGCGCACGATCCCGGCATCCTGAAGCAGTACTGCGACGCGGCGCCGGTCGTAGGCCGCGACCTTGCGGGGGTCGAAGCGGTCGAACGCCGCCCGGTAGGCCGCGCGCTTTCGCAGGATCGTGAGCCAGCTCAGCCCCGCCTGGGCTCCCTCGAGGATCAGGAACTCGAACAGCCGCCGGTCGTCGTGAACCGGCACGCCCCACTCCTTGTCGTGGTAGGCGAGATACTCTGGCGAGGCGTTGGCCCAGGTGCAGGATCGGGGCTCGGAGCGTGGGGGCCGTGCCACTACTCCGCCACGATCTGCGCCCGCGCGGGCGCCACGATGCCCAGCTCCTGCGAGGCCTTCGCCACCTTGACGGGGATAATCTTCGCGAACGCCTCGTCGTAGCGCCAGCGCTGCCACTCCCCCTCGAGACGCACCCAGATCGAATCGTGCTCGATCCGGAGTGGCGCGCCGCGGCGGCGCGCTTCGCGCTCGATGAACGGGCCCAGATCCTCCGACCACTCCTCGGGCGTGATCCCCGAGAGCACGTTGCCGCGATACTGCGCCGGGTCGAGGCGGTTGTAGGGGTCGAACACGAACACCCGGCCGGCCGCGGCCCCCGACATGAAGAATTTGCCCGAGTAGGGCTTGGGCCGCAGCGCGAGATGTCCGCGCGCATCGGGCTTGGCCAAGCCCATGACGACGTGGAGTGAGTTCTCGCCACCCGACATCAGGTACTCGAAGGCGTACTCGTTGGGCGAGCCGAAATGGATGGACTTGAACCCCGGCGCGGGCGAGCGGCCGTCGGCGAGGAACACCTTGTTCTGGCCCGCGGCGGCGAAGCGCGAGCCCGAGTCCCACAGGCTGATGGTGCCGCCGTGCGCGGCGTACATGCAGGTGTTGAGCACGTCCTGGAGCACGAACAGCGTGCCCGAGTCGGCCTTCATACCGAGGTGGCTCTGCCCCTGCCCGTAGACGCGGATGTCCGCGCCTTCGAGCAGCGCCCCGATGAAGTCGCCGAACTCTCGCCCGTAGAGCTCGAGCGTGACCCCGCGCGCGGCCTGCCCGCCCTCGCCGGCGAGGTTGGTGCCGACGTAGCGCGGGCCGCCGTTGAAGTCGTAGGCGATGAGATGTCGCCACCCGAGCCGCACCGCCTCGCTCACGAAGCGCGAGGCCGAATCGAGCCGGAACGACTCGCTGCGAAAGCCCGCGGCGTCGATGACCAACACGTCGCTGGCGGGATCACGCGGCGGTGCCAAGTCATCGCGCGTCTCGGTGGTAACGCGGGCGAACCGTCCGCCGGGCCCAGGTAAGGCCAGCACCTCGGCGATCGGCGGCACCGCGTCGAGCAGGCGCACGATGCCGCCCTCGGCCTCACCCGAGGCGGCGCGGCCGCCGTCGGTCAGGTACTCCATGCTCGAGAGCGCCTTGCCGCCCAGATCGGCGAACACCAGGCGCTTGCGCAGCTCGGTGAGAATGCGCAGCGCCACCGCGCGCCGCGGCTCACCACCGGCCGCGAAGCGAGGCAGCGCATCTTCCACCAGCATCCGATAGTCCTCGAACCCCAGGGTGCGCGCGCGCGCGAGCGTGGTCTCGATCAACTCATTGGCGGGCGCGGGCAGCGGGTCGTCGGGGCCGAACCAGCGTCCCGAGGGCGGAGCCAGAGCCTCGAGCACGCGCCCCAGCGCCTCGAGGCGTCCGCTCACGAGGTCGCGCCAGTTCGCTTCCGCGCGCTTCGCGGCGTCGGCGAGCGGGATGCCGAGATCCACCTTGGTCCCGGCGCGCCCCACCACCACTGGCTCGCCGAAGCGGTTGTGGATCTCGACCGCCCCCTCGCCCGGGGCCGTGAACGCTTCGAGCACGCCGCCGTAGTCGCCGCGCAAGGGGTTGCCGCCCGGGCGCATGTTGAAGCGCAGGTCGGCGGCAGCATCGCCGAGCACGCCCTGCTGGTGGAGCACGCGCAGCATGATGTCGGCGATTTTTGCCTCGCTGCCGTTGGCGGCCGCGTGCACGCCGTGCGCCGCGGTGTCGGCGGTCACGATGATCTCGTGCGGCCGCAGGAACTTGATGTCCATGTTCTCGCGGAAGCCCACCACGCGGCGCGTCGTGCCGTCGGCGCGGGCGCGGCGGCGCGACTCGACGATCGTGAACTTGTAGGGCCCGGTGGGCGTGAGCTGGACGTAGTTCGTCATGAGGAGTGCCAGCTTCGCGCGCCGCTCGGGGTCCATGGCCGCGAGGTCGAGCCCGGTGATGGGCGAGATGATCTGGCTCGCTTCCTCGGTGGTCAGGCCCAGCACCCGCCGCGTGAAATCGACCAGGTAGGCCGCGTACTCGGTGTCGGTGAGCGCCTTGCGCTCGTACACCGAGTCTCCGTGGTAGTCGGCGGCACCGGGGCCCATCGAGGGGTCGGCGTGGACGTACCCGACTTCATTCAGGAACGGCGAGGTGGAGTCCACGCCCACCTGCTCGCCGTTGTGCATGAGGAGCACGTTGTAGGCCTTGAACGGGTGGGCACCCGCCGGATTGCCGCGGCCTTCGGGGTCGATCGCGGGCGAGTTCGTGGGGTAGCGGTGGTGCATGCCCCACACCTGCGCGTGGAGTGCCGCGCTCGTGAAGGTCTTGCCTTTGACGGTGGTCTCGATCCCGCCGCGCTCGCGCGCGCCCGGGTAGCCGGCCCAGAAGCGGTCGAAGTCGAAGTACTCGGGAATGGTGTGGGTCCAGCCCGAGATCTTGATCGCCCCGAGATCCTCCCCCATCGAGACCAGGTAGCCGCGCCGCTTGGCCGCGTACTTGCCGGCCGGGGCGCCGGCGGCGCCGTGCGTGCGGTAGAAGCGCGAGTCGATGAGGTGGGCGAGGGCCGTGAAGTACTCCTCGCGCACGTCGGCGGCGAAGTCCTCGCGGCCCGCGATCTGGGCCGTGGAAAGATCGCCGTATTTCGTGCGGCGCTGGAGCCAGTGGGGGCTCTCGAGCAGGGCGCGGCCGTAGCGCTCGGCCACCGCGGGCTCGGGGCTGACGAAGAAGATGTAGAAATCGCCCGGGCTCTCGCGCAGGTCGGCCGCGCGCCAGCCCTCCTCACCCGCGTAACGCTCGCGCACCGGGAGCCGGAACTCCGGCAGTCGTGCCGCGACCTTGCGCGCGTCGAGCCGGGCGCCGGCCGCGTCGAAGAACGCGCAGCCGCCCAGGTGCTGGAGCATCTCACGCATCGTGTCCGCGCGATCGGGACCGATGGTGTTGAAGATCAGGCAGGTCTGCTCGCGCAGCGGCGCCGGGGCGAAGCCCGCGAAATCGATGCCGCCGCCGCGGTTGTTGCCGCCGTTGTACGAGAGCCGCGCCGCCTCCCAGATCGCGGCCACGGTGACCGGCTCGCTCACCGCGAGCGAGCCCACGCGGCAGGAGTCGTGCTCGGCCTGGGGCACGGCGTGCGTCACCTCGGCCGCCGGCGAGGCCGGGAGTGCCGCTTCGAGCTCGGGGGCCGGCTCGGGATGGCGCGGCATCTCGAGCAGATCGGTGCGGCCACGCAGCTCGCGGATGTCGCGGATGAGCCGGTCGGGGTGCGCCTCGCGGCCGTGCTCGTCGAACGCCCCGCGCTCGCGGTTGAGCGCGTCGATCAGGACCGCGAGCTTGACCAGGTTGAGCACAGCCCAGTTGCGGAAGCGGCGGCGCATGAGCCCGCGGTCGTTCTGCATCGTCAGCTCGGGCTTGGTCGTGATCCCGCCACGCGGGCAGTCGAGGTGGCAGTTGCCGCACTGGTTGCAGCCGAAGGCCACCGCCTTGCCGATGCTGGCCTCGACCAGACCGTCGGCGCCCGCGATCAGCACCTTGACCATGTCGAGCTCGCCGCGCAGCCCGCCCGAGGCGAACAGCCGGGTGCCGCCGCCGGCGCCGAACGGCGCGCCGTTCAAGTCGCGGATCGGCTTGAGCTCGCCCGAGCGGTCGAGGTCCACCTTCTCGTGGACCAGCGCGTGGTGGGTGTGGAGGATGGTGCGGAAGATGTCGGGCCAGCCGACGTGCGAGGAGTCGGCGTGATAGTTGCCCGAGCCGCCGATCCCGGCGTCCACGAGCAGGTAGTCCACGACGAAGTTCGACCACATGCCGGCGGCGACGTAGCGGGTGTAGTTCGAGCCCGTGATCTTGATGCCGCAGTGGTTATGGTAGAGCAGCCACAGCCACACCTCGGCCGGCATGTCCTCGATCGAATAGATGTCGTGCTTGGGGTCGGGCGAGAGCGCGTCGGTGCCCACCGGAATGTTGCGCGCCTTGCTCACGGTGGTCGTGACCTTGGCCCCCGAGAGCCGGCCGCCCTTGCCGGGCTTGGCGCCCTGGTTGATCTTGATCTCGACGTCGCGCACCCGCCTCAAGTCGGCGGCATGGATGCCGAAGTGGCCGCTGGCCGCCTGGAGGCTCTCCCACTTCATGTCCTCGGCGCTCGCGAGCCGGATCGGGCCACCTTCGCCCGAGGAGGTCATCGAGAGGCCGGCGTTGCCCTCGATGCGGGCGATGAGGAAGTCCTCGGACGCCGCCCCCAGCGAGATGCTGGCGTGGCTCACGGGCGAGTGCCACACCGGCTCGCGGAAGCCGAACCCGGAGAGCGCGAAGCCACCGTCCGGCCGGCGCCTCAGCGTCACGCCTCCGTCGCGCGAGGCCCGCAGCACCGAGGTCCCGTGCCCGCCGTGGTCCCGCTCGAGCAGGTCCACGCGCTGCTCGCCGCCGTCGCCGGAGTGAGCCGGGCGCGCGAGCAGCCATAGTCCCTTGTTGGCGGCCAGCGCCTCGCCCAGCGGATGCCCGGCGCTCAGCGCGATCTCGAATCCCCCGCGCGCGTCGGCCTCGAAGCGCGCCAGCGGCTCGGCCGCCCCCACCGCCCGCAGCTCGACCTGGGCCAGCGCCGGCACCGCCCCCGGGCGCAGGAAGCCGCGCGGCACGGCGAGCGAGACGTAGTCGAGCAGCGCCGGGTCGCGCTCGAGACGCTCGAGCGACCAGGCGAGTGACTCGCGCGACAGCTTGAGCCCCACCGTGTCGAGCGACATCGCGCCCATATCGCTGGCGATGAAGAAGTCGTCGATCGTCGGGCGCTGGCCCGCGGCCATGCGGTAGATGACCTCGAGAAAATCGGCGGACAGGTTGCGGTTCGAGTTCTCGAGGTGCCAGTTGGCGTTTTCGTGCGCCATGATCCGGGCGGCGTGGACCATCGGCAGGTCGGCCTCGACCTGGCCGAGCAGCGCCGAGATCCGGTACTGCTCGCGCACCGCCGCGGGCACCGGCTCGGCGGTCACACGGCGGCGGTTGAGCCCGGCGTTGAGACAGCCGAACTCGGGGGTCGCGAGGGAATCGACCTCGCGGATCCAGTCCGCCGTCATCGTGATCGCCATGGTGTTGCCCGAGGTCTTCTGGATGTCGTCGATGCCCATGCACGACAGGAAGTCGAGGATGCTGTGCTGCCAGCAGGCGAGCGTATGGAGCGCGAGCTCGCGCAGCCCCTCGGGGTCGCGGTCGCGCAGTCCGGCCAGGAGTGGGGCGGGGTCGGCCCCGTGGTACACGTCCACCAGCTCGGGCAGGAGCGCCAGGCCCGCGGTGTGCGTCATCGCGCCGCCGTTCGCGCCCAGGAGCACGCTCTCGTACACCGTCGCCGCCGAAGCCTGGGCGTCGCTGTCGCCGCCCGCCGACACGAGCTGGACGCGCGCCCGCACCAGTCGCGCCTTGAGGAAGGCGTCCACGCGCGGGACCAGGTGATAGGACTTGGCCGCCCCGGCCTGGATCTGGATCATCGCCACCGCCTCGTGGGCCACCGCGCGCTCGAGCGCCTCCCAGAAG
>JBGQIE010000168.1:0-6571 GCA_041498315.1 Candidatus Eiseniibacteriota bacterium
ACGCTCAAGACCGATGAGCCCGCCCTTTCGTGGACCGCCGGTACGAACGGGATCGAGGTGCGCACGAGCGCGGGCCGCTACGGCGCCGAGCGGCTGCTCATCGCCTGCGGCGCCTGGACCGCGGGGCTCCTGCCGGAGCTCGAGCTCCCGCTCGTCGTCCGGCGCCAGGTCCAGCTCTGGTTCGAGCCGGCGGAGACGGCCAAGCCGGGCGAGTTCTCGCCCGAGCGCTTCCCGGTCTTCATCTGGGAGGATGAGCCCGGCCGCTTCATCTACGGCTTCCCGGCGCTGGGCGACGGTGTCAAGGTCGCGCGCCACCAGGAGGGGCGGGCGGTCGACGCCGACGAGCCGGGCCGCGAGGTCACGGACGACGACGTGCGACCGATCCGCGCGGTGCTCGCGCGCCTGATCCCGGATGCCAACGGGCGGCTGCTCGAATCCGCCGTGTGCCTCTACACCAACACGCCCGACTCCCACTTCGTGCTCGACTTCCATCCCGGCCACGACCGGGTGCTGGTCGCGAGCCCGTGCTCGGGCCACGGCTTCAAGTTCGCGGGCGCCCTGGGGGAGGCCATGGCCGACCTCCTGCTCGGCTCCCGGCCGCGCCTCGACCTCGGGCTCTTCCGGCTCGATCGTTTTCGCCCAGCAAATCCGGGCTGAAAAGCCGCTCCGCTCCGGCGCCGGGCGAGGCTATAGTGGGCTCGAAAGGGGAGCAGGGAGGGTACGCCTCCCCTCGAGACGGTCGCACGGCGCGGCCCGCGCCGCCGGCCCCGATCCATGGGCATCACGGAGGCACCATGGCAACCGATATGACCACCGACACCATTCGTATCTCGGCAGTCATTCCCGCGCCGCCCGAGCGAATCTACGCCGCCTGGCTGGACAGCGAGGAACATAGTGCGATCACGCACAGCACCGCCGGCGTCGAGCCCTGGGTGGGCGGGCGCCACAGCGCCTGGGGCGGCAGCATCCGCGGCACGACCGTGGAGCTTCAGCCCAACCGGCGCATCGTCCAGACCTGGTGGGCCTCGGACTTCCCGCCCGGGGCCGAGGAGTCGCGGGTCGAGGTCCTGTTCGAGCCGGTGCCGGACGGCACGCTGGTCACCATCAATCACACCGGCCTGCCCCAGGGGCGCGGCCATCGCTACGAGGAAGGCTGGAAGGATTTCTATCTCGACAACATGAAGGACTACTTCCTGTCCCATCCCACCCCGCCCATGCGCGAGGAATCCCCCGCCCCCACGGGACAGACGAGAATGGACCTGCCGGCCGCGATCACCCCGGGGAGGCTGGCGGCCACCGCCGTGCGCGGCACCGGCGGCGAACGGGTGGCGACTGCGAAGGCGGCGAAGAAGCCCGTGAAGGCGAAGAAGCCGGCGGCGAAGAAGAAGTCCGCCCGCAAGCCGGTCGCCCGGAAGGTGGCGAAGAAGGCGAAGACGGGACCTAAGCGCAAGCCGGTCAAGGCCCGCAAGCCGGCCCGGAAACCGGCCCGCAAGCCCGCGCGCAAGCCGGCGCGCTCCAAGGCCCCCAAGGCCCGCAAGGCGGGCGGTCGAGCCAAGAGTCGTCGCGGCCGATAACCTCCGCAAGGCCGGCCGGCGCCCCGCGGAGTCTTCGGAGCGCTCGCGCCGGCTCCACGCGTTCGGGTCCAGGCAGGGAGGCGACATGTCGCGAATGGCAAGCAACAGGGTACGAGGTTCCCGCGCGCACCCGGCGGCCCGATTGGGCCTCCGTGTCGCGCTGGTACTGCTCGGGGGTCTCGCGATCTCCTGCGCCAGCTCGAACAAGCTCGCGGAGCGCAGCGAGGAGTCGCTCCGGGCCGGCCAGACCAGCCGCGCCTACGACCTGGCGCGCCGTTCGCTCGACAAGGATCCGCGCAACGACAAGGCGCGCGCCAGCATGACCAGTGCCGCGATCCAGATGACGGCCGACTGGAAGGCGCGGGTGCGGAACCTCGCGGCCAACGACTCGCTCGCGGGCGCCGAGGCGGCGCTCGAGTTCGGGCGCTTTCGCGCCGAGCTGGCCCGCTACCAGGTGGTGCTGCCCTTCGATCCCGCGTTTCGTGCCGACGAGTCGCGCATCCTGAACGCAGCGGCCGACCACGTCTACCGCGCGGCGCAGGCGGCGCTCGCGGACCACCAGTTCAAGCGGGCCTACCTAAACTTCGTGGGTGCCGGCCGCTTCGTGCCCGGATACCGGGACATCGCCGTGCGCATTCCCAAGACCTACGAGCTGGCGCTCACCCGGGTGGCGATCCTGCCGTTCGCGAACCAGACCGAAGTGCCCGGGCTCTCGAAGGACATGGCCGACCGCATGTACGGCGAGCTCGACGATCACCTGACCCCGCGCGAGTTCCAGTTCACGCGGCTCGTGGACGCCGAGCAGGTGTACGGCCGGATGACCGTGTCCCAGCTCGAGCGCCTCGACCGCGACGCGGCCATCCAGCTGGGGCGCGATCTGGGCGTGCAGCGCGTGGTGTGGGGCCGCTACTCGAGCCTCAACACCAGCTCGACCACCGGGATCTATCACACGACCGTGTATCGCCATTTCATGGACCCGGACCCGGGCGCCAAGGAGCGCGACCGCTACGAGGAGGCGAGCTTCAACGCGGTGACCCGCCGGCGCGACGTCAAGGTCCAGTACGAGTTCGAGGTGCTCGACGTCGAGAACGAGCAGGCGCTCGCCCGCCACGGCGACGAGTCGCACGCGGTCGCGAACACGGTCTACACCCTGTTCCAGCCGACCGGCGACTGCGACCAATACTGCCTGCTGCCGCCCGACCTGAAGCGCGCGAATCCCAAGCGGGCCGAGGAGATCGACACCGAGTGGGGCGCGACGTTCGGAAGCCTGACGCTCTCGAAGGTGCTCTCGAGGTCGCGCGAGGGGCGGGGCCGGACCCGCTACCGTCCCGAGTATCGCAAGGAGTTCCTGAACGCCTCGTTCGTGTTCCCGGTGTTTCTCGACGACCTGCCGTCGCCCAACGACATGGCGGTCATCGCGCTCGATGGCACCTGGAAGCCGGTGTACGAAGCGCTCAGGGCCCTCGACGCCGAAGAGGAGACGCAGCCCGCCGCGGACTCCGCCGGGCGCTGAGGCGGCGGCGCGCTCAGCCGCGCTCGATGAACGTCCCGGCCCGCAGCTCCTCGTAGGCCTCGCGCAGCTCCTGCTGGGTGTTCATGACGATCGGCCCGTGCCAGGCGACGGGCTCTTCGATCGGCCGGCCCGACACGAGCAGGAACCGGATGCCGTCCTCGCCCGCCTCGACCCGCACCTCGTCGCCACGGTCGAAGAGCACCAGCGAGCGGTTGCCGGTGCGCTCGCGCACCAGGGTGTCGACCGGGCCGGTGCGCTCGGTGAGCACGCCGCGCGGGGCCGAGGCGTCGCGGAACGAGCCGCTGCCCTCGAACACGTAGGCGAAGGCGTTGCGGCGCGTGTCCACCGGCAGCGACTTGACGCGCCCGGGGGGGACCCACACGTCGAGGTAGATCGGCTCGGCCGCGATCCCGTCCACCGGCCCGCGCTTGCCCCAGAACTCCCCGCACACCACGCGCACCCGGGTGCCGTCGTCGTCCACGACCTCGGGAATCGCGCCCGCCACGATGTCCTGGTAGCGCGGCGTCGTCATCTTGAGCGCGGAAGGCAGGTTGGCCCAGAGCTGGAATCCGTGCATCCGTCCCTGTGCGTCGCCCTGCGGCATCTCCTGGTGGAGGATGCCGCGGCCCGCCGTCATCCACTGGACGTCGCCGGCGCCGAGCGCCCCGCGGTTGCCGAGGCTGTCGCCGTGGGCGACCGTCCCCGAGAGCACGTAGGTGATGGTCTCGATGCCGCGGTGCGGGTGCCAGGGAAAGCCGGCGAGATAGTCGGCGGGGCGGTCGTTGCGGAAATCGTCGAGCAGCAGGAACGGATCGGTCTCGTCGGTGTCCCCGAATCCGAACGCGCGGCGCAGCTTGACGCCCGCGCCCTCGATCGTGGGCGTGGCCTCGACGATCCGCCTGACCGGGCGTATGGACATGACTCCTCCTGGTGGTCGTGGGTAAGCCCCGGTTCCGCCGCCTCGGAATCGGTCGGCCGGGTCCTTCTGGATGCTGGCACCCCCGTCGAGGATTCCCGGGGGTCCCAAGGTTGACCGGTTGCGCGGGCCGCGCGTAGTGTGCCCGACCCGGCGTTGAACGCATCCGCGCCCCAAGTCCCGACCCCGAGGCGTTTCGTGAGCCAGACCACACCCGCGACCGCGCTGCCCGAGGGCGTCACCCAGCCCATTCCGCGCGCGCTGCTCGCCCTGGCGATCCCCGGGCTCGCCTCCTTCCTGCTGCGGCTCGGCTACCAGTGGGTGGACGCCCTGTGGGTGCGCGGCCTGGGGGTCGAGGCCACCGCCGCGGTGACGACCTCGATCTTCATCCTGTGGGCGATCTACGCGCTCAACGACATCTTCGCGATCGGGGTCACGGCCTACACCAGCCAGCTGCTGGGCGCGGGCGAGCGGCGCCGGGCCGGGGTGGCGGCCTACAAGGGCCTGCGCGCCTCGGGGCTGCTCGGGCTCATCGGCACCGCGCTGGGCGTGTTCGCCGCGCGCCCGGTCTACGGGCTCATGGGCAGCGATCCGCACCTGCTCGCGAGCGGCTCGGCCTATCTCGCGGTGGTGCTCGGCGGCGTCCCGCTGGCGATGATGGCGCTCACCTGCGAGAGCATCATGCGCGCCTCGGGCGACACCCGGACCCCGCTCCTCATCGATCTGTGCGCCGTGGGCCTCAACGCGGCGCTCGATCCGCTCCTGATCTACGGCTGGGGCCCGATTCACGGCATGGGCGTGGCGGGTGCCGCGTGGGCGACGGTGGCGGCCTGGGCGGCGTGGCTGGGCGGCTACCTGGTCGTGGCGGCGCGGGGCAACCGCGCGCTGCCGCTCGCGCGCCGTGCCGAGGGCCCGCCGGTGCGGATCTCGGGCATGGTGCGCGTCGGCATTCCCGCGGCACTCATCGGCGTCCTGTTCTCGGTGGTCTACATCGCGTTCGCGCGCTCGGCCGCGCGCTTCGGCGCCGCGGCGCTCGCCACCATCGGGATCGCGAACCGCATCGAGGCGATCCAGTTCGCGACCTCGGTCGCGCTCGGCACCGCGGGCGCGGCGCTGGTCGGCCAGAACCTGGGCGCGCGCCGGCCCGATCGCGCGGTCGAGGTCATCCGCACCGCGCTCAAGTGGAACACCTGGTTCAGCGCCGCCGTCACCGCGGTCATCATGCTGTGGCCCGACTTCTTCCTGACGCTGTTCACGCGCGATCCCGGGGTCCACGCGATCGGCGTGCCCTACCTGCGCATCCTCGCGGGGTGCCTGATCCTCAACGGCTGGGAGATCGTGACCGCGGAGTCGGTGCTCGGCTCGGGGCACACGTTCGTGCTGTCCGTCATCTTCACCAGCTTCTCGCTCGCGCGCATCCCGCTCGCGTTCTGGGTTCCGAACGTCATGCACAACGGCGCGCTCGGCATCGCCTGGGTGATCACCGTCACCTGCGCGGTGCGCGCCCTCATCATCGTGGCGTGGGCCGCGCGCGGCACCTGGAAGCGCGGGCTCCAGCGCGAGCTCCAGGGCGTGGGCGAGCTGCCGCCCTCGGAGTGCTAGAGTGGCCGGAATGAAACACAAGTACGTCATCGTGGGCGGCGGGCTCGCCGCCGCCTCGGCGGTCGAGGGCATCCGCGGCCGCGACCCGGAGGGCCCGATCCTCCTGCTGTCGCGCGAGAACCACGCGCCCTACCACCGGCCCCCGCTCTCGAAGGGGCTGTGGTTCGGCAAGACCACCGAGGACGATCTGGCGGTCCACCCGGCCGCCTACTACCGCGAGCACGGCGTCGAGCTGCAGCTGCGCCGCGAGGTGGTCGAGCTCGATCCCGAGAAGCATGCGGTGTGGGACGAGCGCGGCACCGAGTACGCCTACGAGCGCCTGCTGCTCGCGACCGGCGGCCGGCCGCGGCGCCTCAACGTGCCGGGCGCCGACGAAGCGGGGGTGCATTACTACCGCGATCTCGAGGACTACCTGTTCTTCGCCTCCCACAGCGACCGCTACGAGCACGTGCTCGTGGTCGGGGCCGGGTTCATCGGCATGGAGATGGCGGCGGCGCTCACCCACGCCGGCAAGGAGGTCACGCTGCTCTACAAAGGCGAGTGGCCGCTCGAGCGCGTGCTGCCGCGCGAGCTGGGCCTGTTCGTTGCCGGCTACTACCGCGAGAAGGGTGTCGAGACGGTCTCGAACGACACGGTGGTGTCGTTCGAGAGCCTCCAGGGCAAGATCATGGCCCGCACCGGAAGCGGAGGCGTGGTGACCACCGAGCTCGTGCTCGCGGGGGTGGGAATCGAGCCCCAGACCGATCTGGCCGAGGCCGCCGGGCTCGAAGTGCGCAACGGCATCGCCGTGGACGAGTTCGGGCGCACCTCGAACCCCGACATCTACGCCGCCGGCGACGTCGCCGAGTATCCCGACCTGGGGCTCGCGATGGCGCGGCGCGTCGAGCACTGGGACCACGCGCTCCAGCACGGCCGGGTGGTGGGCGCCAACATGGCGGGCGCCGACACGCCCTACCCGGGCCTGCC
>JBGQIE010000169.1:0-6374 GCA_041498315.1 Candidatus Eiseniibacteriota bacterium
CCGGCCCGATGACCCGCGGCGTCCTCCGCGCGGGGCTCATCGCCGTTTCGCTCGTGGCCATTCTCACGGGCTGCGGCGGGGCCAAGGTCCAGTCCAAGCCGGGAACGACGACGACCGTGGTCCTGACCCGTCATGCCGACACGGACGAAGGCTCGGGGGAGCTGAACGCCAGGGGGCGTGAGCGCGCAAGGGCCCTGGTCGACGCGGTGAGCGACCTGCGGGTCACGGCCATCTACAGCCCGAATCTCGAGCGCAACCTCGCCACGGTCAGACTCCTGGCGAGCCGCTCCGGGATCGAGGTCACCCGCACCACCGGCGTCAGCCTGTTCGCCGCCCGCTCGATCGTCGACGAGATCCTGGACAAGCACGCCGGGGGCGTGATCGTGTGGGTGGGCAACGCCTCGGGCAACTTGCAGGCGGTCTATCACTTGCTCGGTGGCACCGGAATCGGCCCGCTGGACTATGGCGACCTGCACATCCTCACCATCCCCGACACCGGGTCGATCGGCGTCGTCAAGAAACGGTACGGGCCTTGAGACTGGGGGAGACCCGGAAGACGCGGTAGAGTGGGGGCATGAAACCCGAGCCCGAGCACCCGCTGGCCGCCCCCGCCCCCGGCCTCACGCATCCCTGGCCCGAGCCGCCCGAGGGCGGGACCAGCATCCTGGTCGCGGCCGGCATCCGCTGGATCCGGATGCCGCTGCCGTTCCAGCTCAATCACATCAACCTGTGGCTGCTCGACGACGGCGACGGCCTCACGGTGGTAGACACGGGGGTCGGGCTGCCGCCGACCCGCGAGCTGTGGGAGCAACTCTTCGTGGGAGAGCTGGCGGGACAGCCCATCGTCCGCGTGCTCGTCACCCACTTCCATCCGGATCACATCGGCAACGCGGACTGGCTCGCGCAGCGCTTCGGCGTGGAGCTGTGGTGCCCGCAGGCGGAGTGGCTCATGGCCCATCTCGCCTGGCAGGGGATGGGGGGCAACGACTCGCAGAAGCGCCTCGACCACTACCGTCGCCACGGCGTCCCCGAGGCGCAGGTGCAGGCGTTCAGCGGGCGGGGCAACCACTACCGCCAGCTCGTGCCGACCGTCGCGCCGGACTTCCGGGCGGTGCGCGAGGGCGACGTCGTCACCATCGGCGGGCGGCGGTGGCACGCCTTCACGGTCATGGGGCATGCCCCGGAGCACGCCTGCCTGTTCTCCCCCGAGGCGAACGTGCTCATCTCGGGCGATCAGGTGCTGCCCAAGATCACGACCAACGTCAGCGTGTGGCCGGACCAGCCCAATGGCAACCCGCTGAAGCTCTACCTCGACTCGCTCGGGCGCTTCCGGCCGCTGCCCGAGGACACGCTGGTGCTGCCGTCGCACGGGCTGCCCTTCCGCGGCCTGCACAAGCGGCTCGACTACCTGCAGCACCACCACGACGAGCGGCTCAGCGAGACGATCGACGCCCTCGCCGAGCCGCGCACCGCCAACGATCTGGTGCCGGTCCTGTTCCGGCGCCAGCTCGACGCGCACCAGCTCGGCTTCGCGATCGGCGAGACGGTGGCGCACCTGCACTACCTGGAAGCGCTGGGCCAGGCGACGCGCTCCGTCGGCGGCGACGGGGTCCACCGCTTCCGCAAGGCCTGACCGCGCGAAGCGCGCCGACCCATGGCGAACGAGCACGGCCGGCTCCCGAAGGCGGATCCCGCGCGGCTCGATCCGGAGCTGCGGCGGCGGCTCGACGTCTGGTTCGCCAAGGCCTACCGGGACGACAACCTCTTCCTCACGCTCGCGCGGCGGCCCGCCGTGCTGGACATGTTCCTCGACTGGGTCGGGTTCGTCTACGCGGGCGGCTCGAGCCTCGAGCCCGGGCTGATGGAGCTCTGCCGCATCCGCCTGGCCGCGCGCAACCACTGCGTGCACTGAAGCCTCGCGCGCAGCGCATCGTTGGTGCGCAAGGGGCTCCCGGAGCGGGACGTGCAGGCCGCGCTCGGCGATCTCGAGCGGGCCGAGCTGCCCGCCCGCACGGTGGCGGCGCTGCGCCTCGCGGACTGCCTGGCCGGTGAGCGGCCGGTGGTGGACGACGCGCTCTTCACCGAGCTGCGGCGCCACTTCGACGAGGGGCAGATCCTCGAGCTGGGCGCGGCCCTCACGGTCGCCTCCGGCTGGCAGCGCTTCATCGAGGCCTTCGGCATCCGCCCCGACGCCTGGAGCGAGACGACGCCGCTGCCCTGGACCCGTTGACCGGGCGGACGCCCGGGCTACTCGCCGATGTCCTCCGCCCAGAGGGACGGCTGCGCCCGGATGAACTGGGCCATCAGCTCCTGGCACCGCGCGTCCTGGAGCACGTCCACCGTGACCCCCCGGCTCCGCAGCAGCTCCTCCTCGCCGAGGAAGGTGTGGTTCTCGCCGACCACCACGCGAGGGATCCCGTAGAGGAGGATCGTGCCGCTGCACATCGCGCAGGGCGAGAGCGTGGTGTAGATGGTGCACTCGCGATAGACACGGGCCGGCTGGCGGCCGGCGTTCTCGAGCGCGTCCATCTCGCCGTGGAGGATCGCGCTGCCCTTCTGCACCCGGCGGTTGTGGCCGCGCCCGAGAATGCGCTCCCGGTGCACGAGCACCGAGCCGATCGGGATGCCGCCCTCGGCGAGGCCCCGCTCCGCCTCCTCGATCGCGGCCCGCAGGAACTCGTCCATCGAGCGGCCGCCTACCGGCCGCCGCGCACCGCGCGCGGGACGGCCGCCGGCGCACTGCGCCGGCCCAGCACCAGGTAGAGCCCGCCCGCGACGACGATGCCGACCAGCCAGCTCAGGTCCGCGCCGTTGAGCAGCTTGGTGGAGATGGGGCCCTGCAGCGCGGGCACGAGGCCGTCCTCGACCGACCAGCCGGCCACCAGGCCCGCGACGAACGCCACGATCGCGCCCCAGTTGACGTCCCCGTAGGCGCTGCGCTCGGGCTCGCTGTAGAGCTCGGCGACGTCGATGTGGCCCTTGCGCGCGATGAAGAAGTCGGCGAGGACCACCCCGGCGAACGGACTCATCCACAGGAGCAGGCTGATCATCCAGTTGTCGAAGGCCTTGGCGAATGACGGCTGGAACACGAAGTAGATCGTGACCAGGTAGCCGACGATCCCGGCGATCAGCGCGATGGCGGTCCGGGAGAAGCGCACCCCCATGCTGAGCGCGGCCAGCGCGGCCGAGTAGACGTTGAGGATATTCGTGGCGATGGGGCCGTGCAGGACCATCAGGAGCACGAGGAGGCTCGTGACCCCGCCGAAGACGGCGCTGACCATCTTGGCCGGATCGGTGTCCAGGGTCACGCTCGCCACCGTCGCGCCGAGAATGGCGAGCCACACGGTGGGGACGAACATCCCCAGGTAGCTGTACCAGAAGACGGCCTTCGAGGAGACGGAGCGGGGGACGAAGCGCGAGTAGTCCGAGGCCCAGGTGACCCAGGAGATCCCCCAGCCGACCCCGATCGCGGTCATGAGCAGCGTGATCATCGCCAGATGGGCGCCGGGGGCGACCGAGCCGGTGAGCCCCCAGTTGACGACCCCCGGCCGGCTCCAGGCCAGAATGCTCATCACCACCATGATGGCCGCGGTGACCGGCACCGTGTACTTCTCGAAGGTGCGGATCGCGTAGAAGCCGTAGATGCCGATCAGCACCTGGATCACCATCACCACCGTGCACACGACCAGGTTGGTCAGCCAGGTGTCGCCGAACCCGAACTGCCCGAGGATGGCCACCGCGATCTTCACCGGGAAGTAGGTGTTGACCCCGATCCAGCCGAGCGTCATGAGAAACATCAGCACGCTCGGCAGGTAGGCGCCCCGGCGGCCGAACGCGGAGCGGCAGAGCACCATCTGGTTCACGCCGGTCTTGTGCCCCATCACCGTGAAGGCCGCGAAGATCGCGCAGCCCACGATGTTGCCGAGCACGATGACCGCGATGGTCTCCCAGAGCCCGAGCTTCAGCACGATGCCGAGGGCGCCGAGGGCCCAGTTGATCGGGGCGATGTTGGCGCCCGCCCAGATCCACATCTGCTGCGGACCGGTGGAGTCCTTGTCCGCTTCCGGGATGGGTTCGATGCTGTGGACGTCGGCCCTGAGCTCGCCGGTGGCTTCGGTCGCCATGATTGCCCCCTTTGCCCTTGCCCGCGCTGAGTGTGCGGTCAGGTCGTGTCGTGGGCGCGGACCACGCCGTCGCGGCCGGCGCGATACTGCGCCGGTGAGGGCGCCGTGTCAAGGACGTGCCCGCGCGCACCCACGGAGCGGGCCGGCCCGCTCCGCCGTGCCCTCCCCGCCGCCCGCTCCTATACTCGCGCCGACGCATGCGACGATACCTGGCGCACCGCCTCATCTCCGCGCTCTTCGTCCTCGTCGGCGTCTCCTTCGTGGTGTTCCTCGCGCTGCACCTGGCGCCCGGCGATCCGGCCCAGATCCTCCTGGGCCCGATGGCGACGCCGCCGGAGCTGACCGCGCTGCGGGGACAGCTCGGCCTCGACCGGCCGATGCTGGTCCAGTACGGGCGATGGGCGTCGCGCGCGGCACAGGGCGACCTCGGCCGGTCCATCATGCTGCGCCGGCCGGTGCTGCCGGAGCTGGTGCGGCGCTTCCAGGCCACGCTCGTGCTGGCGGGGGGCGCGCTGCTGCTCGCCTTCCCGCTCGGGGTCCTGCTGGGCGTGCTGTCGGCCACGCGCCCCGGCTCGCGGCTCGATCGGCTCTCCCAGGTCATCGCGATGGTCGGCATCAGCATGCCCGCGTTCTGGGTGGGGCTGCTGCTCATCATCGGCTTCTCGGTGCGGCTCGGCTGGCTGCCCGGCACCGGCATGTACGCCCCGGTGGGCGACGGCGGGCTGCGCGACCTGCTCGCGCACCTGATCCTGCCCGCGGTCACGCTGTCGCTGGTGCCGCTGGCGATCGTCTCGCGGCTGACGCGCTCCAACATGCTGGACGTGATCGCGCAGGACTACGTGCGCACCGCGCGCGCCAAGGGCGCCTCCGAGGCGCGGGTGATCGGCTGGCACGCCTTCCGCAACACCCTGGTGCCGCTCGTCACCGTGCTCGGCCTCGAGGTGGGCTACCTGCTCGCCGGGGCGGTCTACGTGGAGACGGTCTTCAGCTGGCCGGGCATCGGCTTCATGATGGTGAACGCGATCCTGACGCGCGACTTCCCGCTGGTGCAGGGGGGCGTGCTCCTGATCGCGACCACCTACGTGGCGATCAACCTCGCCACCGATCTCCTGTACGCGGTCGTGGACCCGCGGGTGCGGCATGTCTAGCGCGGGCGGGAAGAGCCCGCGTCGCCCGGGCCGCTGGCGCGCCGCGGGGCTCGTCATCGTGCTGACCGTCGCGGTCGCGGCCGTGCTCGCGCCCGCGCTCCCGCTCGCCGATCCCAACCGGACCCAGCCGAGCCGACGGTTGGCGCCGCCGCTGGCGCCGGGCTACCCGCTCGGGTCGGATCACCTGGGCCGCGACCTGCTGAGCCGGGTGATCTGGGGCGCGCGCGTGTCCCTGGTGGTGGGGGTGGTGGCGACGCTGCTGGCCATGCTCGCGGGCACCGCGGTGGGCCTCGTGACCGGCTTCTACGGGGGCGTGACCGACAACCTGGTGATGCGCGGGATCGACCTGATCATGGCCTTCCCGTACATCCTGCTCGCGATGCTGCTGGTGGCCGCGCTCGGGCCCGGGCTCGTGAACGCGATGATCGCGGTGGCGGTGGTCAACGTGTCGTTCTACGCGCGCGGGGTGCGAGGGGCGGTGCTGCTGCTGCGCGAGCAGGAGTTCGTCGAGGCGGCGCGCGCGGTGGGCTCCACGGAGGGGCGCATCCTCCGTCGCCACATCCTGCCCGGCATCGTCGGCCCCATCCTCGTGTTCGTCTCGATGAACATCGGCGTGATGGTCACGGAGAGCGCCGGCCTCAGCTTCATCGGGCTGGGCGCGCAGCCGCCGACCGCGGACTGGGGCACGATGCTGGCCGACGGCCGGCAGTTCATCACGGTGGCCGCGCACGTGGCCGCGATTCCGGGCCTCGCCATCTTTCTCCTGGTGCTAGGTTGTAACCTCGTGGGCGACGGGCTGCGCGACGCGCTCGACCCGCGATTGCGGTGATGAAGTCCTAGGCAGTGCCCGGCCGGAGGAGGACACGCGATGAGACGATGGCAGAGGATGCTGGTGGCGGCGGTGGCGCTCACGACGGCGCTCGGGGGCGCGGGCGCGCCGGACGCGAGGGCGGCGGCCAAGACGCTCGTGGTGGGGCTGGTCGCGGAGCCCACGTCGATGGATCCGGGGCAGCTCACCGACATCAACTCGATGCGGGTGCTCTCGAGCGTGTACGACACGCTCGTGCGCTTCAAGGAGGGCTCGTTCACCCAGGAGCCGGGC
>JBGQIE010000170.1:0-6277 GCA_041498315.1 Candidatus Eiseniibacteriota bacterium
CGTCGGCGGCGAGGAGCCGCCCCTGCCCCAGCAGCCCCGACGCCTTCTCTTTCGCGGTACCCGTGGCGGCCACGCGCGTGTAGGTCTCGAGCGCGGCGGCACGATCGCCGGTGGCCTCCTGCGCCTCGGCGAGCAGCATCGAGCCCCGCGGCGAGGCCGGCGGGCCGGCGGCGGCGGACGCGGCGGGCTCGAGCGCGCGCCGCGCCTCGGCGGCGGCGCCGGTGCGCAGCAGCGCCTCCGCGTAGTCGAGCCGGTTGCCGGCGCTCGTCACGCTCCCCGGGAAGCGCTCGCCGAGCTTGCCGTACATGTCGCGCGAAAGCGCCCACTCCTCGTTCTGTCCCGCCGCGGTCGCCAGACCCGACAGCGCGGCCTGCGTGCCCTCGTACTTCGGGAACTGGTCGGCCAGACGCAGCGTGAGGGTGCGGGCCTCGGGCCAGCGCTTCTCCTCGGCCGCCACCGCGGCCAGTCCGTGGAGGAGGCGCGGCGTGGTGACCGGATCCTGGGGGCCCGCCACGAGCGGGGTCGCCACCTGCTTGAACTCGGCGGTCTTGCGCTGGTTGAAGAGCACCGCGGCGAGGCCGTAGCTGGCCGCGACCGCGACCGGCCCCGCCCCCGCGTCGCGCGCTTCCGCGAACTCGCGCGCCGCCGGGTCCCACTGCTGGCGCGCGAAGCTCGCGCTCCCGAGCCCCAGATGGGCGAGGCCCGTCTCCCCCAGACCCACCGCGGCCTGGAAGTCGCGCTCGGCCTCCGCGGGCTTGCCGGTGGCGAGCAGCGCCGCGCCGCGCGTGGCCCGCGCCCGCCCCACGTAGGGCGAGACGGCGCCCCGCTGCACGAGACGGCCCAGCTCCGGCAGCGTGTCGGCCGCCCGGCCGCCGCGCACCGCGAGGATGGCGCGATTCAGCACCGCCACCTCGGCGTACTCGCTGCTGGGATAGCGGTCCACGACCTGGTCGAGCAGGCTCTGCGCCCCCGCGAAATCGCCCGCGCGGCCGGCCTGCTCCGCCGCGAGCACCAGCGCCTCGGGCGCGCGCGGATCCGTCTGCGCCTGCTGGGCGAAGCGCGTCCAGCGCTGGCGCGCCGCATCGGGCTTGCCGCCCCGCAGCTCGGCCCAGCCGAGCGCCAGGCTCACCATCGGCGCCTGCGGGTGGGTAGGATAGGTCGACAGGAACGCGTTGTAGAGCGCGGCGGCCTGCGCGTAGTCGCGCGCCCAGTACGCGGCCTCGCCGCCCAGCACGAGCGCGGCCGCGCGGATCTCGGCCGGCGCCGCGGTATCGGCCTGCAGCTTGCGCGCGCCGTCGCGGGCCTGGCCGAACTCGCGCGTGTCGAAGTCCATCTGGGCCATGCGCAGCGCCGCGTAGGCGCCGAGGACGGGCGAGCCGGGAGCGGTGCGCACGAGCTGGTAGCGGTCCCGCGCCTCGCCGATCTGGCCGGCCTGCCGGCTCGCTTCCGCGCTCAGCACCAGCACGTACGAGCGGGCGACCGGGTCCAGCGTGCGGGCCAGCAGCTCATCGTTGATCTCCCGCGCCTCCTCGAAGCGCGACTTCTCGGTGGCCCAGCGGCTCATCGACACCCGCGCGGGCACCACCAGCGCGCCGCTCCGGTCCGCCTGCTCGAGCTTCTTGGCCTCGTCGCGCGCGGCCGGATAGTCGTCGAGATCGAGCAGCGCCTGCACGAGCCCGGCCCGGGCCCAGACCACCTCGCGCGATTGCGGGTAGGCCGAGAGCAGCCCGCGATAGGCCTTCACCGCCTCGAGCGGCTGGCCGGCCGCCCGGTTCCACCAGCCGAGCCGCAGGAGACCGCTGTCGATGAGCATCTGCGGCCCGCCCGCCACGAAGGTCTGGAGCCGCTGCACCGCGTTCGGATAGTCGCCGAGCCGGCCGAGCGTGTCGCCGAGCCAGAACGTGCCCTCCCAGGCGACGGAGCGCGGCGCGCTCTGGTTGAGGAGCCCGACCCAGGTGTCGCGGGCCTCCGGATAGCGCTTGAGCCCGTAGAGCGCGAGCCCGCGTCCGTGGCGCGCATAGGAGATCAGCGCGGGGGGCGCGCCGATCTTGAGCAGGTTGTCGAAGTAGGTCAGCGCGCGATCGGGCTTGTTCAGGTCGAGCGAGATCCAGCCGAGCTGATGCGCGGCGTAGAGGCCCAGCTCCCCGCGCGGGTCGTCCTGGTGCACCTGGAGCATCTGCCGCTCGACCTCGTTCGGCTTGTTGAGGCGGAGGAGGGTCTCGCCGAGCCAGTAGCGCGCCTCGCGGATCTGCGCGCGGTCGGTGGCGAACTGCACCGCCTTGTCCAGGACCTCGCGCGCCTCTTCGAGCTCGCCGCGCTGGAAGCGCGCGCGCCCGCACTCGATCAGCTCGGACGCCACCCCGAGGAGGCTGCCCACCGGGTTGCACGCCAGGAAACGCGGCGGGGCCAGCGGGGCCACCGGCCGCTCGCCCAGATGCCCGATCATCGGCGCCGGCGGCAGCTCGGGCATGGCCACCGGCGACGGGGGCAGCGGCACGGGCGGCAGCGGGACCGGCGGCTTGTCGAGCGGCGGCGCGGCCAGCGGCACGAGCGGGGCCAGATCCGGCGGCGGCAGCGTGAGCGCGATGTCCGCGCGCGCGGTGGCGCCGGAGGAGAGCGCCAGCAGCCCGGCCAGGATCAGCGCGCGCGTCCGGGTCACGGTTGCGTCCCCTTCGCGGGGCCCGCGGATTTCTTCGCGGGCGACTTCGGCGCCGCCTTGGGCTCGGCCGGGCCGGGGTCGGCCTTGAGGCTGGCGTTGACCGCGACCAGCCGCTCCTTGGCCCACGACGCGAGGGTCTTGTCGAGGCTCTTGGCCGCGACCTCGTCGTAATACTTCGCGGCCTGTGCCCACTGCCGCTGCTCCTCGTAGGCGAGGCCCGTGCCCGCGAGGGCGCGGTAACGCATGGCGGGCTCGGTGGTGGGCGCCTCGGCCGCGGACTTGAAGGCCGAGATCGCGGCGGCGTGCCGGCGCTGCTTCAGCTCGCTCTCGCCGAGGAGCACGAAGGCCTCGCCGCGCACCGCGTCCTCCGGGCTGCGGGAGGCGGTGCGCGCGAGCGTGGCCGCGTCCTTGAAGCTGCTCTTGGCGAAGGCGGTCTGGGCCATCTCGAGCGAGACCCGCCCGGTCAGCGGGTGATCGGGGAATTCCTTGCGCAGGCGCGCCCAGGCGGTGTCGGCGTCACGCAGGCGGCCGAGCTTGCCGGCGACGAGCCCGGCGTCGTAGAGCCCTTCCGCGGTGGGGGGCGACTGCGCGACCAGCGCCTTGTACTCCTCGGCCAGCTCGCCCTTCTTGCCCTGGCGCACCAGGGTGTCCACCACGGTGCGCCGCGCCGTCGCGGCCAGATCGTGATTGGGATAGGCCTTGGCGAAGGCGCGCAGCTCGGCCACCCCGTCGTCGCCCTGCCCGCCCGCGGTCAGAGCCTGGCCCAGCGTGTAGCGCGCGTCGGGCAGCAGCCGGTGATCGGGATACTTGGTCACGAAGCCGCGGAGCAGGCCCACCGTCTCATCCGGCCGCTTCAGCTCGAGCAGCGTGCGTGCCAGATAGAAGGTGGCGGACGGCACGTTGGCGTGCTCGGGATAGCTCGAGAGCAGGCGCCGGAACTCGGTGACCGCTTGATCGCGCCGCTTCAGCTCGAGATTCACCCAGGCGAGCCCGTAGACCGCGTCGGGCGTGCTGGGCGAGCTCGGGTTGTCGGTGAGGATCCGGTCGTAGATGGCGCGCGCCTCGGGATAGCGCTTCATCCGAAAGAGCGTCTCGCCCTCCCAGAAGCGCGCCTCGTCCGCCCGCCCGGGCACCGGCGAGAAGGTCTGGGCCTGCCGGAACGCCTGGAGCGCGGCCTCGGGCTGGCCCTGCGCGAGGCGCACCTTGCCGAGCAGCAAGGTCGCGTCGGGCACGCGGGTGTCCGTCGGGTAGCGCTCGACCAGGCGATCGAGCATGCGCCGGGATTGAGCGAAGAGCCCGTCCTGGAACGCGCGGTCGCCGACGGTCCACAGCCGCTCGGGCTCTCCCACCGCGAGCGCGAGCGCGGGCCACGCGAGCAGCACGCCGAGCATTACGTAGACGCGTAGCGACGTGGGCGGCATAGCTATACGCCCACGCTACCACGAAAGTCCGGCCCTTACCGCATCCCGAGACCGAGCACCGAAGCGGCGATCGCCAGCGTGCGGCTCTCGTCGAGCCCGAAGCCTTCGTCACTGCCCTCCCACAGGTCCAGCGAGACGGGACCGCGCGCGGTCCGGAGCGTGAGCCGGCCCCCGCCGTCGGGGAGCCGCAATCCCTGGGTCCCGAACCGCTGGGTCTCGTCGCTGGCGGCGAAGAGCGTGTCGGCGGTGAGCGCCATCCGGGGCGCGGGGCGGGATCGAGCGTCGTCAGGCGCCGCCGCCAGCACGCGCCCGTCCGCATCGCGCAGGACCAGGCCGCCCAGACCGAAGTCGGCGCGGAGGTCCTGGAGCAGGCCGTCGACGGATCGCCCGCTCCGCGAGCGCTCCACGAACCGGCTCAGTATCGCCAGCTCGCGGTCGGCGCGACCCGCGACTTCCGCCAGGCGCTCCCGGCGCCGGCCGAAGGCGGCGGCGATGAGCCCGCACCCGGCCAGCGCGAAGAAGGCGACGACGTCATCGCCCTTGGTGATGGCCAAGCTCAGATAGGGCTCGGTCAGGAAGAAGTTCAGGCTCATGGCCGCCACCAGCGCGGTGACCAGGGCCGGCCCGCGGCCTCCGAGCTCGGCCACGATGATCGTGAAGGCCATGAACACGAAGGCGAGGTTGGACGCGGCCACCACCGTGCGCAGGGGGATGAGCGCGATCGCCAGCGCCATGGAGCCCAGCGCCCCTATGACCATCCAGACCCGAATGTCGTCGGCTCGGTTCATGACTCCTCCTCCGTCCTGGTTCGTCGTCGCGGCCGCGCGGGTTGGAACAGCAGGGCGTCGCGACTCAGCGTGACGTCGAGCTCCGAGACCGCGGCGAGCCTCGCCTGCCGGCTCGTGCGCCCGGCGCGATAGGAGCCGGCCATGACGTCGTGGACTGCGGCCGCATCGAGATGGACCGCATGGCGGACCCGCTCGTGCCGGTCGAGGACGAAGAGCGGCGCAAAGGCGGCGATCGCTTTCTCCACGCGGTCACGCTTGAGCCCCTTCCCGAGAATCAGCTCGCGGATCTCGATCAGATCGTCGGGAGCCGGAATGACGAGGAGGAAGGTGCCGTCGTCGCGGAGCACCCGCCGGAACTCCTCCGGGTTCCGCTGCGCCGTGATGGACGCCACCACCCGGAACGAGGCGTCGGCATAGGGGAGGAACCGATCGGCATTCGCCACGACCCAGTGAAACCCCGGACGCTGCTTCGCGGCCGCTTCGATCGCGGCCACCGAGATGTCGAGGCCGTGCCCCTCGCATCGGAATCGCGTGGCGATGGTAGCCAGATGATGGCCTTCACCGCACCCGACGTCGAGCACGACGTCGGCCGGATCGAGCGTCAACAATCCGACGATCGCGCTCGTGATGGGCGCCTCGAGTCCCCGCGCGATGAGCCGCTGCCGCGCCTGTAGTGTCGCCGCCCCATCCCCCGGCCGTGAGGATCGCCGATCCTGGGGCTGCAGGAGGTTGATGTAGCCGCTCCGGGCCACGTCGAACGAATGCTCGCGTGGACAGCGCAGTCGGCGCTCGGCCGCGGTGAGCGGCAGTCGACATCTCCGGACCGGGCAAAGGAACGAGATCATGGCTCATGCAGTCTAGCACCGGGCTCTCGACTCGGGCGCTGGATGTCGCCGGGAACATTGACATTCCCTTGATGCGGTGGCCCGACGATTTGACGCAGCTTTGAGGCGCTTCCGCCTTCGAATGGTACGGACCGAAACAACGATGCTTCGCGGCGCCGCCGTGCACCCGATGAGCGCGGCCAGCCTCGCCCAGTACGGCGCATTCCTGCTAATCGTCGTGCTGCTCGTCCGGCCGGTCGGCGGCTATCTCGCCCGGGTCTTCAGCGGCGAGCGGACCTGGCTCGACCCGGTGCTGCGTCCGCTGGAGCGGGCCATCTACCGGCTCGCCGGGGTCGACGCCACCGCCGAGATGGACTGGAAGCACTATGCCGGGTGCTTCGTCGGATTCGGCCTCGGCGGCACGCTGCTGCTGTACGCCCTGCTGCGGGTGCAGCCGTTGCTCCACACGTTCGACCCGGCGTACCGGCCGGGGCCGCTCGCTCCCGACCTCGCGATGAACACGGCGATCAGCTTCGCGACCACGACGACCTGGCAGGCGTACGGCGGCGAGACCACGATGAGCTA
>JBGQIE010000171.1:0-6142 GCA_041498315.1 Candidatus Eiseniibacteriota bacterium
GCGGCGGTGCGGCGCGCCCGCACGCCGGTCGGCCTCCTGGCCCTGATCATCGTCGCGGCCGGCGTGCTCTCCGCGCTGTTCGTGAACGACGTGATCTGCCTCGTGATGGCGCCGATCGTGCTGGATCTCGTCCGCCAGCTCCGCCTGCCGCCCGTGCCGTACCTGATCGCGCTCACCACCGCGGCCAACGTGGGCAGCGTGGGCACGCTCACCGGCAACCCGCAGAATATGCTCGTGGGCAGCTTTTCCTCCATCGGCTACCGCACGTTCCTGCTGCGCGAGGGGCCGATCGCGGTCATCGGCCTCGCGCTCGTGTTCCTCGTGATCTGGCTCGTGTACCGCCGCCGGCTGCCGCCGGAGCTGCCGGCCGTGAATCTCGATGAGCGCTTCGCGGTGCACCAGGCGCTCATGATCAAGACCATCGCGGCGGTGTCGGTCATGCTGGTCGCCTTCCTCGCCGGCGTGCCGATCGCCCTGGTGGCCATCGGCGGCGCCGCCTACTGCCTGCTCACGCGGCGCGTGAATCCCGACAAGGTGTACCGCGAGATCGACTGGGGGCTGCTGGTGCTCTTCACCGGGCTCTTCGTCGTGATCGGCGGCGTCGAGGCCTCGGGACTGGCCGGCGAGCTGCTGGGCTGGGCCTCCGCCGTCGGCCTCTACCGCCCGGCCGTACTCACCGCGGTCACCGCCCTGCTCTCGAATCTGGTCTCGAACGTGCCCGCGGTGCTGCTGTTCAAGAGCGTGATCCCGACCTTCGGGGAGCCCACGCGGGCGTGGCTCCTGCTCGCCATGGCGTCCACGATGGCGGGCAATCTCACCATCCTGGGCTCGGTGGCCAACCTGATCGTGGTGGAGCAGGCGCGCAGCGCGGGCATCCAGATCGGCTTCGTCGAGTACAGCAAGGTGGGCGTGCCGGTGACGCTGCTGACCCTCCTGGTGGGCTGGCTCGTCCTCGTGCTCCTCCCGGTCTAGGATAGTGTGCCGATGGCGCTCCTCTCCGACCTCACGGCCCTCCGCGCCCGCGTCGCGGCGAGCCCCGGCCGCCTCGAGAAGCGCCGGCTCGTCGCCCTGTACCTGCGCGGCCTCTCGCCCGACGACCTCACCCGCGCCGTCACCTATCTGAGCGGCCGCGCCTTTCCCGCGTCCGACCCGCGCGTGCTGAACGTACGCGGCCTGCCCGCGCCCGCCGCGCCGGCATCGGCTGCGCTCACGCCGGCGCCCCTCGCCCTGGCGGACGTCGCCCGAGCCTTCGGCGAGGTCGCGGCGGCCGCGGGCCCGGGCTCCCGCCGCCTGCGCGAGTCGCGGCTGGCCGAGCTGGTCGCGCGCGCCTCGGAGGCCGAGCGCGATCTGCTCCAGCGCGTCATCTATGGCGAGATGCGCATGGGCCTCTCGGAAGGCCTCGTGCTCGAGGCCATCGCCGAGGCGGCCGGCGTCGCTCCGGCGGCGGTACGGCGCGCGGCCCTCGTGACCGGCGACCTCACCGCCGTCGCGGCGCTCGCCCTGGGCCAGGGCGGCGACGCCCTGGCGGCGGTGCAGCCGCGCGTCTTCGTGCCGCTCCTGCCCATGCTGGCCGAGATCGCGGCCGACCCGGGCGCGGCGCTCGCCGCCCACGACGGCACCTCGGCGATGGAGTACAAGTACGACGGCGCGCGCATCCAGCTCCACCGCGACGGCGACCGCGTGGCCATCTGGAGCCGGCGCATGTCCGACGTCACCCGGAGCCTGCCCGACATCGTGGCGATCGCCCGGCGCGATCTCGGCGGCGCGCCGCTCATCCTGGACGGCGAGGTCGTGGCGCTCGACGCGGCCGGCCGCCCGCTGCCCTTCCAGGAGCTGATGCGTCGCTTCCGCCGCGTGCGCGGCGTGGAGGCGGCCGCGGGCGCGCTGCCGCTCACGCTCCACCTCTTCGACTGCCTGATGGCGGAGGGGCGCTCGTATCTCGACGAGCCCTACGCGCGGCGCTGGGAGGCGCTCGAGCGGGTCACGGGCGGCCGCTGGCTGGCCGAGCGCGCCCTGATCTCGGCGGCCGACGCCGGGGCCGCGTTCATGGCCCGGGCGCTCGCCGCCGGCCACGAGGGCGTCATGGCCAAGGACCCGCGAAGCCCCTACGAGCCGGGTGGCCGCGGCAAGAAGTGGTTCAAGCTGAAGGCCGCGCTCAGCGTGGACTGCGTGATCGTGGCCGCCGACCGCGGCTCGGGCCGCCGGGTGGGCTGGCTCTCCAACTATCACCTGGCGGTGCGCGACGAGGATGGCTGGGCGGAAGTGGGCAAGACCTTCAAGGGGCTGACCGACCGCGAGTTCACCGAGATGACCGCGCGGCTGCGGGAGCTGGCCACCGCGGACGACGGCTACACCGTGGGCGTGCGCCCGGAGGTCGTGGTCGAGGTGGAGTACAACGAGATCCAGAAGAGCCCGACCTATCCGGCCGGCTTCGCGCTGCGCTTCGCCCGCATCGCGCGTATCCGCGAGGACAAGGCCCCCGGCCAGGCGACCACGCTCGAGGAGCTGCGCGGTCTCTACGAGCGCCAGTTCGCCACCAAGGGCCGCGCCGAGACCTAGATCACCCGACGAGCCTTGCCCGCGTCACATCGAGCGGGTGATCGATCAGAGCCTGCACTCGTTCGATGAAACGCACCGTATGCGGCAGGCCCGCGTGATGGTCGAATGCCGCTTCGTCCACCCAGCGTGAATGGATGTAGAAGAGGCGCGGGTCACGGGCCGAGCGGAACGCCTGAATGCTCAGGCAGCCAGCTTCCTCACGGGACGGACCAACGACGTTGCGGAGCGCTTCTTCCACGGCGCTCTCGTCTCCCGGGCGCGCATGAAAACGTCCGAAGATGAACAGCTCCAAGCGTCCTCCCCAGAACCTTCGTTAAACGAGTGTCCCCAAGCGCAGCGTCCACGGAACGATCTGCTTGATTCGCAGCAGGCCGTTGCGTGTCCAGGGATCGTCCGAGAGCCGCGACCTGATCTCGTCCGCGTCGTTCGCGAGCGCGATCAGGAGCACGTCGGGTGTGCCTTCGAGCGGTCCCACGAGTAGCACGAACCCGTCGCGGTGAAGCGCGTTCATGAAGACCGCATGCGAGTGCCATTCGTCCTGCTCTTCCATCGGGCGCTCGGCGTTCCAGGCCGGACCTCGCGATCGAGTGACGGCAAAGAGTCGCGACATGACCACCTAGTCGACCCGGGTCATGGTCATGATCGGCTCGCCGGGGCCCGGCGCTCGCGCTCGTCGTCGAGACGCTCGTCGAACATCAGGACGGGCGCGCCGGGCTCGAGGTGCGAGTGGAAGGCGTGGAGAAATTCGTCCAGGCGGCCGACGTCCACGTGCGAGAGCCAGAGCGCGGCCAGCCCGGCGTCGAAGCGCTCGGGCCCGGGGGCGGGCGCGTAGGCATCGCGCGGCTCGAAGGAGACGCTCGCCGCGTAGGTCTTGACCCGCGCGAGCGCGAGGGTGCCGTCGTTGACGTCGGTGGCGTGAATCGAGCGCGCGCGCTCGGCGGCGTAGCGCGTCCAGTAGCCGGTGCCGCAGGCCACCTCGAAGACCCGCCGGCCGGCGAAGAAGGCGGGGAGGCGCTCTCGGATCCAGGCCAGGTCGCCCTGCCACCGCGGGCTCTCGTAGACGCGCTCGTACTCCGCCGCCCGGTGGGCGTAGTACGTGATCATCTCGTGGGTCACCGGCCGAGCTCGCGTCGCACCAGCGCGGCGCCCGCGCCGAGCGCCTGCAGCTTGCCGCGCGCCACCGCGCGCGAGAGCGGCACCATCCCGCAGTTGGTGCACGGGAAGATGCGCGCGGGCGGCACGTGCTGCATGGCGCTCCGGATCACCGCGGCCACCTGCTCGGGGGTCTCGACCTGGTCGGTGGCCACGTCCACCGCGCCCACCAGTACGTCCTTGTCGCCGAGCAGGCCGATCAGGGCCATGGGCACCCGCGAGTTGGCGCACTCGAGCGAGACGCCGCCGACGCGGCTCCGCGCGAGCAGCGGGAAGGTGCGCTCGTACTGGCGCCACTCGCCGCCCAGGGTCTGCTTCCAGTCGGTGTTGGCCTTGATGCCGTAGCCGTAGCAGATGTGCACCGCGGTGCGGCAGCGCAGACCCTCGACGGCCCGGTCGAGCGCGGCCACGCCCCAGTCGCGCACCTCGTCCATGTAGACGTTGAACGCGGGCTCGTCGAGCTGGAGCACGTCGAGCCCGAGCGCCTCCAGCTCGCGCGCCTCTTCATTGATGAGACGCGCCAGCTCCATCCCGAGGCGGGCCCGGCTGCGGTAGTGGGCGTCGTGGATCGTGTCCACGATGGTCATGGGCCCCGGCATGGTCAGCTTCAGGGGGCGGGTCGTGTTGGCGCGCGTCCAGCGCACGTCGTCGCCGTGGATGGGCCCGCGCCGCCGCACCGGCCCCGTCACGGTGGGCACGCTCGCCTGGTAGCGATCCGCGCGGATGCCGATCGTGACCATCTTCGAGAAATCGATGCCCTCGATCTGCTCGACGAACCCCCAGACGAAGTGCCGGCGCGTCTGCTCGCCGTCCGTGACGATGTCGATGCCGGCCTGCTCCTGATCGCGCAGGGCCAGGAGCACCGCATCGCGCTTGCCCTCCTCGAGCGCGCGCCCCTCGAGCCGCCACGGCGCCCACAGCGTGTTCGGCGGGGCGAGCCACTCTGGCTTGGGGAGGCTGCCGGCGATGGTGGTCTCCAGCATGGCCGAGCGGCATGGTACCATGAGCGCCATGATCGGGCGGGGTTGCCTCCTCCTCGTCGTCGCGTCGTTCGTCCTCGTCGGCTGCAGCTCCGAGCGCGATCGGCAGTGGTACAAGCCCAACGCCAACTACACGGTGGCGGAGTTCACGCGCGAGCGGGACGAGTGCACCAAGGACCGCGTACTCGACGAGCAATGCATGAAGCAGCGCGGCTGGATCCCGCTCACCAGCGACCGGGGCTCCGAGGCGCCCACCAAGGCGCCCAGCCGTGGCCCCAAGTACTAGCCTCCGCGCCGTCGTCTTCGACTTCGGCGGTGTCCTGTGGGACATGCGCTGGGACGTCGCGCGCGAGCTGGACCGGGTCCACCGCGTGCCACGCTCCTCGGTCTTCGAGACGCTCTACCGCAGCCCGGCGTGGGCGGACGTCGAGCGCGGCGTGGGTGATCCGGCCGAGTGGGCCGACGGCGCGCACCGCGAGCTGGAGCGCCGGGCCGGGCGGGCGCTGCCGCGCCTGCACGAGGAGTGGCGGAAGGCGCAGACCGCCATCGAGGCGAACGTCACGCTGGCCCGCGCGCTGCGACTGTCCTATCGCTGCTCGATCCTGAGCAACGCGGATCTCTCGCTCCGCCGGCGGCTCGAGCAGGAGCTGGGCCTGCACGACCTCTTCGACGACATCGTGATCTCCGCCGAGGTCGGCATGGCCAAGCCCGAGCCGAAAGTGTTCCGGCTCGCCGCCGAGCGCCTGAGCCTGGCCCCGGAAGCGTGCGTGTTCGTGGACGACTGGGACAAGAACGTGGAGGCGGCCCGGGCCGTGGGCATGCAGGGCGTCCTTCACCGCGTGGACCAGGGCCACGACCTCCGCGGGCAGCTGGCGGCCCTCGGCGTGGCGCCCGGCGCCTAGCGCGGCCCGGCCATGGCGCGGACCGCGCTCTTCCTGAGCCCCGGCGCCGACCTCGCGCCCGCGCTGGCCCTGGCCCGCCGCGCCGACGCGCTGGGCTACGAGAGCCTCTGGGTCACCCACGGGCTCGGCCGCGACGCGCTGCTCACGCTGTCCGCGTACGCGCACGTGGCCCCGCACGCCGGGCTCGGCAGCGGAGTCATCCCCACCTACCCGCGCCATCCGGTGCTGCTCGCCCAGGAGGCCCTCACGCTGTCCGACATCAGCGGGGGGCGGCTCCGCCTGGGCATCGGGGTGAGCCACCGGCCGATGATGGAAGGCGCGCTCGGGCTCGACATGGGCCGGCCGCTCGAGGCGATCCGCGAGTACGTGACGGTGCTGCGTGGCGCGCTCACCGGCAAGGTGCAGCATCAGGGCGCGCGCTATCGCGTCAACTGGCAGAGCGGTCTGCCCCGCCTGCCCGCCCCGCCGCCCATCCTGCTGGCCGGCCTCGCCCCGCGCATGCTGGAGCTGGCGGGCGAGATCGCCGACGGCGTCGTGCTCTGGCTGGCC
>JBGQIE010000172.1:0-5872 GCA_041498315.1 Candidatus Eiseniibacteriota bacterium
CTTCACCGAGGCCGCGCGCTTCCAGTCCTGGCTCGACGTGGAAGCCGCGCTTGCGCAGGCGCAGGCCGAGCTGGGCATCATCCCGGAGGGGGCCGCCCGCGAGATCGTTCGCAAGGCGCATCTCTCGTACCTGGATCTCGCCGCGGTGCGGGCCGGCCTGGCGAAGACCGGCCATCCGCTCGTGCCGCTGGTGTGGGACCTGGATCGCGCCTGCGAGGGCGACGCCGGCGGCTACGTGCACTGGGGCGCGACGACCCAGAACGTCACGCAGACCGGCCAGCTCCTCCAGGTGCGCCGGGCGCACGCCATCTTCCTGCGCCAGCTCGCGGCCATCCTGACCACGCTGGCCGACCTGGCCGAGCGCACCAAGGACGTCCTGCTGCCGGGCCGCACGCACGGCCAGCACGCGGTGCCCGCGACGTTCGGCTTCAAGGTGGCGGTGTGGATCGACGAGCTGGGCCGTCACGTGGAGCGCTTGCAGGGCTGTGAAGGGCGGGTGTTCGTGGCCATGCTGGGCGGCGGCGCGGGGACGCTCGCCTCGCTGGGCGAGCTGGGGCTCGCCACCCAGGAGAAGATGGCGGCCCGCCTCGGGATGCGCGCGATGCCGGTGCCCGCGCGCACGATCGGCGATCACCAGGCCGAGTACGTCACGCTGCTCGGCATGCTCGCTTCGACCTGCAGCAAGATCGGGCGCGAGATCTACACCCTGATGAAGCAGGAGTTCGGCGAGGTCGAGGAGCCGGTACCGCCCGGGACGGTGGGCAGCAGCACCATGCCCCAGAAACGGAACCCGAAGCTCTCGCAGGACATCATCGCCGCCGCCGCCCAGATCCGTGCGCTGGTGCCGCTGGCGCTCGAGGCCATGCAGACCGAGCACGAGGCCGACCGGACGACGAGCATCATGATGAGCCGGGCGATCGTGCAGGCCTGCGAGCTGACCGGCGACATGCTGCAGCGGATGATGGCGCTCTTCGATGGCCTCCAGGTCTTCCCGGACCGCATGCGGGAGAACCTCGACCTCTCGGGCGGCCTGATCATGGCCGAGGCGCTCATGCTCGAGCTGGGCAAGCAGATCGGGCGGCAGCGGGCCCACGACGCGGTCTACGAGGCGGCCCAAGCCTCGGTCACCCAGGCGCGCCCGTTCCGCGAGATGCTGGCGCGCGACCCGCACGTGAGCGCCGGGCTCACGTCGTCCCAGGTCGAGGCCCTGCTCGACCCGGCCCGCTACGCCGGGCTCTGCCGCCAGTTCGCCGAGCGCGGAGCCGCGTCGGCGCGCGAGATCGCCGCGGCCATCGGGAAGCGAGTCGCGAGCCAGCGCCTCACTTGAGCTTGAGATCCTCGTAGGGCGAGATGTACGGGTGGCCCGGGATGGTGGGCACCTCGGCCAGCCGCGACCCCACGCCGATCAGCAGCGGCGGCTCCACGATGGGCGCGAACATCGCCCGCTCGTGCATGAGCTGCTGGATCTTCTGGAGCAGCGCCTCCCGCCGTTTCCGGTCCGTCTCGGCGATCTGATCACGGAAGAGCGCGTCGATGTCCGGGTAGCCGCCGTACGAGCGGATGCCGCCGGTGATCACGAACGCCTCGATCCGGGTCGCCGCGTTGCCGGCGGTGCCGCTGCCGACGCGGACCAGGTGCTTGAACTGCTTGTCCTGATCCGCCTTGTAGAAGGCCGCCCGCTCCATCGGGCGCAGCCGCGCCCGGATGCCGATCGCCTGCAGCCCGTTGATCACGGCTTCCGCCTCCGGGGCGAAGACCACGTCGGTCGCGACCTCGCCCGCGTCGAAGCCTTTCGGGTAGCCGGCCTCGGCCAGGAGCTGCTTCGCGCGCGCCGGATCGTAGGGATACTCGGGCGGCGACCAGTAGAACTCGTAGTCGCGCGGGATGATGCTCGACGCCGCCTTGCCGAAGCCCAGGTACTCGGCCTGGCTCAGGGTCTTCCGGTCGATGGCCAGGTTGGCGGCGAGCCGCACGCGGCGGTCGGCCCACGGCGACTTCGGGTCCCACTGCTGGGTGAACACGAGCCACTCGGTGAAGGTCGGGTAGGTGGCCTTCAGCGAGAGGCCCGGAGTCCGCCGGACCTCCTCGCCGAGCGGGCCGCGCAGCATGTACGCCACGTCGGTCTCGGCGCGCTTGAGCATCGCCAGGCGGGTCGACTCGTCGGGCACGGACTTGAAGACCAGCCGCTTCACCGCGGGCGCCTTCCGCCAGTAGCCGTCGTACGCCTCCACCACCAGCTCGACGCCGGGCGTGAAGGACACGAAGCGGTAGGGCCCCGCCCCGACCGGCGACCTCTTGAAGCCGTCCTCGCCGACTCGCTCGGTGTAGGCCTTCGGCACGATCCAGGCGGCGCCGGTGGCCGGTGTCCCGTAGAACGTCATGAAGTCGGGCCAGGGCTGCTTGAGCCGGAAGCGCACGCGGTGCGCGTCGACGATCTCGACCGCCGCGACGCGCGCCTTCAGGGTCCCCGCCGCGGCGCCCCGGTAGCGCTCGAAGGAGAACTTCACGTCCTCGGCCGTGAAGGCGTCGCCGTTGTGGAACCGGACGCCCTTGCGGAGCGCGAACTCGTAGACGAGGCCGTCCTTCGACTGCGTCCACGACTCGGCCAGGCTCGGCGCCCAGGCATTCCCCGGCATGGGCTTCACGAGCGCGTCGTGGAGCGCGTAGAGCATCTGGAAGGGGGTGATGACGCCGGGTGTCTCGGCCGGGTCGAACCACGTGGGGGCCAATGAGATGTGGACCGCGAGCGTGACCTGCCCGTCCGCCGCCCCGGCCGGCGAGGCGGCCGGCGCCAGCGCCACGACCAGGGCGACCACAAGGGCTCGAGCCAGCGGTGAGCCGCCGGGAGTCACGGCGCGAGCATACACCCGGAGGCGCGCCATCAGCAGCGTGTCAGCGCACGGGCGCCACCGGCGGATCGACCCGACGGAGACCGACGACCGCGGTTGCCGTGCCCAGGCGCACGTGCTGGACGACGAAGCCGGCCGGGGGCTCCCCGAGCACGAGGTCGAGCGCCAGTGTCTCCTCGCAGAGGTAGTCCCGGTGCTCGTCGATGGCGGCCAGACGATGCGCGTCGGTCGCGATGGCCAGATGGATCCGGTCGTCGACCGCCAGGCCCGTGGTCTTCCGCAGGAGCTGGATCTGATGCGCGAGCTGCCGGGCGAATCCCTTGCGCTCGAGTGCATCGGTCAGGCGCGTGTCGAGCGCGACAACGACATCGCCGTCCGCCGCCGCCCGGAGAGGCCCGTCGCCGGTGGTGAGCACGACCGGCGCGCGCCCGGTCGGAGCCCAGGTGGCGCGGCCGTGGGCGCGCAGCGCATCGGCGCCGGCCGGATCCGTCGGCCCCGTCTCCATCTCTTCGACGTTCAGCTCCTCGAGCACGTTCGCCTCGAACTCCCGGAGCCAGGGCAGCATCGCCGGGGGAGCGAGGACGAGCACCCGCGCCAGCGGTTGCCGTACCTTCAGCGCCGCCGCGCTACGCACGCCGAGGCCCGTCCGCACCACGCGCTGCACGAGCGCCACGCCCTCTTCGAGCCCCTGGTCGACGAGGTCCGCGTCCGGATCGGGAAACGGCGTCAGATGGACGCTGCTCGGGAGGACGCGGTCGCGCCCGGCCGTCAGCTCGCGGTAGATGTGATCGGCCACGAACGGCATCACCGGCGCCAGGAGCTGACAGACGCGCACGAGGACGTGGAAGAGCGTTCGGTAGGCGAGCGCCTTGCCCTCGGTCATCTCACCTTTCCAGAGCTCCCGCCGGCGCCGGCGCACGTACCAGTTGGACAGGTCGTCCCGGACGAAGTCTTCCACTGCGCGCAGCGCCCGCGGGAGCTGGTAGGCGTCGAGCGCGTCGCGCACGTCCCGGATCGTGGACTGCAAGCGGGCGAGGATCCAGCCCTCGAGCCCACCGCGGGTGCGAGGCGCTGCCGCGTCCGGCGGCAGCGCCGGGCGGTCCACGTTGGCATACGTGACGAACAGCGTGTAGACGTTCCAGAGCGTCAGGAACCGGCGCGTCACCTCGCGACCCGCCCCGGGCCCGAGTTTCACGGGATCGGTGATCGCCTGCGTGGCGAAGAGGTAGCGGAGCGCGTCGGGCCCCATCTGGTCGATGGCGTCGTCGAGCGGGATCGCGTTGCCCCAGCTCTTGTGCATCTCGCGCCCGTCCGCGCCGAGCACGCGCTCGTGCGCCATGACCGTGCGATAGGGCGCCCGGCCCTCGAGCGCGACCGACATGAAGAGGAGCGCATAGAACCAGCCGCGGACCTGGGCGGTCATCTCCACCACGAAATCGGCCGGAAACCAGCGGGCCCAGGCGGAGCGGTCCTCCAGGTAGCCGAGCGTCGAGAACGGGACGATGCCGGCGTCGAGCCAGCAGTCACCGACTTCGGGGACCCGGGAAACCGCGGAGGCGCACCGGGGGCATCGGATGACGACGCCATCGATCCAGGGGCGGTGCAGCTCGGGCAATCGGTCGACCGCGTCCGGCTCGACCGCGAGCGCCCGTAGCTCCTCGAGCGAGCCGACGACGGTGAGCTGGCCGCAGGCCTGACAGGGATAGAAAGGCAGCGGCAGCCCCCAGTAGCGCTTGCGCGAGATGCACCAGTCGCCCATGTGAGTGAGCCAGTCGCGCATGCGCAGACCCATGTGATCGGGCATCCACGCGACGCCCTCGTTGGCGGCGAGCGCGGCCGGCCGGAGCTCGTCCGCGCGGATGAACCACTCGTCGACCAGGCGGAAGATCAGCTCGTGGCCGCAGCGCCAGCAGGACGGGTAGCGATGCCGGTGGGGCGCCTCGTGGAAGAGGAGACCCCGGGCGCGCAGGCTCGCCAGCACGGCCGGCGTCGCGTCCGAGACGCTCCTGCCCTCCAGCTCGCCGAACCCCGCGCGATAGCGCCCCTCGTCGTCGACCGGGGCGATGATCGCGAGATCCTCACGCCGGCCCAGCTCGAAGTCCTCCTGACCGCAGCCGGGAGCGACGTGGACGATCCCGGTCCCGGCATCGGCGGCGACCTCCTCCCACGCGACCACCCGGTGCTGGACCCCGCGCTGGGCTTCCAGGTGATCGAAGGGGCCCGCGTAGCCCAGCCCGACGAGCGCCCGGCCGGGCAGGCGCTCCCGCACGTCCGTCAGGCCGGGCAGAGCCGGCCGCGCGGCGGCGGCCACGTAGTAGCGCCGGTCGCCGACGGCCACCAGCTCATAGGGCATGTCCGGATGCACCGCGAGCGCCACGTTCGCGGGAAGCGTCCACGGGGTGGTCGTCCAGGCGAGGAGCCAGTGCCGCTCGCGGCCGACGACGGGGAGCGCGACCACCACCGATCGGTGCGTCACCTCCGCATACGACTCGAGCATCTCGTGCTGGGAGATCGACGTCCCACACCGGACGCACCAGGGCATCACGCGGTGACCGAGATAGAGCCAGCCGCGCCGGTGACATTCCCGGAGGAAGTGCCAGATGTAGGTGATGTTGAGGTCGGCCATCGTGTAGTAGGAGCTCGACCAGTCCATCCACTGGCCCAGGCGCCGGGACTGTTCCGTCTGGAGCGCGGCAAAACGCAGCACGCGCTCCCGGCAGGCCCGGGCGAAGGCCTCGTGGCCCATGGCCTCGATCTCGCGCTTGGAGTCGAAGCCCAGCGCCTTCTCGACCTCGACTTCCACCCACAGGCCCTGGCAGTCGAAGCCGTTCTGGAACCGTTGCTCGAATCCGCCCATGGCCTTGTAGCGCTGGAAGACGTCCTTGTAGGTCCGCCCGCGCGCGTGATGGACGCCCATCGGGTTGTTGGCGGTGATCGGCCCGTCGAGGAAGGCGTAGCGCGGCCCCCCGCGGTTCTTCTCCACCAACCGAGCGAAAACTCGCTCTCGATCCCACACCTCGAGC
>JBGQIE010000173.1:0-5864 GCA_041498315.1 Candidatus Eiseniibacteriota bacterium
AGCACCGCTTCGGTGTGAGGCAGCGGGCCACGCTCGCGGCCAAGAGCGTGATCCCCGACGTGCTGGTCCTGACCGCGACCCCGATCCCGCGCACCCTCATGCTGGCGTGCTACGGCGATCTCCAGATCAGCACGCTCCATGCCCGCCCCGCGGGTCGCGGGCGGCTCGTGACCCGGGTGGCGGGCGAGGAGAAGTTTCCGCAGGTGATCGAGTTCGTGGCGCGCGAGCTCACGGGGGGGCGGCAGGCGTTCGTCGTCGTGCCGCTCATCGAGGAGGGCGGGCGGCTCGAGGCGCGCGCGGCCGAGGCCGAGTACCGGCGGCTCACCGCCCACCCGCTGCTGCGGCACTTCCGGCTCGCCTTGCTCCACGGCCGGCTCAAGCCGGAGGAGAAGCAGCGCCTCATGCAGGAGTTCGCGGCCGGCGCGGTGCAGCTGCTGGTCACGACCACGGTCGTCGAGGTGGGCATCGACGTGCCCAACGCCACGGTCATGGTGGTCGAGAACGCCGACCGCTTCGGGCTCACCCAGCTCCACCAGCTCCGCGGGCGCGTGGGCCGCGGCGGCGGTCGATCGGTGTGCGTGCTCGTCCCCTCGCCCGGCATGACGGCGTCCGGCATGGAGCGCCTCGACCTCATGACCAGGACCGACGACGGCTTCGCGCTCGCCGAGGCCGACCTGCGGCTCCGCGGCCCGGGTGAGCTGTGGGGAACGCGCCAGAGCGGGCTGCCCCGGCTGCGGATCGCGGACCTGGTGCGGGACGGGGAGCTGATCGAGCGGGCCGCCGCGGCCGCCCGCTCGATCGTCGAGGCCGACCCCTCCCTGCTGGCCGCCGAGCACGCGGCGCTCAAGCGCATCCTGTGGGCCGACTTCAAGGAGCCGCTCGAGCTGGCGTTCGCCGGCTAGCGCGGCGTGCCCGGACGGCGCATCGGGCGCGGCGGCCGGCGAGTCGGGCGTTGTTCCGCCCGCCGCTTTCGGGCACACTCGGGGCCAGGGTCCGCCGGCGCGCCGGCGCGCCGCCCGGAGGCTCGACGATGACCGTCCGCTGTCCACATTGCTCGACACGCTACGAGCTGCCGGAGCGGCTCATGGGGCCGGCAGGCGCGCAGGTGCGCTGCCCGAGTTGCAAGGGCGTGTTCGCGGTCGCCCCGGACGGAACGGCGCGTGAACTGTCGAAGGCGGCGCCTTCCGCCCCGGCTGCCCCGGCTGCCAGACCGGCCGCGGTCTCAAGATCCGCCGCGGCGCCCGTCGCACCGGCAATGCCTCCCGAATCGGTGGCACGGGCGCTGGTGGACGAGCTGGCCACGCGCGCGGGCGAGGGCCCGCGGGAGGCCTTCGGGCGCGGGCGGCTCTTCTCGGAGTGGGGCCCCGCCCTGATGGACCTGCTCGGCGAGTACCGGCGCCGCGTCGGCGCCGGCGCGAGCGGGGCGCCGCTGCGCGAGGCGCTGCGCGAGCGCTGGGGCATCGATCTGCCCGAGGGCGATCCGCGCGGCCTGACGAGCTGAGCCGCCCCGCGCGCGCATGAAACCCGCGCGAAGCGGACCCCCCGCCGCGCGGGACCGGCTCCGGCCGCAGGTCAGCTCGGCCCGGGGACCCGCATCAGCTCGGGGTGGCGGCGGCCCCAGGCGAGCGACAGCACGCCGACCCCGACCAGGCAGCCGGCCGCGATGAGCAGCGTCAGCACGCCGCCGTAGGCGCGCGACAGCGAACCGGCCAGGACCACGCTCAGGATGAAGGCGAAGCGCATGAGGAAGTCGCGCAGGCTGAAGATGCGCCCGCGCTGCGGCAGCTCGCTGCCTTCCTGAAGCAGGGTCTCGGTGAGCACGAAGGCCGGGGCGGCGAAGGCGCCGATCAGGAACGCGGCGATCGTGAACACGGCGAATCGCCGGGTCACCGCGAACGCGACCACGCCCAGACCGACGAGGATGAGGCCGACGCCGAGCAGGACCGGCCGCGGCCACCGGCGGCCGCGGGTGCTCACGAACCAGGTGCCGAGCCCGGCGCCCAGCCCGAGCACGAACAGCAGCACGCCGACGCGCTCCATGCCCGGAACGCTGGCGACCTGCTGGATGTGCTGATTGCCGGCGACGTGGAGGAACCCGCCGCCGATCCAGACTGCCGCGAGCGCGGTGAGGGCGAGCCCCACGTGCGGGTTGTCGCGCACCGTCACCCAGCCCTCCCGGACCTCCCGGAGGTAGCGGCGCGCGCTCCCGGGCGGCAGGGTCGCGCGGTGGTCCGCGGGCCGGTAGCGCACCGCGGCGATCGTGCCGACCGACACCAGGTAGGTCACCGCGTCGATCTGCATCGCGGCCGACCAGCCCCAGTGGTCCACGACCCAGCCGCCGCCGAGCGCGCCCAGCGCGGTCGCGGCGATCCCGGCGACCGAGAGCAGCGAGTTCGCGGCGAGCAGCTCGCCGGGCGGCACGATCTCGGGCGTGATGGCGCTCTTCGCCGGCAGGAAGAACACGTTGCAGGTGAACAGCGCGAAGACCAGAACGAACGTCGTTCCGGTATGCCCGGTGAGCGCGTAGGTCCAGGGGATGCCGAGCACCACGATGGCGCGCAGCAGGTCGGAGACGATGAGCACGCGCTTGAGGTTCATCCGGTCGACCCAGGCGCCGGTGAACGGCGAGAACAGGAGCACCGGCGCCGCCATCACGTTGCCGAGCAGGGCGAGCAGGACGGGGTAGTGCAGATCGGTGCCGCCGTGGCTGTGCTGGAGCAGCAGCCCGCCGAGGGCGAGATAGGTGAGCCGGTCGCCCAGGAGCGAGATGAGCTGCCCCCACCACAGCGCCGCGAAGTTGCGCTGCAGCAGCAGGGCCGGGCGCGGCCCGACGTCGCTCACGTTCGCGCTAAGCGGCGCTCGTGACGGCGCCGCGGCGCGCGACCACTTCGCGGTACACCGCCTCGATCCGATCGGTGACGCGCGGCCACGCGAACTCGAGCGCGCGCGCGCGCCCCCGCGTGGCGAGCGCCTGGCGGCGATCGGGATCGTCCGCCAGCGCGGCGAGCGCGCGGGCGAGCGCGCCGCGATCGCCGGGCGGCACGGTCACGCCGTTGACGTCGGGGATCACGACCGAGCGGTAACCGGGGATGTCCGAGGCCACCACGGCCCGCCCGCAGGCCATCGCCTCGAGCAGCACGATCCCGAAGCTCTCGTTGCCGGTGGCGGGCGAGACGAAGATGTCCCCGGTCGCGTACCAGCGCGGCAGTTCGGCGCTCGGGACGTGGCCGAGGAAGCGCACGTGCTCGCGCAGCACCGCCGGGACGGAGCCTTCAAACCTGGAGCGCAGGTACGAGTCGCCGACGATCAGCAGGCGCGCCCGCCCCGAGGTGCGTTCGACCACCTCCGGCATGGCGTCGAGCAGGAGCTGGACGCCCTTGCGCGGGTCGAGCCGCCCCACGAACAGCAGGTTGACGCGGCCGGGCTCGCGCCACGCATCGAAGGGCTGGAGCGCGGGGTGGAAGCGCTCGACGTCCACGCCGTTGGGAATGACGTGGTAGTGGCCCGGGAAGTAGGTGGCCGCGAAGTCCCGGGCGGTGTTCGAGACCGCGATGCGCGCGTCGAGCTTCTCGATGAGCGGGGTGAGGTAGCCCTTCATGAGCTCGAGCAGGCGGCTGCGGCCGCCGGTGGTGTGGAAGGTACCGACCTGGCCGCAGCCGGCCGCCTTGACCGCCATGAGCGGCAGCGTGGGCACGAGCGGCGCGTGGGTGTGCAGGATGTCGAAGTCCCAGGTGCGCAGCAGGCCGCGCATCTGCTGCTCGAGCCTGAGCCCGACCGCCAGATCGACGAACGCGCCGTTGAAGGGAATGAGCAGGTTGTGGCCGATGCGCGCCACCCCGTTGCCGTTCTCGGATTCCCCGCGCCGGAAATGGCTGGTGATGATGAGCACCTCGTGGCCGCGCTTGCGCAGCTCGACCGCCGTGTGGTGGACGTGCTCGGTGACGCCGCCGTAACGAGGATAGTACGACTGCGATACGATCCCGATCTTCACGCCTCGACGCTCCGAGCAGCGCCCTCCGGCGACGACTCCAGAGCCGGGACGCCCTCCCAGAGCGGGCGGAAGATGCACCACTGGTCGAGGTGCTCGCGAATGTGGCGCTCGGCCGTCACCGCGACCGCGGCGTTGAGCGCCGCGGTGGTGGGGTAGGTGCCCGGATCGAGCGCGGGCTCCATGACGATCCGGAAGCGCCCGGGTGCTAAGCGCTCGCAGTAGCCGCAGATGATCTGGGCGCCGGTGCGCTGGGCCAGCACCCCGGGGCCCGACGGCCAGCGCGTCTCGCGGCCGAAGAACTCGACCGGGGCGCCGTGGCTGTAGATGTCGCCGTCCACCATGAGCGCGACCAGGTCGTTGTGCTCGAGCGCGCGCAGCAGCTTGCGGTAGCCGTCCTCGGGCGCGATGGTGTGGATCGCGAGCTCGGCCTTGGTCTCGCGCACCGCGGGGGTGAGCCAGCGGCTCAGCTGCACTCCGGCGACCGCGTGCAGGGTGTAGCCCCAGTGGGCCAGCACGACCGCCGCCAGCTCCCAGTTGCCGAGATGGGTGGAGCACAGGACGACCCCGCGGCCGCGCGCGACGGCGCGCTCGAGGTGCTCGCGGCCCGTGACCTCGACCGAGCGCAGCAGCTCCTGCCGGGTGAGGTGGGGAAGGCGGAAGAACTCGAACAGCATGCAGTTGTAGCTGTACATCATGTTGCGCGCGACCCGCAGGCGCTCGCGCCGGGTCGCGCGGGGCATGGCGCTGGCGAGGTTGGCGAGCGCGGCGTGGCGGCGGGAGGGAAACAAGCCGAGATGGGCGCCGGTCAGCACGCGCGCCAGCAGGTATCCCAGGCGCAGCGGCATCCCGGCGATCAGCGCGGTGAGCCAGCTGAACACCAGTCGTGACATCCTGTTCCCCGTTCCTCAGGGTGGCCGCGTGAAGGCGCTGGGGTGAGGCAGCGCGAAACTACGGCCTGCCCTGAAACGCTGTCAAGGCGCCCGCCCCGCGCGACGCCGGGAAGCCCCCTGCGGGGCATGGGGTTGGCGCAGGTCTGCGATTGACCATGGCGTGCGGGTGGCGCTAGATTCGCCCTCCAACGGGCGCGTCCGTGTCCCCGGCTTGCGGAGAACCAGACCATGCCGAGCCAGAAGCTGGTGCGCTGCCACATCCGCCGACGTGGAGCCGAAGCGGAGAACACCGAGCGCTTCGTGCCGCTCGAGATCTTCGGGCTGTGGGAATTCCTCATGAGCACGAAGCACGAATTCGACGTGGTCAAGCCGCTTGCGTCGCTGTGGCTCGACATGGAGGATTCTCCCGAAGCGGCCTACACCGAGAGCCAGTTCGAGCGCGTCACCGAGGTCACGGCTTTCGTCTATTCGGGCCGCGACGAAATGTTCATGCGCGCGTGCCGATACTTCCCCACTCGGGAATGCCCGAAGCTGAAGGAGATCTTCCTCAGCCACTACCGCGCGACCGCCGGGAAGCTCCAGACGCAGGTACGCGAACGACCAGGCATTTGGCTCCACCGAGACCCTGCGTTAGCGCCCGCATAGCGTAGCGCCCGCATAGCGGGCCGTCTGCTGCGTTGGCGGGGGCCCGCCAGCCTGCGAAGTACCCATGAAGGGTACGTCTCGGCTGGCGGGCCCCCGCCGCCTTGCATCTGGCCCACTCTGCGTGCGCCTGGGCGAGAACCCCCTTGGGCGGCTCCTTCGGAGCGCCCGGGGTGTCCAGCCACCTCCCTCCTGAGCCTGGCTGCCGATCCCCGATTCCCGCGCCTGGAGGGGCGGGGAATGGGCTTAAGGTTCCCGTTTCCGGCGCCGATAAGGCTTGTGGACGTGAGGGCGGCACCGGCGAAAAGGATGGGCCGGAGCGCCTCCAGTCGGCAGGACGC
>JBGQIE010000174.1:0-5819 GCA_041498315.1 Candidatus Eiseniibacteriota bacterium
AATCCCTCCCTCTCCGCCAGCTTTGTCCGGGCCCCGGCTCGAGACCATGAACCTCAGCAGCCCAAATGATCGCGCCCCGGCCTCTGCCAGGAGACCGGGGCGCTCTGCGTAGCCCTTCGGTCGCGCGGAGCGTTCTCCCCCTACCACTCCTCGTGCCGCATGGGGCTACCAGATGTGCAGGGCCAGCCCTCCGAGCACCTCGACGTCATTGCGCGTCGTGGCATTCTCGGTCGTGACCAGGCCCTTGAACTGGCTCACGTAATCCCGCGCCTCGACACGCACCCCGAACCGGCCGGCCTTGAGTTCCGCCCCGAGCGCGCCATAGCCCGCGAAGTTGGTCCTCGTCTGGGATCTCACGCCCGGCACGTCCGCCAGATGCAGCGTGCGGGCCCCGGCGCCCAATCCAACGAAGGGGCCAAGGTGCCATCCGTTGCCGATGGCCTTGGGAGCCATGAACTCGGCGCCCACGTCGTACTGGTAGATGTCGAGCTTGTTGTCGGCGGAGAGCAGCTTCCCGCTGCTGGGGGACCAGCTCATGGTGCCGAGCAGGTGAATGGTCTCGCGCAGCTGCAGCACGACCTGGGCGCCGGCGAGTGCCGCGGTCGTCATCTCATCGTGATTGTGCCCGGCCGGCAGGAACACGCCGCCAAACGCGCGCACCTCCGATACGGGTCCCTCGTACGGCTGGGCCGCGGCGAGCACGGGCGCAAGCATGAGTGCGGCGATCAGAAAGAGCGTCGTACGCATCGCATCCTCCTCCATCCGCCTGGACCTGGGTGGCCCTGAAGGCCGCGTGCCCCATTCCAAGCCACGGACGCCGCAGCGAATCGCGTGCCCGCGGTGCGCCCGGGGCGGGGCCGCCTACCATTTCTCAACGCCGCGCCGCACTTAGCGGGCAACCATGACGCTGTGCTCGTTTCGCGATTCCCACGCGCGCGGGGCTCGGACGCTGCCAGGATGTCAGCCGCGCGATCCAGTGTCATGCGGCGGGCGGGCGTGGGTGCCCGACCCGGAACCGTGCGCACGGGGCAGAGGCCCCGCGCCGTCGCGCGCAATTGCGTCACTTGTGCGCGCGGCGTTTCGCGGACCGCGGCTGGCACGGATTGCGCTCGCCGAATCGGCTGCGTGGCCGACCCGGCTCGGCTCCGCCCGGATTCACCTCCGCAGCGTCGTCATCCAGCCCGGGTGGGCCGAATCTCGAGGGCTCCCCGGAGCCAGCTCTGTGCGAGGACCCGCGGGGCACCGGGCGGCCGCGCGTCAGACCCCAGAGGCATGAGCCATGTGCGCGACCATCGCGAAGTCGTTCCGGCGGATCACCACCCCGCACCAGAAGCTCGATCTTCGCAAGCAGTTCGAAAATCTCTATAACGCCTCGCCGGATTCATCGCGGCTGCTCGAGGTGCCACCGCTCCTCTACCTCATGGTGGATGGGGCGGGGGATCCCAACACCTCGGTGGCCTACCAGCTCGCGATCGAATCGCTCTACGCGGTGGCCTACCGCATGAAGCACGCGCTGGGGCGGGCGGACCGGCCGGTGGACTACACGGTGATGCCGCTCGAGGGGCTGTGGTGGGCGGACGACTCCTCCGCCTTCAGCTCCGGGCGACGCGACGCGTGGAAGTGGACGCTCATGCTCATGGTGCCGGACCTGGTGAGCCTCGAGCTCTTCGGGCATGCGATTGCCGAGCTCGAGCAGCGGCGGCCGCTCGCCCTGCTCCACCAGGTCCGGCTCGAGCGCCTGTGCGAGGGCACCTGCGCCCAGACGCTCCACCTGGGCCCCTACGCCAACGTGCCCGCGACCATCGCGCGGCTCCACGCCTATGTGGAGGAGCGCCAGTGCGATCCGTGTGGCCGCCACCACGAGATCTATCTCGACGATCCCAAGCGCATCCCACCGGAGCGGCTCCGCACTATCATTCGCCAGCCGGTGGCATAGCCCGCGGGGCGCCGGGCGGCGCCGCGACTACTTCATCATCTCGGCGAGCTGGGCGGCGATGACGTCGTCGAACCCGTCGCGGTAGCCGATGTTGCGGTAGCGGATGCGTCCGGCCGGGTCGATGAGGAGCAGGGTGGGGAAGTTGTTGATCCCGTGCGCCGTGACGGCCACGCCCTCGTGGTCGGGGAGCACGGGAAAGCTGTAGTGGTTCTGCTCGATGAACGCCCGCGCCTTCTCGATGTGGCCGGCCTCGGTTCTCTCCATCTCGACGTTGACCGAGAGGAACGCGACCTTGCCGCCCCGGTAACGGCTGTAGAGCTGCTCGAAATGCGGCAGCTCGCGCCGGCAGGGGCCGCACCACGAGCCCCAGAAGTCGAGCACCACGATCTTGCCCTTGAGGGCACCGAGCGAAACGCTGTGCCCTTCGAGATCCTTGAGCGTCCAGTCGGGCGCGGGCTCGTCCACGCGCTGCGGATCGAGCGCCACCCGCTGGCGTGAGACGGCGCGCGCCTCGGCGATCGCGGTCTCGAGCCCGCCCAGCGACCGGTTGCGCTTGAGGTAGAGCACGCGCAGCGGTGCCGCGAAGCTGGTGTCGGAGGCGCCGAACACGGCCGCGGCGCGGATCCAATAGCCGATCGCCTCGGGCTCGCGACCCGCCTTGGCGCACGCCGAGCCGAGCTGGGCGAGCACGACCTGGCTGTCGGGCCGGTCGGGGAGTGCTCGCGACCAGTGGACGATCGCGCTGTCGGCGAGGTTGCGGTTGAGGCAATCGAGCGCGAGCACCATCTCGGCGTCGCCGCGCGGCTGGGCCGACTCGGGCCCGGGCGGCAGCAGCTCGAGGCCGCGAGTCGCGTAGCGCGGCGCGAGCGACAGGGTGTGCGGGTGGCGAATCAGCTCGACGGCGAAGCCCACAGCGTTGGAGCCCTGGGTCTCGGCTGGGATGAGCGTGAACAGGGTGTCCGCGCTCGCGGCCAGCTCGGGGAGCGGGGCGCGCAGCGTGATCAACGCGGACACGAGCGCCATCCGCACGACCCCGGCCTCGCTGTCCTGGAGCCTGCGCTCGCCCGTACCGGCGATGAGCGCGCGACACTGGCCCAGCGCCTCGGCCGCGTGGGTCGAGTCGCGGGCGGTCGCGAGCAGCACCCCAAGCTGGTCGCGGCTCAAAACGGACGCCTCGCCGCGCGCGGGCAGCCACGCGGCGCCGGCAAGCGCGAGACCCAGGATGAACAAGGCGAGTTTCACGTCCGGGATTCTACCTGACCTGCCCCGGACGCGCGCCCTCGAGCCCGCGATTTGGGTCAAGGTCGCGCCTAATTCGGCCGATAACCTGGGAAACCCTGCCGGCGGCTCGCAGGCGGGGTGTTCTCCCCTCACCCGGAACCCTCCCATGTTCACACGATTGCTCCGCGTATCGCTGTGGGCGGCCTCGGTGGCTGCGGCGGCGGCGTTCACGGTCGCGGCCGTGCGCCGGATGTTCGGCGCTGGCGCGCTCGATCCGATCGAGGGCGCGATCCTCGATTACGCCGCGCGCATCGCCCATCAAGGGCCGTTCTACGTCGAGCCCAGCAATCCCTCGGTGCCCGCCCTCATGCCGGGCCTCCCGTTCCTCGTCTCCCTGCTCATGCCCATCTGCGGCTCGGGGCTGTGGGTGCCGCGGCTCCTGACGCTGATCGCGGTGCTGGGTTCGGCGGGCCTCGTCATCCGCATCATGTACGCGGAGACCCAGAACTGGACGCTCGCGGTGGCGAGCGGCGGGCTCATGCTCGCGGGCTACGGCCTGCTCGGCGGCGGGGCCGCGGTCGCCCGTCCCGAAGCCCTCATGCTGCTGCTGGTCCTGGGAGGCTACTCGGCGCTCCGCTTCAGTCGCGGCGTCATCGGGGTTCTGCTGGCCTTAGTCCTGTTCGCTGCCGCCTGCCTGACCCAGCTTACCGCGGTCTGGTTCACGGTCGCGGCGGGCTTCTCGCTGGTGTTCGAGGACAATTGGAATCGCGCGGTCGTATTCCTGATTGGGGTCGCGGTGCTCCACGCCGGCGGCTTCGCCGCGCTCTCGGTGCTGTGGGGCCCGTGGTTCAACGACGCGGTCTGGGACGGCCCGGTGCGGGCACTCCAGTTCGACGCCCTCCGGTTCCTCCACTACGCGGGCGACGCGCTGCTTGGCAAGCTTGGCGTGCTGACCCTCACGGTCGTGCTCTCGTTTGCGACCCCGACGCCGCCCTGGCGGGGACGCGGCGGCCTCTGGCTCTTCCTCGGCATCGCCATGATCGGCGCCGGGCTGCTCGCGACCCAAAGCGCGCGCGTCGGACCCCAGATGATGATCCCGACGGTGACCGTGCTGGCCCTCATCGGGCCGCTTTCCATGCAGCGGGTCATGCAGCACCTCGCGACCTGGCCGGGCTCGAGCCGGCTGGGCGGTCAGGGGGTCGTGCTGGCGGCGCTCGCGCTCCAGTTCTTCATGCTGCTCTCGAGCCTGCCTCCTTCGCTCTTCTAGCGCGCCGTTGCTCGCGTGATCATCGAGCGACTGCCGGTTGTGCGTCCCGCCCAAAGCGGCTAAGTTCTCGGGCCTTTCGCGCCCGAACCATGGTTTCGCGGAGAGATGTCCGAGCGGCTGAAGGAGCACGATTGGAAATCGTGTAGGCGCTAATACCGCCTCGAGGGTTCGAATCCCTCTCTCTCCGCCATCGCCTGCCCCGCCTTGACCTTGCCCCGCCCGCTGCTAGAATGCGCGCACGCCGTGAAGCGCGCGCGGCCGGCAGCATGGCGCGCGGCCCAAACCCTAAGTCATTGTGGGGATGTAGCTCAGCTGGGAGAGCACCTCGTTCGCAACGAGGGGGTCGGCGGTTCGAATCCGCTCATCTCCACCATCTTCTCTGGGCCAGGCCCAGCGCAGCCCGAGCTTGTGAACCCCGTCAGGACCGGAAGGTAGCAGCGGTAAGCAATCCCTCGGGCGTGCCGCTGCAAGCCTGGCCCTTTTCCTTCGGGAGCGCCATGGGCCATCGTGCCCTGACCCTCAAGTACCGTCCGCAAGTCTTCGCCGACATGATCGGACAGGACCACGTGAGCGCGGTCCTGACCCGCGCGATCGAGGGCAACCGCGTCGCCCACGCCTACCTGTTCACCGGCGCGCGCGGGGTGGGCAAGACGACCTGCGCCCGCATCCTCGCCAAGGCGCTCAACTGCGAGCAGCGCGCCCGCGCCCCGCAGGGGGCGGATCCGTGCAACGTGTGCTCGTCGTGCCGCGAGATCACCAACGGCTCCTCGCTCGACGTGATCGAGATCGACGGCGCCTCGAACCGCGGCATCGACGACGTCCAGGCGCTGCGCGAGAAGGTGCGCTTTTCCCCGACCGGCGGGCGCCACCGCGTCGTCATCATCGACGAGATCCACCAGCTCTCGAAGGACGCCTTCGCGGCCCTCCTCAAGACCCTCGAGGAGCCGCCGCCCCACCTGGTGTTCATCTTCGCGACCACCGACCCGCAGAAGCTGCCCGACACGATCCGCTCGCGCTGCCAGCGCTTCGATTTCGCGCGCGTGCCACTGCGCAAGGTCGCGGACCGCCTGCTCGAGATCCGAAAGCGCGAGGCGGCCGATCCGGAGGGCGTCAGGTTCGACCTGAGCGAGGGGGCGGCGCTGCTGCTGGCGCACAAGTCGGAAGGCTCGATGCGCGACGCGGTGAGCGCGCTCGACCAGGTGGTGTCTTCGGGCGAAGCCGCGGTGAGCGACGAGCTGGTGCGGCGGGTACTCGGCATCGCCGACCGCGAGGTGTTCTTTGGACTGGGCGAGGCGATCCTCAAGCGCGATCCGGGAGCGGCCCTCCACGCCCTCCACGAAGGCTTCGCCAAGGGCATCGACGCGCGCGATCTGGCCGATGGCCTGAGCGAGCACA
>JBGQIE010000175.1:0-5742 GCA_041498315.1 Candidatus Eiseniibacteriota bacterium
CGCGCTCGGCCTCTGCGGAGATCATCTCGGTGCCGTGGTGGTTCGCCTGATCGCGCATGCGCTCCATGAGGTCGGGGCCCATGATGGCCTCGCGGAAGCCGGGATAGTTCTCGACCTCGGTCGTGATCGTGAGCTGACCGCCGGGCTGATAGCCGCTGATGAGGACCGGCTTGAGGCCCGCCCGGCCGGCGTAGAGCGCCGCGGTGTATCCGGCCGGGCCGGAGCCCAGGATGATGACGTCGTGCAGGGTCGCCAAGGTCGTCTCCGGGAATGAGTTGGGATGGAAGCCCGTGGAGTCTAGACCAGCCAGGAGGTGCGGAGAAGTGCGCTCCCGCGCCCACCCGGGGCACTTTCGGATGCGGCGGGGGCCTCGCGGATGCCCTGGGCCGGTGAAGCCCTTGGGGTCAGAGCTCCCGTACGCTCTGCGCCAGCGGCTGGCGCGCCGCGTGCAGCGACGGCAGGAAGCCGCCCACCACGCCCATCATCGCGGCGAACACCAGGCCTACGCCCATCGCCAGCGGCGTGACCCGAAACGCGAACGCCACCTCGCTGAACGACGAGAAGTTCGTCGTGCTGGTCACGATGCCGTTGATGGGGAGCGCGATCAGGCAGCCGAGCGCTCCGCCCAGCAGGGCGAGGAACAGCGATTCGAGCATGAACGACAGCATGACCGCGAGCGGGCTGAAGCCCAGGATGAGCAGGGTCGAGATCTCGCGCGTGCGGGCACTCACCGCGGCGAACATGGTGTTCATGGCGCCGAAGATGGCGCCCACCGCCATGATGATGACGATGAACACGCCCGCGATGCGGATGGTGGTGGCGAGCAGGCCCGCCTGGTCGTTGTAGAACTCGCGCTCGCGGTGGACGTCCACCCCGAGCCGCGGGTCGGCCTCGAGCTCCCGCTTGAGCGCGGCGAAGCGCGCCGGGTTCTTCATCCGGAACGTGACGCTCTGGAACACGTCGCCGCGGAACACCGGCATGAGCACCTTGTTGTCGCCCCAGATCTCGGACTCGAACGACGAGCCGCCGGCCTCGAAGTGGCCGACCACGGTGAAGTCCTGCTGCCCGAAGCGCATCTTGTCGCCGATCCGGCAGTCGGCGAATCGCTTGGCGATTCGCCGTCCGACGATGATCTCGGCGGCCCCGGGCTCGAACATCCGGCCTTCGACGATCCGGACCCGGCTGCGAAACTTGAGCGCCTCGGGATCGACACCGCGCACGGTGAGGTTCGAGGTGCCGGGCTGACCGAGGCGCGGCTTGTTCGTGAGCACGACCACCTCGGCGCTGGCGAGCGGGCGGCCGCCCTCGCCGGTCGCGACATCGGGCAGGGCCCGGATGATGTTGGCCGCGTCGCGCGTGACCCCGCTCGAGATCTCGCCGTCGGCGCCCTTGCGCATGAGCAGCAGGTTGTCGTCCGAGCCGGTCTCGAGCAGTGCCGCCTGGAAGCCCGAAGCGAGCGCGAGTGCCCCGATCAGGATGGCGACCGTGAAGGCGATGCCGAGCGCGGTCGTGAGGGTCGCGGCGGGGCGGTGGAGGATGTTGCGGACGTTGTACGAGATCGGGATCGCCATCAGGTCCTCACACGCGCCTGAGCGCGTCGACGATGCGGAGCTTCATGGCCTGCCAGGCCGGGATGAGGGCGCTCACCGCGCCCAGCAGCACCGCCACGCCCACCCCGCCGTACACGGTGGACCAATCGACCCGCATCGGCGGCAGGACCGCGAGGTCGAACTTCTGCACCAGGGATTTCGCGAGCAGGGCGCCCAGCAGGCCGCCGCCGAGCGTGATGACCGCGGCCTCGGCGAGCACGATCGCGAACACGGTGCCGTCGGAGTAGCCCAGGGTCTTGAGCACTCCGAACTCGGTGGTGCGCTCCCGGAACGACATCAGCATGGTGTTGGCCGCGACCAGCAGGATCGCGAACACGACCGCGAGCCCGATGATGCGCAGCACGAACGGGATGTTGCCGTACATGCTCACGAAGCCCGCCTCGAAGGCGCGCTCGGTCTCGGTGTGGGTGGCGGCCGAGGAGTTCTCGAACATCGCGTCCACCTGCATCGCGATGTCGGCGGCGCGCTCGGGCTGCGACAGCGCGAGGTGGTACACCCCGACGAAGCTCTGCCCGCCCATACCCATCTGATTGAGGTATTGCCAGTGGAAGAACATGGTTTCTTCGCGCATCGATTTGACCTTGGCGCGGTAGACGGCGCGGATCGTGAACGGCCAGTTGCCGGGATAGATGGTGCCCTTGACCGTGACGGTCTGGCCCAGCTTCCAGCCCATCTTCTTCATCAGCTTGACCCCCACGACGCAGGCGGTCTGCTCGCTCATGAACGCCGCGAGCGCGGGATCGACTCCGGGCGCGAGCGCCACCTGGACCTGCGGCTTCGAGGCCTCGACGAACTCGACGTCCTTCGCGTACATCGGGAAGTAGGTCGCGGCGTCCACCGCGAACTGGGCGTAGAAGTTGTGCGGGTCGTTGGGGTCCTGGCCCCCGAACCAGTTCGAGCAGCTCACGGTCTGCACCCCCGGGACGGCCGCGATACGTTCGCGGTAGGCGATCGGGAGCGGAAACACGAGCGAGATGCCGTTGCGGGTGATGAGGCGCTGCTCGCTGCCCACCTGGATCGCCCCCTTGAGCGTGTCGAGCACGCCCCCGAGCGCCACGTACAGGAACAGCGCCGCGGCCACGCTCATGACCGTGAGCACGGTGCGGATCCAGTTGCGGGTCAGGCCCACGAACAGGAACGTGAGCGGCGAGACCGTGGTGCGGCCGAGCAGCCGGCGTAGCCCCCAGCCCACCGCCCACAGCAGCGCCCAGGCCAGGCCGAATACCGCGATCAGAGCGACGAGTGCCAGCAGGATCTGCATGGTTCCCAGGCCTCCGGCCTAGTTGGACAACACGCCCTTGTCGAGGTGGACCACCCGGCGGGCGCGCTCGGCGGCGTGCGGATCGTGGGTCACCATGACGATGGTCTTCTGGAACTCCTGGTTGAGCCGCTCGAGGAGCAGCAGGATCTCCTCGGCCGACTTGCGGTCGAGGTCCCCGGTGGGCTCGTCGGCGAGCAGCACCGAGGGGTCGCTCACGATCGCGCGCGCGATCGCGACCCGCTGCTCCTGCCCGCCCGAGAGCTGGCGCGGATAGTGGTGGATCCGGTCGCCCAGGCCCACCAGCTCGAGCGCGGTCAGGGCGCGCTGCCGGCGCTCCTTGCCGCTCATCTTGACGAGGAGCAGCGGCAGCTCGACGTTCTGGATCGCGGTCAGCACCGGGATCAGGTTGTAGAGCTGGAAGATGAACCCGATGTTGCGCGCGCGCCACTTCGCGAGCGCGCGTCCGCTCAGCCGGCCGATCGACTCCTCGCCCACGCGCACCTCGCCCGAGGTGGGCTGGTCGATGCCGCCGATCAGGTTGAGGAGCGTCGTCTTCCCGCTCCCCGAAGGCCCCATGAGCGCCACGAAATCGCCCGAGACGACGTCGAGGGAGAGCCCGTCGAGCACCGGGATCTGCTGCTGATCGCGCTGGTAGACCTTGCGCACGTTGCTCACCTGGACCGATGCCATGCGTTCTCCCCCGGATTCCGTCTACGAGCTCGACACGCGCACCCGCGCGCCGGCTTTGAGCCCCGCCGGCGGACGGAGCACCACGCTCTCGCCGCCGTTCAGGCCGCTGCGAATATCAGCCAGGCCGTCGTGCTCGGGCCCGGTCTCCACCGGGCGCGATGCCACCCGGCCGTTCTCGACGATCCACACCGTGGTCACGCCGCCGCTTCGCACCAGCGCCGCCGCCGGCACCGTCACGCGCCGCGCGGCCGCCGCCGCGGTGGCGCCGCCCCCGCGGACGAACAGCACCTTGGCGCCCATCTCGGGCAGGATACGCGGGTCGCGGTCGAGAATCGAGACCTTGACCTGGACCGTCGCCTTCTGCCGGTCGGCGGTCGGCACCACCTGGCGCACCCGGCCCGCGAACGAGGTGTCCGGGTAGGCGTCGAGCGTGATGCGCGCCGGCTGGGCGCCCCGGATCTGGGCGATGTAGGCCTCGTTGACGTCCACCTCGACCTCGAGCGTGGCGAGGTCGGCCATGGTGACGATCGCGGTGCGCGTGAGCCCGCCGCCCGCCGAGGAGGGCGCCACGATCTCGCCCACCTCGGCGTCCTTGCGCAGCACGGTGCCGTCGAAGGGCGCGCGCACGCGCGTGTTCTCGACGTTGACCTCGGCCTGCTGGACCAGCGCGTGCGAGGCGTTGAGCTGGGCCTCGAGCACCTCGGCGCGGGTGCGGGTGTTCTCGAGCTCGACCGGCGACAGCACGTTCTGCGCCGCCAGCGCGGTCGCGCGCTCGAGATCGCGGCGCGCCTGCGCGAGCTGGGCCGCGATCTGCCCGACGTTCGCCCGCGCCGAGCGCAGCGCCGCCGTCTGATCGGCGCTCTCGAGCCGCGCGATGACCTCGCCCTTGCGCACCACCGAGCCCTCGTGGACGCCCAGGTACTCCATGCGGCCCGCGATCTTGGCCGCGACCGAGGCCTTGGTGCGCGCGACCACGTAGCCGTTCGCGGTGATGCCCTCGGCCGAGGCCACACTGCCGCCGCTTGCCTCGGCGAGCGCGATCTCGACCCGCGTCGGGGCGGGGCGCAGGACGATGGCGAGCGCCCCGCCCACGAGCGCGATCGCGACCAGAAGGATCAGGAGCTTCGGCGCCCTCCGGCCCGAGCCGGTCAGCGCGGGATCGTCGCGGCGGATGCGCAGGCTCGAGAGATCGGGAGGGGTGGTGCTCATGGGCTCCTGGGCAGGGGATAAGGAACCCGCAACATTAGGCAGCGCGCCGCTCGTGGTCAAGATTGCGCGGCGCCCAGCGCGCGCCGCCTTGCCTTTCGAGAGGGGCCACCCTAGACTTGCGCCGCTCGCTGTGCGCGGGGCGTCACGCGCCCCGACCGGCCTTTCGGGAGGAACGCATGCCGTTCGTGATCGCCGAGCCCTGCATCGGGGTGAAGGACAAATCGTGCGTCGAGGTCTGCCCGGTCAACTGCATCTACGAGGGTGAGGACCAGTTTTACATCCACCCCGACGAATGCATCGACTGCCAGGCCTGCGAGGCCGCCTGCCCGGTCCAGGCGATCTTCCCCGACAACGGCGTGCCCGAGAAGTGGAAGTCCTTCACCGAGAAGAACAAGTTGTTCTTCGTGAGCAAGTAGGGCCCACCCGATGACCGTGGGCGCGCTGCCGGCGCGCGAGCAGGCCCTCGACCTGCTCCACGAGTGGATCGCCAATCCGGGGCTGCGCAAGCACTGCTATGCGGTCGAAGCCGCGATGCGCGCCTACGCGCGCAAGCTCGGCGGCGACGAGGAGCGCTGGGGGCTCACCGGCCTGATCCACGACTTCGACTGGGAGCGCCATCCCGATCTCGAGCGCCACCCGGTCCACGGCGTGGCGGTGCTGCGCGAGCGCGGCTGGCCCGAGGACGTGTGCCGCGCCGTGCTGGGCCACGCCGTCCACAGCGGTGTGCCGCGTGACACCGAGATGGCGAAAGCGCTCTACGCCTGCGACGAGCTGTGCGGGTTTCTGGTCGCGTGCGCGCTCGTCACCCCCGGAAAGTCGCTCGATACGGTCGAGGTCGCCTCGGTGCGCAAGAAGATGAAGCGCGTCGATTTCGCCCGCAACGTGAGCCGCGAGGATATCGTGAACGGCGCCGCCGAGCTGGGAGTCGAGCTCGACGAGCACATCGCCTTCACGCTCGCGGCGATGCGGGGC
>JBGQIE010000176.1:0-5618 GCA_041498315.1 Candidatus Eiseniibacteriota bacterium
CATCTACCGCCCGGGACCCGCCTGGCCGCGCCGCCCGCGGCACCGCTCGAGGGGGCGAAGGGCGGCACGATCGTGCGGGTGCCGCCCGGGGTGGGCCGGGCGCGGGCCGAGCTGGCTTCCGGGGACTAGCGGGGAGGGCTGAGTCTCGGGCGGGGCGGCTACTTCTTCAGCTCGATCGGGGGCGGCTTGAGCGCCGCGGGCCGCTCGAACGTCCGATCGGGAACGCCGCGATCGAGCTCCACGCTCCGCAGCGTGAGCAACATGATCCGCATGCCGTCGACCTGGCGCTCCTCCGCCATGGGCCAGAGCACCCCGTCCGTGGACTTCCACTGGGAGAACAGGCGGCGCGACACCTGGCCCCCGACCGCGGGCGCGGATTCCTCGACCGCCAGCAGGTGGTGATTCTCCGCGTCGAACAGGTAACGGCGGCGCTCGAGCCCGGGCGCCACGAGCCGCACGACGTCGGCGGAGCGTCCCGCGATCGATTCCCGGCCCACGTAGGCGGCGACCGCCCCCGCCCGCAGTCCCGCGAGGAGCAGATGGACCAGGTCGGAGCCGAAGCCCGAGCGCAGGGCGGCGACCTGCAGGCTGTCGGCATCGACGATCTGACTGGAATCGGCCCCGGAGCGTGACCAGGCCGATCGCCCATTGAGGACCTGACGGGTCTCGAAATCCTGGAAGCGGGTCGCGAACACCATCTTGAAGGGCTCCTTGCGGATCTGGCGCAGCACGCCCTTCACCTCGCTCGCGCCCTGCCGCAGCGCGATGTTGCCCTCGATGGCCGAGTCCTTGATGGCGCGCAGACGATCGGCCCCGCCGTGCGCCGCGAGCGCCTGTTCGAAGATCTCGCGGCCGCGCCGGACCTGCTCGGACGTCGGCCTGAATTCGTCGCTCCGGGCCCGCTTCGACTCGAGCCCGGCGGGCGGGGCCAACACCTCGACCTGCCCCAGCGCTTCGAGAGGCGGCTTGATGCGCGCCGCCGGACCCGCGATCACGACCGTCAGGCGCGCGGGATCGATCCAGTGCCGCGCCGCCGCGGCGGCATCCCCGGGGCTCACGGCGCCCACCCGGGCGTCGTAGCGATCGAAGAAGTCCGCGGGCAGCCCGTAGAAGTCCGCGGCGAGCCACTGGGAGGCCCGGGCGGCGAGGGTCTCGAGCTGGAGCGGCAGCACGTTCTGGAAGTAGCGGCGGGCGCGCCCCAGCTCGTCTTCGGCGATCGGCGCGCCGAGGGAGCCCGTGAGCTGGCCGCGCAGCCGCGCGACCACGGCGGCCGTGGACTCGGGCGCGGCGCTGGCGGCGATCGAGAACAGCCCGGTGCTCCTGAGTGGCGTGAGGGTGGTGCGCACGTCCTCGGCCGAGCCCGGGATCGTGGCCGCGCGCGGGAACCGCGACCACGAGGCCCCGCCCAGGCAGTGATTCGCGAGCGCCAGCGCCAGGTAGTCGGGCGCATCGCGCGGCGCCGCCGGCGCTCCCAACCGGATCTCGGCCCGCTCGAGATCGGGCCGGTCGAGGACCAGGACATGGAGTCCGGCGGGGGTCGCGGGCGGGGGCGGCGGCGCGCCCGTGGCATCGCGGCCGGACCAGACCCCGAACCATTCGCGCGCGGCGGCCAGGGCCTGTGCGCTGGTGACGTCCCCGGCGATCACGAGCACCGCGTGCTCGGGGCGGTAGTGCTCGCGGTGGAAGGCGCGGACCTGCTCGACACCGAGTCCCGGCAGCGACTCGAGCGTTCCGTACAGGTGCCGGCCGTAGGGATGGCCCGGGAAGATCTGCGACCACAGCTGCTCGTCGGCGGCGGCACCCGGGTTCTGCTGGGTCTGCAGGATGCCGTTCAGCGCCCGGCGCTTGATCGGATCGATGGCCCCCTCGGGGAAGATGGGGTGGGTGGTCGCGTCGGCGACCAGCTCGAGCCCGGCGTCCAGATCGCGCGCGAGGAAGGCGCCGCTCACCGTGACGTAGTCCCGGCCGACGCTGACGCCGAAGGTGCCCCCCAGGCGCTCGAGATCGGCGGCGAAATCCGCCGCGCCGCGCGACGTGCTGCCGGCGCTCAGGGCCTGCGCGGTCAGGTTCGCGACGCCCGCCTGTTGCGCGGGCTCGGCCGCGAGCCCGGCCGGGATGAGGAGCTGGATCTGGACGATGGGCAGCCGGCGATCCTCGAACACCGCCACGCGAAGCCCGGTCTCGATGGTCTCGACCTCGGGAGCGCCGAGCGGGCCCGGGGCGGCGTTCACGCCCGCGGCGAGCGCCAGGCCGGCGCACAGCAGCGCGGCTCGGGTGCGCAGGGCCTTCATCGCGGGGCTCCCTTCACGCCGCCGGCCCTTGGACTGCCGCCGGGGGGCACGAGCCACACGACGCTTCGATTCTCCCCCTTGAGCACGCCCGCCGCGGCGCGCTGCAGGTCGGCCGCCCCCATCTGCCGGAGGCGGGCGACCCGGCTCCAGGCCCGCTGGAAGTCGCCATCCACGAGCTGGGCCGCGCCCAGCGCCGTGGTCCGCCCGTGCACGGCCTGCCAACCGAACAGGGTGGTGCTCTCGGCCTGGCGTTTCGCGGCCTCCAGCTCCTCGGCGCTCACCGGCTCGGTGGCCAGCTTCTCGATCCGCGCGACCAGATCCTTCTCGACCGCCGCGCTGTCCGCGCCCGGCCGCAGCGCGCCGTAGGCGTAGAACAGGCCGCCCTCGCGGCGTCCTTCGTAGCCCGCCTGGGCCACCAGCAGGTCGCGCCCCGGGCCCGACGCCTCTCGCGCCAGCCGCGAGCCCGATCCGGACGACAGCACGCCGCCGAGGAGTTCGAGCGGCACCGAGCGCTCGTCGCCCTGGCCGGGCGCGCGCCAGCCGACGAACAGGAGTCTCAACTCGAAGTCGAAGCGCTGCGTCACCCGGCGCTCGCGCGCGGCGGCCGCCCGGGGCGGCCGCGGGGCCGGCGGCGCGCGGCGCGGCAGGGGCTCGAGCCAGGCGCGCACGAGCTCGAGGGCCCGGGCGGCCTCGAAGCGTCCGACCACGGTGACGAGCGCACGGTTGGGAGAGAAGCGGGCGCGGAAGTCGTCCTCGCAATCCCGCGCGGTGATGCGGGCGAGATCGGCATCGGTGCCCGAGGGCGGGAGGCGGTACGGATGGCCGGGATAGAGCGCCGCGTAGAGCCGCTGGAGCCCGCGACTGCCGGGGCCGCCTTCACCGCGCGCGCGCTGCTCGGCGCGCATGCGGGCGCGCTCGCTCTCGAGGGCGGCCGGCGATACGGTCAACGATTTCATGCGCTCGGCTTCGTTCCGGAACCCCAGCTCGAGCTCCGAGGCGGGCAGCGTCTCGTAGAAGCATGCGGCGTCGGGGAGCGTGAAGGAGCCCGCGACCCCGCCGGTCGCCGCGATGCGCCGGTTGCGGTCCTCGCTGTCCGCGCCGCGCGACATGAGCCGCTCGAGCAGGCGCGTGATGCCCGACAGCCCGGGCTTCTCGTTGCCCACGCCGGCGTCGAACCAGGCGCCGACCTCGACCGCGGTCGCGAGCGAATCCGGAACCAGGAGCACGCGCAGGCCGTTCGCGAGCGTGACGAGCTGGGCGCGGGACAGGTCGGACTGGGCGTGCGCGCGCCCGGCGAGCCCGAGCATCAGGCACACGCCGGCCGTCAGCACGAGCGGGCGCAGGCGGATCGGGGCGCTCAAGCGCTAGCGCAGGAAGACCACGCGCGCGCCGGTGTTGTGCTGCGCCGCCTGGAGGTTGGCGAAGTAGAGACCTGGCTCGACGTAGCGGCCGCTGTCGTCGCGGCCGTCCCAGCTCGCGGTGGGCGAGGGCACGACGCCGAGGTCGCCGGCCCACAGGTGCCGGACGACGCGCCCCTCGACATCGAGCACGCGCACGACGCCCTGGCGGGCGGCCGTGCCGCCCGGCGAGAGCATGAGCATCGTGATCTCGCCCGCCCGCAGCGGATTGGGTCCCGCGAGCCGGATGGAGAGCGGCCCGCGCGGAACTCCGACCGTGCCGGTGAGATAGGAATACGCGGCCAGCGCGTTCGCGATCCCGTAGCCCTGGTTGTTGTCGGGACTGTTCGCCTGCGAGGCGGTGGCCCGCAGCGCCAGGATGATCTGTTTGGGGGTCGCGGCCGGCGCGGCCTGCATGAGGCAGGCGGCGAGCCCGGCGATGAGCGGCGCCGCGAACGAGGTACCGTTCTCGAACTCGTACGCCGTCGCGCTGAAGGGATTGCGCACGTTTGGAAGCGGGTTGCCGACCCCATTCGCGCACAGGTCGGGCTTGATCCGTCCGTCCGCGGTGGGACCGCGCGAGGAGAAGGCGGCCAGCGAGCCGCCGAGGTCGACCGCGCCCGCGGCGATCAGGCTGTCGCCGTCCACGTCGGCGGGCGCCACGATGATGTTCCACGAGCTGCCGCCCTCGTTGCCGGCGGAGTTGACGACCAGGATGCCCTTGCTCGCCGCGATCTCGGCCGCCCGGCTGATCGTGGTCGTGTGCCCGTTCATGTCGGCGGTCGTGTAGCTCGGATCCGGAGCATCAAAGGTGTTGTAGCCGAGCGAGGAGCTGATGATGTCCGCGCCCATGCTGTCGGCCCACTCGGCCCCCATGCCCCAGTACACCATCTCGACCAGGTGCTCGGAGAAGTCGTTCTCGGTGCGTCCAAGCGCGAACTGGGCCCCGTACCCGGAGCCGACGAAGGCGCCGGGCGCACGGCCGCCCGCGGTCGCGAACGTCCAGGTGCCGTGCATGAACGCAATGCCCGTCGCCGCGAGGTTCTCGACATCCCAGTCCCCGTCCACGAAGTCGCGCACGCGGCCCGGGGCGATCACCTGGTTCATGGTCGCCTGGTGCTGGGTGTAGCGGTTGAAGCCGTCATCGAGCATGCAAACGAGCACGCCGGCGCCGGTGTAGCCCTGGTTGTGCAAGCCCGACAGGTTGAGCTGGATGATCTGGTTCTGGGTCATCCCGTAACTGATCGCCGTCCCCGTGGCGCGCGCGGCGCCGGGCGCGGGGGGCTCGAGGCGCCCGAGCGGCTCGGCCGGCACCTGGCGCATCGGCAACGCGCGCTCGACCGGCGCGAGGCGCTGGACGAAGGGGAGCGCGGCGAGCTCGTTGAGCCGTCCGGGCGTCACGCGCACCGCGGCGTGATTGAGCCAGCGCGACACGCCGTAGGGCCTCAAGCCCCGCGCGGCGAGCGCATCGAGGTAGGCGGTCGCCACCGGCAGGTCGCGATAGTCCACGAGCGGGCTCACGTGGGCGCGCAACCGGCGCGCCAGGGCGCGCGGCGTGAGCGAGGCGCGCGCCTCGTCGAGCATGCGGGCCAGGCCCAGGGGGCCGTCCTCGCCCTTGTCCTGGAACTCGACCCACACCGGCACCGTGTCGCTCGCTCCGGCCACCACCATGTCGGCCAGGCGGACGTCGAGCTTGGCCGCGGTCCCGGGCGGCAGCCCCGCGCTCCGCGACGGAGCCGCAAGCAGCAGCAGCGCCACCGGCACCGCCCACGCAGCCGCTCTCCGCACGCTCGCCCCCCGCATCGTCGTTCTCCGGCCGTACATGACACCCTGGACACCCTGGGCACCCTGGGCACCCTGGGCGCCCCGATCATCGTGCCGCATTCCGGCCGATCCCATGGGCGCGCTCAGCGGACCGGCTCGAGCACCC
>JBGQIE010000177.1:0-5543 GCA_041498315.1 Candidatus Eiseniibacteriota bacterium
GAGCCCTTCCGCGAGGGCGTGGTTTTCTACCTGCGCGAGGGCGTCACGCGCGGCGTGCTGCTGTGGAACGTGTGGGAGAAGGTCGAGTGGGCGCGCACGCTCATCCGCGAAGGCAAGGCGATGAGCGGGGAGGAGCGCCGCAAGCTGGTCGAGGGCGGGACCTGAGGCGCCGCGAGGCGCCTCTCTCTATGTCCGCTCCCAGCGCCGCGCCAGGAGGCGCGCCGCGATCAGGAACGCGGCCATGAAGCCGAGCAGTACCCCCACCTGCGGCGCGAGCTCGACCAGGCGCGCGTTGCGCCAGAACACCTTGATGTAGCCGTCGAGCGCCCAGGCGTTGAAGGCGAAGAGCCCGAGCTTCTGCATGCCGGCGCTCATGAGGAAGCGCGGGAACATGCTGCCGCCGACCGCCGAGATCGACAGGATGACGATGGTCGAGATGCCGCCGAGCTGCTGGCGGGTGCGGCACAGGGTCGCGAGCACCAGGCCGAATCCGGCCGCGGTGGCCGCGGTGACGACGGTCATCACGGCGAAGCCCGGCAGGTGGTGGAACAGGTCGAGCCCAAACGCGAGCCGGCCCCACAGGAACATGACGCAGATCTGAAGGATGCCGAGCAGCGTGATGTAGGTCCATTTCCCGGCGAGCAGCCCGGTCATGCCGACGTTCGAGGTCAGCACGCGTTCGAGCGTGCCCGTGTCGAGCTCGTCGAGCAGCGCGCCCCCGGCCGCCGAGGCCGAGAACAGCAGGAACATCACGGCGATCCCGGCGGCGTAGAACGACACCATGGCGTCGTCCCTCTTCTCGCCCACGACCTCGACGCTCTCGACCTTGACGAGCCCCGAGAATCCGCCGCCGGCTTCGAGCCGGGCGGCGCCGCCCTGCGCCGTATCGCTCCCGGCGCCGCCGGGTGTCCCCGGCGACTCGCTCTCGAGTGCCGGCAGCCACTCGTCCATGGCCTTCCGCTGCTGGGCGGTGAGCGGGCCGGAGTAGCGCACGAACTCGCCGATCCCGTTGCGCGCCATCAGCTCGGGTGCCGCGGTCATGGCGACCTTCTGGAGCAGGCCGGCCACCATCTGCGGCGCGACCGGGTCCGAAGGATCGGAGAGCATCGCGATCGCCACGCCCCCGCCGTCGAAGCGCGCGACCGAGGTGTCGAACCCGGCGGGGATCACGATCGCGACCGACAGATCGCCCTCCCGGACCATGGCGGTGGCGCGCGCGCGGTCGATCGGGACCTCGGCGGCGCCGCGGGCAGCACCCACGGGCCGAGCCGTGGTGCGCACGGTGAGGCTCTTCTCCTGCTCGAGCGCCCGGATCAGCTTCCGGCTCAGGGCGCTGCGGTCCTCGTCGGCCACCGCGACCGGCACGCGCGCCATGCCGTCGCGCCCGCGGCCGCCGAACACCGTCGCGAAGATCGAGAAGAACAGAATCGGCAGCAGGAACGTCATGGCCTGCGCCACGCGGTCGCGGGACAGCGAGGTCCAGTAGATCCGCAGCAGGGTCGGAATCATTCGCGCAGCTCCCTTCCGGTGAGGTGGAGGAACACCGACTGCAGGCTCGGACTGCGCACCTCGATGTCCTGGATCGTGAACCCGGCGGCCTCGGCGCGCTTGAGGAGCGCGGGCAGCTCGGCGCCGACGTCGTCCACCTGGGCACGCAGCAGCGCGCCGTCGGACTCGCCGTTGAACCCGCTGACGGGTTGCGCGGGCAGCGGGTCCACGCGGATCGCGACCCGGCGGTGATTCCCGACCGTGCGCGCGACCAGCTCCTCGAGCGTGCCCGCCGCGATGACCCGGCCGTGGTCGATGATGACGATGCGGTCGCAGCGCGCCTCGGCTTCATCGAGCTGGTGGGTGGTGAGCAGGAGCGACACGCCGGTCGCCCGCAACCGCTCGAGCATCTCGTAGATGCGCTCGCGGCTCTGCGGATCGACGCCCACCGTGGGCTCATCGAGCAGGATGACGCGCGGCTCGTGGAGCACCCCGCAGGCGATATTGAGCCGCCGCTTCATGCCCCCCGAGAAGCGCTTGATGGGCTCGCGCGCGCGATCGGCGAGCGCGGTCCATTCGAGCGCCCACTCGACCCGCTTGCGCAGCGCGGCGGAGCGGAGGCCGTTGAGCTGCCCGAAGCACTCGAGGTTCTCCCGGGCGCTGAGCAGCGGGTAGAGGGCGATCTCCTGCGGCACCACCCCGAGCCGCTCGCGCCCGTTGCCGCCGCCAAGCGGGCGGCCCATGAGCTCGATCGAGCCGCCGTCGAGCTGGACCCGCCCGGCGATCGAGCGCACCAGCGTGGTCTTGCCGGCGCCGTTGGGCCCCAGCAGCGCGAGCATCTCGCCCTGCGCGAGCTCCAGACTCACGCCGCCCAGGGCCTGTGTGGCGCCGTATGATTTCCGCGCTTCCCGTATCGTGAGCACGTTCATGGCCGCTACCTCCTTGGGACGCAAGCATTCAACCGCATGGCGCGGCCCCGGGCCACACGCTCCCGCCGGATGGTCGAATGGGGCGGATGAATGGTTGATGGGCTCGGCGAAACCGATCCGGCAGGATCTCCTTGAATCGGGAGCAGCGGGAGGCACATGCTTACGTTCCCCCGGAATCAGGCCTCCGCATGGCCGTGCCGCGAGCCCGATCCCGGAGTGCCCACGTGCGGCCGGCCAACTCATGAGGTGCAACTATGAGATGGGTACTCGCCGCAGTCCTTGCCTCACTGTGCCTCATCGTCGCGAGCGCCGCATCCGCCCAGGCGCCGGGCGGGTTTGTCGGTCCACCGTGCTTCCTGTCGGTCGAGTTCGGTGAGGGGCCGAGCGAGCTGTTCCTGGACGAGCACACCGGGCCCTTCGCCCTCGGCTGCTCGGTATTCGGCGGCTACGTCGTGCTGCTCGACAGCAGCGATCCGGCGCTCCGGCAGAACCCGATCATCTGGAGCGACGTGGTCGCGTTCACGAACGGCGGACCGGTGCAACCCGGTCAGCCGGTCAATGCCGTCTATCTCATCTCCGACTCGGTGAATCCATCGAACGGGATCGAGAACGGCATGCGGTCCCAGGATCTCGCGGCCGCCGGTCTCACCGTGGCGGACATCGTCGGGAATCCCACCACCGTCTATGTCGTCGAGGGCGAGAACACGATTCCCGGCGCGACGGACAGGAATCTCTACGACGCGCCCAGCGCCACGGGGATCGCCCACTATATCTTCCGCAGCGATCCGCCCGAGGGCCCCACGCCCACCCGGGCCGGCAGCTGGGGGAGGATCAAGGCGCTGTACCGCTGATCCAGCGGCTCGTGTCGCGCCCGGCCCTTCAGCGGCGCGGGGCCGTCAGCTCGAGCCAGTGCTTGCCGCAGGAGCCGCACTCCCAGTGGCCGTGGAGGAACGGGAGCGGGATCACGCGCTCGAGCCAGTGGATCAGGAAGCCCTCGGGCTCGGCGGGCTGGAACGAAATGGAATCCGAGCCGCATTCGGGACAACGCAGCGCGAGCGACTCGGCGCCCTCCGCGCCCTCGGAGAAGCCGGGGTCGACATCGGCCGCGAGCGGCCGGGGCGGATGGCGCAGCGCTTCGAGCGCGGCGGGCACGTCTCGCAGCCGCACCTGCACCCGCACCCCGCCGATCGGAGCCGTGAAGAAGGGGAACATCTGGCTCAGGTACTGGTCCTGGAGCACGGACTCGATCCCGGCCTGATCGAGCAGGCTGCGCGCGAAGTCCGCCACCGCCGTGGTCGGGCAGCGGGCGACCGTGACCAGCCGCCCGCCCGGCTCCTCCGGCGTCCCCGGCCCCCCGCGCGTACCGTCGCCGGTCACGCCGACGCGACGTCCCTGCGGTCCCGCGGGTCGAGCGCGTCGCGCAGGCCGTCGCCCAGGAAGTTGAAGCACATCAGGGTGAGCGAGAGCGCGAAGCCGGGGATGATGACCAGCCACGGGAACAGCGCGATGACCTGCGAGCCGTTCGCGACCAGCGTGCCCCACGAGGCGGCGGGCGGCTGGACCCCGAGCCCGAGGAACGAGAGGAACGCCTCCTGGAGGATGACCGCCGGCACGGTGAGGGTGGCGTACACGATCACCGGGCCGAGCGTGTTGGGCACGATGTGGCGGAAGATGATCGCGCGGTCGCCCGCGCCCATCGCGCGCGCGGCCTCGACGAACGTCTGGCTCTTGAGCGACAGCACCTGCCCGCGCACGATGCGGGCCATCGTGAGCCACTGGACCAGCCCCAGGGCCACGAACAGCATGATGAGGCTCTTCGAGAACAGCACCAGCAGCAGGATGACGAGGAAGATGTAGGGCAACGCGTACAGGACGTCCACGACCCGCATCATGAAGTCGTCGGTGCGCCCGCCCGCGTAGCCGGCCACCGCGCCCCAGGTGACGCCGATCACCAGGCTCACGAGCGTGCCCACCAGGCCGACGAGCATCGAGATCCGCCCGCCGTAGACCACGCGCGCCAGCATGTCGCGGCCCAGCTCGTCGGTGCCGAACCAGTGCGCGAGCGACGGCGGGACGGCGCCGAGCTTGAGGTCCTGGAGCGCCGGATCGGCGAGTCCCGGCAGCCAGGGGGCGGCGAACGTCAGGGCGCTCATGACGGCGAGGAACACGCCCGCGCCGACCGCCACGCGGTTGCGTCGCAGCCGGCGCCACGCGTCGGACCACAGGCTGCTCGCGGCCGAGGATACGGCCTCCGGCGCCATGACCCGGTCGAGCGGCACCGCGCTCACGACAGCTCCACCCGCGGATCGAGCTTGGAGTAGGCCACGTCCACGATCAGGTTGAACGCCATCAGGAAGCCGGCGTAGAAGAGCACGATACCCATGACCATCGTGTAGTCGCGGTTGAATGCGGCGTTGACCAGGTGGCGTCCGAGCCCGGGGACGGCGAAGATCTTCTCGACCACCAGCGAGCCCATGATGACGCCGGCCGAGGCGGGGCCGAGATAGCTCACGACCGGCAGGATGCCGAGCTTGAGCGCGTGCCGCATGACGACCGCGCGCTCGGAGAGCCCCTTCGCGCGCGCGGTGCGCACGAAGTCCTGGCGCAGCACCTCGAGCATGCCGGCGCGGGTGAGGCGCGCGACGTAGGCGATGTAGGTGGTCGCGAGCGTGAGCACGGGCAGGATGCGGCTCTGGGGCCCCTGCCACAGCGCGGGCGGGAACAGGAACAGCGAGAGCGAGAAGGTCAGCACCAGCGTGGGGCCGAGCACGTAGTTGGGGATCGACACGCCCAGGAGCGCCAGCCCCATCGCCGCCCCGTCGACGGCCGTGTTCTGGCGCAGCGCGGCGATGGTTCCGATCGGCACCCCGACCAGCACGGCGAACAGCAGCGCCCAGGCGCCCAGCTCGAGCGAGACCGGAAACGCCTCGGCGATGATCTCGCGCACCTGGCGCGCCGGGTACTTGTACGAGGGCCCGAAGTCGAGCCGCACCGCATTCGAGAGAAAGCGCAGGTACTGTGCTCCCAGCGGCAGATCGAGGCCGTAGGTGCGCATGAGCTGGGCCTTCGCCGCGGCGGGAATCTCGCGCTCCGCCAGGAACGGGCCGCCGGGGGCGGCGCGCATCA
>JBGQIE010000178.1:0-5531 GCA_041498315.1 Candidatus Eiseniibacteriota bacterium
CCACTCCCCGAGCTCGAGGAGATGATCCGCTCGACCGGGTTCTTCCACTCCAAGGCGGTGGCGATCAAGTCCTGCTGCACCGAGCTGACGGCCCGCCACGCGGGCTTGGTGCCGCGCACCATGGAGGAGCTGACCGCGCTGCGCGGGGTGGGGCGCAAGACCGCGAACGTCGTGCTCGGGAACGCCTTCGGCATCCCGGGCATCGTCGTGGACACGCACGTCGCGCGCCTGGCGCAGCGGCTCGGGCTCACGAACCAGAAGGACCCGGTCAAGATCGAGCACGCGCTGATGAGCGTGATCCCGCAGGAGCGCTGGACCCTGTTCTCCCACTGGCTCATCCTCCACGGCCGGCAGACCTGCCATGCGCGCAAGCCGCGCTGCTCGGGGTGCGAGCTGGCGCCCCTATGCCCGCGCACGGGGGTGACGGCGTCGCAATGAGGCGGTTCGCAGCACTGCTCTGGCTGCTCGCCGCCGCACCTCCCGCCGCGGCGGTGGCGCTCACCCCGGCCCAGCCGCACCTGCTCTACGGCGACGAGAGTGTCGCGACCGCCGACGGTGCGCGCGGCCAGCTCTTCAATCCCGCCACCATCGGGCTACGCTATCCCACCGAGTTCGTGTTCTCGTGGACGCGCGAGCATCCGCGCGGGCAGATCAACGACGCGCTGTTTACGGCGGGCGGATTCGGGCTCCACGCCACGCGGATCAAGGACCTCATGCAGGCCTACGGGTTCAGCCTCGCGGGCGGGAACAGCGAGCGGCTGCGCGTGGGGCTCAACACGACCTGGCTCTCGAGCGGGCTCCAGCACGAGATCGGGACCGATTGGAAGCTGGGCGCGCTCTCGCGCCCCGAGCCGTGGCTCTCGGTGGGCGCCACCCTCGACCACCTGTTCCAGCCCGAGTTCCAGGCCCGCCGCCTCGCCCGCGCGTACACGCTCGGGATCGGTGTGCGGCCGCTCGCCTGGTCGCGACCCAGGGCTTACGCGCTCGGGACCCGGCTCACGCTCACCGGCGACCTGACGATCGTCGAGGACGGCGAGTGGGGGCAGGCGCGCGTGCGCGTGGGCGGCGAGTTCGAGGCGCTGCCCGGGATCCAGGTGCGGGCCTCGGTCGAGGATCACGGCGGCGTGCACGTCGGCCTCGGCCTGTCGGGGCCGCACGCCGGTCTCCATGTCCAGACGCTCGATCGCGACGGCGGCCCCTCGGCCCAGACCTACACCGTGACGGTGCACGACCGCGAGGACCGCACGCTGCTGGTCTCGCCGCGCCAGCAGCGCGTCGTGTCGCTGCGCCTCGGCGGCGTGCTGGGCGACGAGTCGCTGAAAGGACTCTCGCTGTTCGGGGCGGTCTCGACCACGCCGGTCGGACCCATCCACGAGCGCCTCGAGCGCGCACTCGCCGACCCGCTCACGCGCGGTGTGCTGCTCGACCTGCGCGGCGTGTCGAACATGGCCGCACTCGAGGAGCTCAGGCCCCGCATCGCGCGCCTGCGCGCCGCGGGCAAGCCGGTGGTCGCGTATCTCGAGGAGGGCGCCACCCGCGGTGACCTCTACCTCGCCGCGGCGTGCGACCGCATCGTGACGACCGAGGACGCGAGCTTCGCAGCCCTCGGGCTGCGGATCGAGCGGCGCTACTACCGCAAGCTGCTCGCCGACTGGGGCGTGCGCATCGATCGCACCTCGATCGGCGCGTACAAGTCGGCGTTCCGCAACTTCAGCGTGGACTCGACCCCGCCCGCGGACCGCGAGGTCATCGAGCAGGTCCTCGACCGGCAGCAGGAGCTGTTCGTCTCGGCGGTCGCGGAGGACCGTCACATGGATCGCGCGCGGCTGCTCACCCTGCTCGACGGCCGCGACTGGCCGGCGCTCGAGGTGCAGCGCGCGGGCCTGGTGGACTCGATCGGCTGGCGCGAGGACGCGCTGCGCGTGCTGGGCGGGCTGTGCGGGCTCGGGGACCGGCCGCGGATCGTGAGCCCGGACCGCGCGCGCATGGCGAACCGGGCCTGGAACGTCCCGACGCGGGTCGCGGTCGTGTACGCGAGCGGCGGGATCGAGAGCGGCACGAGCGGCAACGATCTCCTGTTCGGCCCGAGCATGGGATCGCAGACCATGTCCGAGCAGATCGAGCGCGCCTTCAAGCAGCCCGGCATCCGGGCGGTGGTGCTGCGGGTCGAGAGCCCGGGCGGCTCCTCGGTGGCGTCGAGCCTGATCCGCCACGCGCTCGATCGCATGAAGCACGAGACGCGCAGGCCGCTCATCGTCTCGATGGGATCGGTGGCGGCGAGCGGCGGCTACGACATCTCGTCGGGCGCCGACCGCATCTTCGCCGACTGCTTCACGCGCACCGGCTCGATCGGGGTGGTGGCCTGGAAGCCCTCGATCGCCGGCTTCGAGCGCAAGCACGGGGTGCGCGAGGACGACTTCGATCGCGGCCGCTACATGCGCGGCTGGTCGTTCCATCACGACTGGGACCCCGCGCTCCAGGCCACGGCCGACTCCGCGATCGCCGACACCTATCATCGCTTCGTCGCCAAGGTCGCCGAAGGGCGCGGCCTGTCGTTCGAAGCGACCGAAGCGGTCGCGCAGGGCCGGGTGTGGATGGGCGCCGACGCGCGCGACCGGCGGCTCGTGGACGAGATCGGCGGGCTCGAGCAGGCGATCGCCGAGGCGCGCCGGCGCGGCGGCATCCCCGAGGGCGAGCGCATCCGCATCGCCGAGTTCCGGCGCCCGCGGCCGCCCTTCCTCCAGCGCCTCGCGGGCTCGGTGCTGAGTGCGGCGTGGGAGCGCGCGACGGGCGTGCCCGATCCCGGCGAGCCGCTCTACTGGGCGGACGACGAATCGCTCGGTCCGTGAGGGCCACGGAGGGGAGGGCCGCGATCGCGCGCGGCGGCGCGACGGCGGACGCGCCCCGGGCGGGGACTTCAGACCGTGCCGGCCTCACCCTGTGGGTGGCACTCTTCGCGCTCTCGTGCCTGTGGGCGGCACTCGCCTTCGCTCCCGGGATGTGGGGCTGGGGATTCGACGCGCTCCGTTTTCTTCCGCGCGGTCCGGGCTGGGCGATCTGGGGGGCGGGCACCCTGCTGCTCGCGCCGCTCGTGGCGCGCCCCATCGCGGGTGCGTTCGACCGCGCGGGCGGAGGGCTCCGGCCGCAGATGCTCCTTGCGCTGGTGTGGATCGTGGGTGCCGCCCTCCTGACGTGGGCGCTGCCCGACCGGGTGGCGTTCACCGGAGATTCGCTGCTGCGTGAGGGCGCGGCTCTCGAGCCGCTGCCGCCGCTGCACCTGTTTCCGCAGGCGCTGCCGCTCGACGTCGCCCTTCACTACCGCCTGCTGCGTCTGCTCGTGGCCGCCGGCCTTCCCGGCCCCGACGTCGCCGCGCGGCTGCTCGGATCCCTCGAGGCGGCGCTGCTCGCGGGGCTGGCACTCGCCTTCGCGCGGGTGCTGGGGCTGCGCGGGTCGGCCGCGCTCGCGGCCAGTTCCATCGCGTTCTTCGGCGGCTGGCTCGGGCTCTTCACCGGCTACAGCAAGGCCTTCACCGAGATGGTCGTTCTGGTGCTGGCCGTCGCGGTGCTCGCGCTGCGCGCACTGCCGGCGGGCGCGGGGCTCACGTCGCTGGGATTCGCACTCGCGCTCGCGTTCGCGCTCCACCGCTCCTCGCTCGCGCTCCTGCCGGCGGGTGCCGTGGCCCTCGTGCTGGGCGCGCGCGCCCGCGCCGCCCCGACCCGGCGCACGCCCGGGGTGATCGCCGCCTTTGCCGTCCCGGCCGCCGTGCTCGTGGCGCTTGCTCCGAGGCTTCTCGGCACCTTCACCGGTTTCGACTGGATCCATCACCTGGTCCCGCCCGAGGTCGCGCGCGGCGGCGGCGCGTGGGCGTCGGCGTTCGCTCCCATCCACCTGCTCGATCTCGTCAACCTGGTCGCCCTGCTCTCGCCGGTCGTCCTGGTCCTGCCGGCGCTGCTGCTCGCCGGGGGCTGGGGGCTCCTCGGCGGCCGCGAGGGGCTCGTGCTCCTCTTGCTCGCCGTGCCGCAGCTCCTCCTCATGCTGTTCGTCCATCCCTCGCAGGGCGTGTTCCGGGACTGGGACGTGTTCGCGCCCGCGGGGGTGGCCCTCGCGCTGCTCGCGGCACTGGCGATAGGCCGTCTCCTGCATGCGAGCCCGACTCGTCGCGGGCTCGGCGTCAGCGTCTCGGCCGCGGTCGTGGCACCCGCGCTCTCCTGGCTCCTCCACTCCGCGAACCTCGATCGCGGGCTCGAGCGCGTCACGGCCTTCGCGAGCGAGGTGCCGCTTCGCAGCGAGGTCGAGCGCGGCCTCACCTGGGAGTTCCTGGGCACGAGCGCCAACGTGCGCGGGCGCGCCGAGGAGGCGGCCGAGGCCATGGCGCACGCGGCGACGCTCACGCCGAGCGCGCGCGTGCTGATGGAATGGGGGATGGCCGAGGCCGCGCGCGGCGACTACGCCTCGGCCCGGCGCGCCTTCGAGCAGGCGGCGACGCGCGATCCTTCGCAGCCGCGGGTGTGGCTCAACCTGGTCAACATCTGCATGCGACTCGATGATCTCGCGGGTGCGCACCACGCCGCGGAGCAGCTCGTGCGGCTCATGCCGGGGGACACCCGCCCCGCGGAGATGCTGGCCGAGATCGAGCGACGCCAGGCCGGGCGCGAGCCCCAGGCGCCGCGCGTGAGCCCCCGGCGCGGGCCATGAGGGAGCAGACCGTGACCGAGCGCCCGGCGAGCCGAGCCGGGCCGGCGTTCGCGCTCTGGCTTACGCTCATCGGGCTCACCCTGCTGCGCGCAGTACTGGCGTGGGTTCCGACCATGCACGGCTGGTCGCTCAACCTCCACCGCTTCCTCAACCCGGCCGCCGCCTGGCCGCTGTGGGCGATCGCGGCGCTGGCGCTCTTCCCCGGCCTCGCGCGCCGCGCGCTCCCGGGCTTCCGAAGCCTCGGCGAGCGCATGGTGGGGGCGCCGCGTCTCGGCACGCTCGCCGCCATGGCGCTCGCCGCGGCCCTGGTGGTGTGCCTGCCCGATCGCGCGCAGTACGTCGGCGACTTCCTGCTCCGTCAGGACACGCTCGAGGCGCCGGTCAACCCCACCGAGTGGTACCCGCAGGCGCTGCCGCTCGATCTCTTCCTCCACGACACCGCGGCGCGCGCGGCGATGGAGACGCTGGGCTTGGACCCCAACGGCGAGGGCCGGCTCATCGGCGCGATCGAGGCCGCCCTGCTCGCCGCGGTGGCACTCGCCTTCGCGCGCACGCTCGAACACCGGGGTGCTACGGCGCTCGCCGTGGCGTCGGTGGTGTTCTTTGGCGGGGCGCTCACGCTGCTCACCGGCTACAACAAGGCGTTCTCGGATCTGGCGCTCCTGGTCGCGGCCGTGGGGCTCTTCGGTCTCGCGGCGGTGCGTTCCGGGCGCGGCCTGCTGGCGATGGGCGTAGCACTCGCGCTCGCGTTCACGCTTCATCGCGCCGCCTACGGCCTGCTGCCCTTCGCGGTGGTCGTGTGGCTGCTGTGGCTTCGGAGCCAGGGTGCCTCCGG
>JBGQIE010000179.1:0-5493 GCA_041498315.1 Candidatus Eiseniibacteriota bacterium
GGCGTTCACGGCGATCGCCGTGCTCCCGAGCCGCTTCCACAGCTTGGCGCGCACGGCGAAGGTGTCGCCGAGCGCATCGAGGAAGCCCTGGCGCGGATCGCTCCAGTGGTTCTGGCCGATGACCGCGTAGAGCTTGCGCTGCCTGAGATCGAGGAAGTACATCCCCTGTTCGACCCGGCCCTTGACGAGCGCGCACTCGCGCTGCGCCTGGCCCACCATGACGAGGCCGTGCTGGAACGTGCACACCGGGTCCACGAACTCGCCCACCAGGTAGACGCTGTCGGGGTTGACGTCGCCGGGCCCGGCCCGCGCCAGCGGGGCCACCGCGAGGCCGATCAGGCCGAGCCCTACGACGACGAGCGCTCTCACGATCGGTTCCAAGCCTCCTGCGGCACGGTGGGCGCGAGTGGAGCGATAGTTAAGCTCGCGTATTCTAGCGCAAACGGTTGCGCGCTACCCGAAGCGCTCGAAGAACTCGGCGGTGTGCTCGCCGAGCCGCGGCGGCGGAAGCCGCAGCGGGGCCCGCGCACCGTCGCTCAACCACGGCAGCGCGAGGAGCGGCGCGCTCGTGGCGGGCACTCCCGCGCGCGCGGGCGTCGCGCGGTGGACCATCCCGCGCGTCGCGAGCGCCGGGTCGGCGAGCACCTCGTGCACCTCGCGCACCGGCCCCGCCGGGACTCGGGCCAGGCGCAGGCGCTCGAGCCACTCGGCACGCCCGCGCCCCGCGAGCCGCCGGGAGAGCTCCGCGACCACCTCGACGCGGTGGAGCACGCGTCCGGGATTCCCCGCCCACGCGGCGCGCGCGGCCAGGTCGGGGGGCCCCAGGGCGGCGCACAGGCGCTGCCACTGGGCGTCGTTGCCGACCGCGACCACGATCGGGCCGTCCGCGGTCTCGAAGGTCTGGTAGGGCACGATGGTGGGATGGGCGTTGCCGTGGCGTCGCGCGGGCTCGCCGGTCGCAAGCGCGGACTGGGCCACGTTGACCAGCGAGGCCACGCCCACCTCGAACAGGGCGATGTCGAGCGCCGCTCCGCCGCGACCCCGAAACACGCCGACCAGGGCCGCGAGCGTGGCGGCGGCGGCGTGGGCGCCGGTCATGACGTCCACCACCGCCACCCCGACCTTGAGGGGCGGTCCCGCCGGCTCCCCGGTGATGCTCATGAGCCCGGTGAATCCCTGGAGCACGGCGTCGTAGCCGGGCAGATCGGCGTAGGGACCGCTCTGGCCGAAGCCGGTGATCGAGCAAGTCACGAGCGAGGGCTTCTCACGCCGCAGGGCGGCGAGATCGATCCCCATGCGCTTCAGATCGCCAGGCAGGAAGTTCTCGACCACGACGTCGGCGGCCAGCGCTGCGCGCCGTGCGGCCGCGCGGCCGGGGCCCGACTCGAGGTCGAGCACCGCGCTCTTCTTGTTGCGATTGACCGAGAGGAAGTAGGCCGACTCGCCGTCCACGAACGGCGGACCCCAGGCGCGCGTCTCATCGCCCGCCCCGGGGCGCTCGACCTTCCACACCTCCGCGCCCAGGTCTCCGAGGATCTGGGTGGCGTAGGGTCCCGCGAGCACGCGCGAGAGATCGAGGACCAGGAGCCCCTCGAGCGGGCCCGCGGCTCGGGGCACGCGGCTCGGCTCGGGAGTCGTGCGGCTACTCCCGGGCGGCGAGCTCGGCGATGAACGCCTCGGGGTCGAGCTCGGCGCCCGTGGCCTGGCGCACGGTCTCCGGCCACGGGAGCGCCCGGCCGGAGCGGAACAGGCGCTCGCTCAGATAGCGCCCCACCTCGGGGCTCGAGACGTAGCGCGCCCACACCTCCTCGCCCCCGCCCAGCACCTGCTCCTGGATCGCGCGCTGGAGCTGTGAGGCCATGACCTCGCCCAGCAGGTAGTTGTGGTAATAGACCGGCGCCACGCTGAAGTGGATCTTGCTCGCCCAGTCGGGCGCCACGCGCGCGTCGGGGCGGCGCACGCCCTGGAAGCGCTCGACCAGATCCCACCACAGGCGGTGGAGATCCTGCTCGGGGTCGCGATAGAGGGCGCGCTCCATGTGGCACATGACCAGCTCCCAGCGCGTCTGGACCAGGAGCTGATCCCGGACCGCCCGGCGCGAGGCGGCCGCGGCCGCGCGGGCCTCGGCCTCGGGCATGCCGGCGTAGCGCGTGAGCCAGGCCGCGTTCTTCGAGAGCCGCCCGAACAGCATCGCCGTCGCCTCGGTGGTCAGGATGTGGGCGGGCTCGCGCAGCAGGAACGGCAGCGCGCGATCGATGCCCGAGTCGTACACGGCGTGTCCGAACTCGTGGAGCATGGTGCCCATCCAGTACTCGTCCGGGCGCACGTTGCACAGGACGCGCACGTCGGCGGCGCGGTCCATCGAGATGCAGAACGCGTGCTGGCACTTGCCGGGCTTCTCGTAGAGGTCGGCGCGCCCGAGCAGATCGCGGATGTCGAACCCCACCGCCTCGAAGAAGCGCCGCGTGAGGTCCTCGAGCGACTTGCCCGCGAACCACGGATCGAGTTCCGCGCCCTGGGCCGGAGCCTCCTGGAAGAACGGATCGCCGTAGTGCCAGGGGCGCAGCTCGCCCGGCTTGACTGCGAACCGGCCGCACAGCCGCTCGTCGAGGTCACGCTTGTATTCGTGGAAGAGCGAGCGGGTGCCGGCCTCGACCTGGTCGAGCCAGGCGAACAGCCGCGGCTCGTCGAGCTCGTCCTTGAGACCGAGCGACATCGCGTAGTGATCGTCGAAGCCCAGATCGCGGGCCGCCTGGTTGCGCATCCGCACCAGCCCGAGCAGCTCGCCCTCGATCTCGGCGCCGATCTGCTTGGAGGCCTCCCAGGCCCGGCGCCGGAGCGCCTGGTCCTGGGAATCGCGCAGCAGCTGGCGGATGGCGTTGTCGCCCACGCGCTCGCCGTCGAGCGTGGCGCGGAAGGTGTTGAACCGGCTCTCGAGCTTCTTCTCGAGCGCGACGATGCGCTGGATGGTCTCGGGCGGAATCTGGTTGGCCTGGAAGCTGTTGAACAGCAGATCGCGCTGCCGCTCGAGGCGCGGGTCGGACAGGCCGCCCGCGGACTTCAGAGCGGCGAGGAACGCGAAGGGCTCGCGGCGCGCGTAGATCCCGCGGATCGCCGCCTCGAGCCGGGCGCTCTCCTGCTCGTGTGCGGGATCGCCGGTGACGTTCGCGTTCCACACCGCGAGGTTGAGCTCGAGGTGGAGCGGCTCGAGCTCGGCGACCAGGCCATCGATGAGTCTGGCGAGGTCGGCCCTGGGTTCGGTCTTCTGCGCCTGGGAGGGGCTCATGCGGGCGCCGAGTCTATCAGGCGCGCATGGAGAATCAACCCGGGTGAAGCCGGGGGGCAGCGATCAGGCGGCGGCGCCGCCCTGGTCGTGGTGGAAGTCGGCCGCGTCGAGCGGGGCGCCCGCGCGCTCCTCCAGCCGCAGCTCGGCGACGCCGCGCGGGTGGATGAGATGGGGGCCGACCGGGGTGAGCAGGACGAGGAATCCGCTCACCTGGTTCATGAAGTCCGAGAGCCGCTGGGTCTCGCGCTCGAGCGGCATCCACAGCTTGCCCGCCAGCGCGGTGCCGTCCATGAGGGTGAGCTCGGCGGCCTCCTCGCGCCACGGACGGAAGCCGCGCGAGAACACGTCGGCGAGGATCACCGACTTGCCTGGGGTCACGCGCAGGATGCGGCGCTTGTTGAACAGGTGGATGCGCCCGCCCTCGCCGGCCGCGGCGGGCAGGAACGGCACCGACTCGTTGAGCTTCTCGAGGATGGTCTGATGGGCGCGCGTGACCGGATCGAGATCGAGGAACAGCTGGGCCGCCACGGCATCGAGGCCGGTGGACCACAGCGTCACCGGGACGCGGCGCTTCGGGATGTGATGATCCATGGATGAGCCGGTCCGCGAGAGTGGGACCGCAGCGGTCCGGCCGGCCAACCGCTTGCGCGGGAGGCGCGGCTCGAGACCGGGTGCGGAAGCTGCGCGCGGAAGGGTCTCCTTCGAGACCGTGGTCCGCATCGGGCTGACCTAGCAACTCGTCTGCCGGAATGCGGCCGAACGCCGCGGCGGCGCGCAGGTACGGGAGATGGACGCCCGAGCCGGCGCGCGCGCGCCCGCGCGCCCGGTCCCGGCGTTGCACTCTGCACGGGGCCCGAGCGGCGCGCGCTCGCGTCCTGCACGGAGTCGTGGCGCCCCGCGGCGGTCTGATAGACTCCGCGCCCCATGTTCAAGCGCTTCGAATCGCCGGCCCGCGCGCGCACGCCGGGAGCCCGGCCCGACCTCGAGTGGCTGCTGGTGTTCGCGGTCGCGCTGGTCCTGCGCGTCGCCTACGCGTGGGTCGCGACCGGACCGCACGGGCAGCCCTATTCGGATCCGGTGGACTACGACACGCTGGCGTGGAACCTCGCGCGCGGCGCCGGCTTCTCGCTCGGCAGTACGGACGGCCTCTATCCCACCGCGTTCCGCCCGCCGGCGCTGCCCTGGATCACGAGCCTGCTCTACGGCGCCGTGGGCCACCGCTACTTCGCCGCGGTGCTGCTCCAGTGCGTGATCGGCGCGACCGTGCCGCTGCTGGTGCGCGCGTTCGGGACCGCCATGTTCGGCGGCGCGGTCGGGCGGCTCGGGGCCTGGATCGCCGCGATCCACCCGCTGCTGGTCTTCTTCTGCGGCTACCTGCTCACCGAGCCGCTGTTCTGCGCGCTCATGCTGCTCGCGCTGGCCGCGAGCGCGAGCTGGGTCAAGACGCCGCGGCCCGGCCGCGCCCTGAGGGCCGGACTCGCCTGGGGCCTGTCCTCGCTCGCGCGCCCGACCTCGCTCATGCTGCCCGGGCTCGTGCTCCTGTGGGCCTGGGTGCCGCTCGGGCTCACCATCGCGCCCCGCGATCGGGTGCGCCAGATGCTGCTCCTGGTGCTCGGACTAGTGCTGACGGTCGGCCCCTGGACGCTTCGGAACGCGCTCGTCCTCCACGCCTTCGTGCCGGTCACGACCGGAGGCGGCGTGGTGCTCTACGTCGGCAACAACCCGGGTGTGTGGGGCGATCCGGCGCGACGCGGCGGCGCGGGCAGCGACGAGTGGACGGCGCTCGCCGCCGGCGAGTTCCGCGGACTCTCCGAGCACGAAGCGGACGTGCGCGCCCGCGCGCGCGCGCTCGCGTTCCTGCGCGAGCACGCGCGCGAGCTGCCGGCGATGGCGGCCGCCAAGCTGGCGCGCTTCTGGCGGCTCTCGGCCGAAGGCGGCGGCACCGGTTCGTGGCAGCGCCCGGGCTCCCCGCTCGCGCGCCTGCTCGGCTGGGTGGACCCGCTGCGAATCTGGTCGCTCGTCATCCTGCCGCTCGCGGCCTGGGGGGCGTATCGCTCGTTCCGCGGTCCGCGGCGCTGGTTCCAGACGCTGAGCGTCTGGGTGATCCTCTATTTCACGGCGCTCGGCGTGGTGTTCTTCGGGTCGCTGCGCATGCGCGCGCCGGCCGAGCCGCTGGTCGCCCTGCTCGCGGCGGCGGGGCTCGACGA
>JBGQIE010000180.1:0-5475 GCA_041498315.1 Candidatus Eiseniibacteriota bacterium
CTCGGCCTGCCCCAGGCTCACGAGGCCGCGCTCGAGCGCCCGGGAGCGGACGCGCTCGACCGGGATGCCGCCCCCGTCATCGCCCACCTCGATCAGGACCAGTCCGCCCTCGTGGAAGGCGCGCAGCAACAGGCGGCCCTCAACCGGCTTGCCGCGGGTGAGGCGCTCGGCGGGCAGCTCGATCCCGTGATCGACAGCGTTCCTCACCAGGTGGGTGATCGGGTCCTTGATCGCCTCGATGACGCTGCGGTCGAGCTCGGTCTCCGCGCCCTCCATGACGAGCTCGACCTGCTTGCCGCAGGCGGTGGCCGCATCGCGCGCCAGGCGCGGCAGGCGGTTCCACAGGCTGCGGATCGGCTGCATGCGGGTCTTCATGATCGCTTCCTGGAGCTCGCTCGTGATGCCGCTCAGCCGCTGCGCGGCCGCCGGCAGGGCCTCGAGATCGTGGGTCGCGGCGAGCTGGAGGATCTGGTTGCGCGCCAGCACCAGCTCGCCGACGCGGTTCATGAGCTTCTCGAGCAGGGTCACGTCCACCCGGATGCTGCTCTGGACCGCGGCCGAGGCGGGCTGGACCGCCTGGGTCTTGAGCGCCTGGAGCACGTCGTCGGGATGGAGGACCCCCATGTTGATCAGGATTTTGCCCAGCCGCCGCGGATCGCCGGCCTGCTGGAGGCGCGCGGCCAGCTCGACCTGGTCGCGGTCGAGGCGTCCGCTCTGGATGAGCGACTCGAACATTCCCTGCTGCCGCGGCGGGCCGCCCGCACTGGCGCCCGCAGCCGCGACGGCCGGTGTCGCGGCATCGGGCTCGGGCGCGGAGACGGGCGCAGCGGCGGGCGCGGCCTTCGCCTCGGGCACGGCCGTCACCTCGGGCGCGGGCGTGACGACGGGGAGGGCCGCGGCGGCCGGGGCGGGCGGCGCAGGTGACGCGGCCGGGGCGGCGGCGCCCGACCCGGCCTGGCGCAGGGCCTCGGTGACCTCGGCGAAATCGCGGTCGCCGTCAGTGCGGGTGCGCTCGATGCTGGCGAGCATCTGTCGCACCGCGTCCACCATGGACAGCAGCACGGTCGTGATCGCGGGCGTGAGCGAGAGCTCGCCGTCACGCAGCTGGCTGAGCAGGCTCTCGCCGGCGTGCGCCACCGACTCGAGCCGCGAGAATCCCAGGAATCCGCAGGTGCCCTTGATGGTGTGGATGGTCCGGAACACGCTGCTCAGCGTCGGGCGCGAAGCCGGATCCTGCTCGAGCGAGACCAGGTCACGGTCGAGCTGGTCGAGGTTCTCGTAGCTCTCGACCAGGAACTCCTTGACGATCGAGTCGTCCAGCTCGCTCATGACCCATCTCCAGTCCGTGGAAATGCCCGCAGCCGGTCATCCCGGAGGCGCCTACGCGAAACGCCGATCGGTGACCGCGGGTGATGGTCTCGGGACCCACAACCCTGCCACTCATCGCGGGTTATCGGCCCGCGGCGACAGCACTTGAGGCTCGACTCGAGACTCCCGATCCGGCTCAGTGCGGGGTGGGAAAGGGGGCAGCCGGCATGAGCTTGACGCTCAGCTCCGGCGTGCTCTTGCCCAGGCTGACCAGGCGCCGCATGGACGTGAATCCCAGCGCCACCACCGACAGGGTGCGCTCCCCGGCCGGCGCGGTCAGGCAGAAGTGCCCGGTGCGGTCGGTGAGCACCACCACGCCCACGTCGGCCATCATGACCTGGGCGCGCGCCACCGGGTGCGAGTCGGTATCGAGCACCGTGCCGCATAGAACGCCCAGCTCGGCCCTGGCTGCCGGGGCCGCGGGCGCCGGGGCGGGCGCGGGCGGCGGGCTCGCAGGCACCACGGTCTCGGTGTGGATCACGTGGACCGGAATCACGGTCGTCGAAGGAGCGTTCAGCGCGGCGCCGTCCTCGGCGCTCGGGGCGGCCGCCGGAGTGTGGCGCGGGGCGCGGGGCTTCGCCTTGGTCGGGGCCGGAGTGCCAGCGTGGACCGGCTCGGGAAGCACAGCCGGAGGCACCTTGACCTCCACCGCGGGCGGAGGCTCGGCCGGCGGCCGCTCGGGAGCGGGCTCCGAGGCCGCGGCCACCGGAGGCGAACTCTCGATCGGGGCGACGACCGGCTCGCTCCGCGGGGGGCTCGAGCCGTGCCAGGGGGCGATGCCGGTCACACGCATCGCGACCAGAATGGCCACGGCAACCCCCGCGATGAACGCGCCCACTCCGATGAGGATGGCCGCCATGGGAGGACGGCGCCGCGGCTCGTAGGGCTCGACCGGTGGGCCCGGGTCGCGGGGCGCCGGCGGAGCGGCGGGTGCGGCCAGGGGTTTGCGCGCGGGCGCCGGTGGAGGGGGAGGTGCAGCTTGGGGCCTGCGCTCGGGCGCGGGGGTCGCGGCAGGCGCGGCCGGGGGCTTGCGCTCGGGCGCGGGCTCGGATCGCGGGGCTCGGGGCTCGGGAGGGCGGGGTGCGGGCGCGGGAGGTGCGGGCTTTGGCGAAGCCCGCCGAGGGAGCACGAGGTCCGCGAACGGATCGTCGGGAGTGGGCTTGGGCGGGGTCCAGGTTTCCACGAGCTCCGGATTCACGCGCGCCGAGGTCGCGGGCGGAGGCGCATCGTCGGGCGTGAGCGGCTCGCCCACGGCGAGCAGCTCGAGGGTCGGCGCGGGTCCCGGCGGCTCGACGCGGATCACGGGCGCCCGCTCCCTCGGCCTGCCCGCCGCGACCGGCTCGGGCGCCGGCGCCGGATCCGCGGGCGCTGCCGCGGAGACGGGCTCGGGAAGGGATTCCCTGACCTCGGCCACCGGTTCGGGCTCGGGCTCCGGCGGCGCGCTCGCGGGGGCCGGCTGCGGTCTCACGAGCACGGGCGGCGGCGCCGGAGCGGGTCGAGACTCCGCGGGGCGGGCGCCGGGGCGCGGCGCCGGCTTCTTCTTCCCCGAGATCTCGGCCTCGACCGTCGCGGCGAGATCCTCGAAGAACTCCTCCCCGGGATCGATCGCGACCACCGAGGCCAGCAGCGCGTCCTGCTCGGCCAGCAGCTCCAACTCGTGCCAGCAGGCCTCGCACTCCCCGACGTGCTTCTCGACCAGCGTGAGCGATGGCCCGCTCAGCTCCCCGTCTGTTTGGGCGACGAGCTGCTGGATGGTCAGGTGGGTCACGCGGCCTTCTCTCCCGGCGGGCTCAGCCGGGCGCGCAACGCGGCGCGCGCGCTCGCGAGACGTGAGAGCGTGGCGCCAAACGGAATGTCGAGGGTCTTGGCGATCTCGGAATACGAGAGCCGCTCCGCGACCCGAAGCACGAGAATGGTCTGGTGATCGACGTTCAGCTCGGCAAACGCCTGCTCGCAGCGCCGGGCGCGCCCGGCATCGGTGGGATCGGTCACCTCGAGGATCTCGGACGGTTCGGTGGCCGCGGTGGCGGCCGCAGTCGTCCGACCCGCTTCAGGCTGGGGCGGGGCCGTGCCACGCCGCGCGTGGGTGATCGTCATACCGCGCGCGAGCCGCATGAGCCAGGGGTAGAACGTCTGCCCCGCGGGGATGTGCTTGATGGACGTCCAGGCGCGCAGGAACGTCTCGCGCGTCAACGCTGCGGACTGGGCATCGTCGCGCACCAGCGCGTAGATGATCCGATGGACCGAGCGGTCGTAGTAGCGCAGGAGCGTGAGAAACGCCGCGCGATCGCCGCGCTGCGCGCGGGCGACGAGCGCAGCCTCCTCGCCGGGGTCTTTCCATGCGCCGGGCCGGGGTGGGGAATCCATGCGTCGCGACGCTGCCTTCCGTCATGCCGGTGCGGCGGTTCCCGCGCACGCGCAATGAGTAGGCTGGGCGCCTCCCGACCACGGCCTCGCCGGCCGGCCGCCGAAACGCGACCGGTCCACGACATCGCAGCCGGGATTCGCCCGACCGACCATGCGCGGCGCACCCCTCCAGAGCGCGATCGCCCCGGGGGGTCCGCCTGGTCATCCTTTCGAGGAGTTATCGGCGTGTGCGGCCAAAGCCTTACCGGGTTCGCGGCTTCCCCGGGCCGGGTCGCCGTCGGCGCGGGCCGCCGCGACGGGTGGCAGAGTCCTTGCGTCGGTCTCACGTGGGCAGGTGCGCCCGGACTGCGCCCATAGGGGCTCCGGGCAGGCCACGGAGGGTGTGCATGAGGATCTTGGCGTACCGGTGCGGCGCCGCCGCCCGCGGCAGCGCGATCGTGCGGGCCATCGGGTTGGCCGCGCTCGCGATCCCGCTGCTGGCCGTGCCTTCCCGGGCCCAGGTGCTCGCCATGGTCTCCCCCACCCAGGCCACGATCACCGTCCGGCCGGACGAGGCCACCGAGCGCGACGTGACGGTGAGCAACATGGGGGCGGTGCCGGTCCGGGTGAAGGTGCGGCTGTCCGACTGGACCCTGACCGACCGCGGCGAGATCGGTCTGGCGGCGCTGGGCTCGACGGCGGGCACGCTCGAGGGGGCCCTGAGCTATTCGCCCGCGGAGTTCCCGCTCGCGCCCGGCCAGAGCGGACGCGTACGGATCAAGACCGGCCTCGGCAGCAGCGGGCACGCGACGCGCTGGGGCATGCTGCTGTGCGAAGTGCGCTCGTCGGCCGCGGCCGCCACCGAGATCGGGCCGCGCGCTTCGACCGAGTTGGGCACCACCCTGATCCTCTCGCGCATTCCGGCGGACCAGGTGCACGCGGAGATCACGGGGCTCAGCGCACGCGCCCTGGGCGGCGACTCCGTCGTCATTACGGCGCGGGTCCGCAACACCGGATTGCGCCACCTGCTTGCCTCCGGGAATGCGGCCCTCGCGGATCCGGGCGGCGCGCGGCTGGGCGGCGGCCCCCTCGCCACGGGGCTGATCCTGCCGGGGGCCACGCGCTACTTCGAATGGGTGGGCACGGCCACCCGCGCCGCGGGATCCTGCCTCGCGAGCGCCACGCTCGATGTCGGCGAGCCGGAGCTGCTCGTCGGCGAGACCACCTTCGTGTGGCTGGGCGCGCGGGCGACCCCGCCGCCGGTCACCGGGCCGACGTCGGCGCGCTAGGCTCCGTCTGAGAATGCCCCGCCGGCTCAGGCCGCGGGCTTGCGACTTCCGGCAAACAGCAGTGCCGCGCCCGCGAGGATGGCGATCCCGGCGAGCACCGGCGGCACCGTGAACTCCTTCTTCTCGGTGACCTGCATTTTGAGCTCGCCGAACTGGGCGACGTTCTCGGTCTTGTTGTAGGGGATGCCGCCCCAGATGAGCGAGCCCAGGCCCAGCACGATCAGGATGACGCCGGCGATCTTCATCGAAACCTCTCGTGGCGGGGTCAGGGCTTGCGGTGGCCGGCCGGAGCCGGGACGCCGGGCGAATCGTGGAGCCCGCCCGGCACGAAGGCGGTGCCGCGGGCGATGCGATCGTTCCAGGACTCGAACGGCGCGCCGTTCGTGACGTCCTTCATCGTGATGCAGCCCGGCACCGGGCAGACGTGCGAGCACAGGTTGCAGCCGATGCACTCGGTCTCGTCCACCCACAC
>JBGQIE010000181.1:0-5472 GCA_041498315.1 Candidatus Eiseniibacteriota bacterium
ACAAGCTGGTGCTGGACGGGCGCTTCGGTCTCGGGCTCACGAACGCGTTCGATTCGAGCCAGCCGGATCTCAAGAACGACAGCTTCTCGCTCATGGCGGGCGTGTCGTTCTGACCCACGGGCGCCGGGCGCGGCAGGCGCGGAGCAGGCCGTGAGCGAGGCGCGCAGGATTCCGGTGCGCAAGGAAGACCTGTGGACCTTCACGCAGCGCAACGTCCCGCTGTGGGACCTCCTCGATTTCTTCCCGCCCGACGCGGTGGGCCCGCGCGGCCCAGCCGACGCCCCGCGCCCGTACGAAGTCCGGCCCATCACGATCGAGACCGATCTTGGCTTCTCTTTCGAGACCGACATCCAGTACGGGACCTGGGTGTTCCGGCCGCGCTCACCGAACCAGCCCGGCGCCATGAAGTGGTGCCGCGAGCGCGGGCTCGCCGAGGGCGACGCGCTGGTGTTCGAGCGGCTGGACGAGCGCCGCTACCGGCTGTGGCTCGAGCGCGGCGGCAGGCCCGCGCCGCCCGCTAACCCCGCGGCTTCGGGCTGAGCGCCGCCAGCACCACGAGCGCGATCAGCGCGCCGGCGCAGGCCCAGGCGAACAGGTCGCCGATGCGCGCGTAGAGCGTGCGGGCGCCGCGCGTCGGAACCTGCGCCACCATGACGTGATCGGCGTCGCGGAAGTAGTCGGACGCCGCGAGCAGGCGGCCCTGATGGTCGGCCGCGGCCGAGAGCCCCTGGTGGGTCTGGCGCACCACCGCGCAGCCGTTCTCGATCCCGCGGCAAATCGCCATGCGGGTGTGGACCGGATCGATGGCCGCCCAATCGGAGGCCGGCACGAACAGGATGTCGGCCCGCTCGCGTCCGGCGGAGCGGATGAGCGGCGGGAAGTCCATGTCGAAGCAGATCGCCGCGGCCAGGCGGCCGTATGCGGTCTCGAGCGGCACCGGGATGCGCGGATCGGCGCCGGTCTCGCGGTCGCCGGGGACCGGGTGGGCCTTGTGATAGCGGTAGGCGATGGTGCCGTCGGGGCGCAGCGCGATGAGCTGATTCTCGTACGCGGGCTTGCCGGGCGTGGCGGTCGCGAGCGGCATCAGGAGCCAGATGTGCTCGCGCCGCGCCAGATCGCGGCCGCGCTGGATCAGCCCCTCTTCGTCCTGCTTGACGACCAGCCCGTTGACCTCGGACCAGAGCACGATGCGCGCACCCGCCCGCGCCTCGCGCTGGGTGCGCGCGAGCAGGGTGTCGTGGAGCGCGCGAGTGGCGCGGCGCACCGGCGACAGGTCCGATCGCGCCGCCCCGGGCTCGAGCAGCCGCATGATCCTCCACGCCGCCGGGCCGGGGTGGACGGTGATGCCGGCGATGCGCACCGCGGGCGCGCGCGGCGGGAAGGCCGCGAGCCGCAACCCGCCGAAGAGCAGCACCAGGCCAAAGACCGTCGCGTAGAGCAGCACGCCGCCCTGAATGCGCTTCCACTCGAAGTGGCGCTCCCACGCCCAGCTCGCCATCGCGGCGAACCAGCCGATCAGGAACGTCACGCCCCACAGGCCGGTGATCGAGAGGATCTGGAGGAGCGGCAGATCGCCGTACTGGGTGTAGGCCACCGAGCCCCAGGTTCCGTACGGGTTCAAGACCGAGTTGAGCCATTCGACCGTGACCCAGGCGACCGGGAGCACGAGGGTCGAGAGCAATCCGGGCAGCCGGGGCGCGACCAGCCGGTCGATCGCGAACGGCAGAACGTAGAGCGCGGCGAACGTTCCGGCGATCAGCGCGTAGAGCGACCCCGGAACCAGGATCATGCCCGCCCAGGCGGGCAGGAACATCGCGGCCGCCGCGGCGTAGGCTGCGATCAAGCCCCCCACCGGCCGGCGGGTGCGCACGAAGCGGAGCACGAACACCGGAGCCAGCCACGCGGCGACCGGGACGACGGTGCCTCCGGTCGAGAGGAACAGCAGCGGCAGCGCCAGGGCGAGCCAGGCCCAGGAGAACGGGTCGCGCGGCGGCGCGGTATCAACGCGGCGTGCCATGGCTCCATCCGCTGTCGGGCGCAGGCCCTGCGCGGCCGCCGGCCCGGTCCGCTTGCGCGGCGGCCGCGTCCACGGGTGTGCGCTCAGGCAGGAATCTGTTCGAGGATCTCCTGAACCTCCGGAAACCGGCCGAGCTGCTTCTTCGAGAAGATCGGCCGGCCGTCGAGCACGACCTCGAACTGTCCGCCCGAGCCCTTGATGAGCGTGGCGTCAATGCCCTTCGACTTCTTGATCTCGGCCGCCAGACTGGTGGCCCGCGGGAGATAGTTTCACTGCACGCAGTAGGTGATCTCGAGCTTGCTCATGGTTCCTCCTTGAAGGGGTGGACCGCCTGCGCCCCACTATATATCCGGCTGCGGCGGCCCGGCCACATGGCCGAAAACAATGGGGACGGGCCGCTTGACCCGGGCCCCGGCCCTGGTCCAAGGTCCGGAATCGGACAGAATAGGGACGTTTCCATGCCTCCACTCGGTGATTCCATGCCCGCACGCACCGCCAGCGTCGAAGACCGGCTGCGCAAGGTCTTGGGCGACGGCCTGCTCACCCAGGAGCCGTTGCGGCTCCATACCACGTTTCGCATCGGCGGCCCGGCCGACTTCTACTACGACGCGCGCACGCCGGACGCCATGGTCCGGGCGCTGCGGGCCGCGCACGAGATCGGCCTGCCCGTGTTCCTGCTCGGGGGCGGCAGCAACCTGCTGGTCTCGGACCAGGGCTTCCGCGGCCTGGTGGTGCGCAACGCCTGCGAGGCGATCGAGTTCGACGGCACCGCGGGCCACGTCGAGTGCGGCGCCGACTTCCTCGAGCTCATCTACCAGTGCCGCGACCACGGGCTCGCCGGGCTCGAGTTCGCCGCCGGCATCCCGGGCTCGGTCGGGGGCGCGATCGCCGGCAACGCGGGCTGCTACGGCAAGGACATCGGCTCGCTCATCATCGAGTGCACGCACGTGACGCTCGACGGCCTGCGGGTCGAGACCCGCCCGGCCGCCTGGTACCAGTTCGCCTACCGTGATTCGCGCCTGAAGCGCGAGCCGCGGGCACTGCTCTCGTGCCTGCTCCAGTTCGCCCCCGGCGACCCGAAGGAGATCCAGAAGGTCATCGACGAGAAGCTCGAGGTGCGCCGCGTCAAGCATCCGCAGTGGCGCATCGAGCCCACCGCGGGCTCGTACTTCAAGAACCTGCCGCCCGACTGGCAGATGCCGGGGGCCAAGCATTCGCCGGGCACCCACCGCGTGCCCGCCGGTCAGCTGCTCGACGAGTGCGGCTGCCGCGGCTTGAGGGTGGGCGACGCGCTGGTGTTTCCCAAGCACGCCAACATCATCGTCAACGCCGGCCGCGCGACCGCGCGCGAGGTGCTCGAGCTGGCCGCGATCATGAAGGCGAGGGTGCGGGAGCGCTTCGGCGTCACGCTCGAGGAGGAGGTCATGTTCCTTGGGCCGAGGCCCCGGCCGGGCGGCGGCGCGAGCGGGCGGTGAGCCCCCGCGAGCGCGTGCTCGCCGGGCTGGGAACGGCGCGGCAGCTTTTGCTGGCCGCGGTCGAAGATCTCGAGGAGCCGCGCTTCTCCGCGCGGCCCGCGCCGGGCGCGTGGTCGGCCGCGCAGGTGTTCGAGCACCTGGCGCGCGGCGAGGGCAGCCTGGCCCGCGGGGTGCGCGCGGCGGCCGCGGGCAAGCTCGTCGTCCAGCGCCGCTGGGACGATCCGCTGCGCCGCATGCTCTACCTCACGAACGCCTACCGCGTGGCGCGGGTGCGCACGGTCGCATCGCTCGACCCGGCCGAGGCCTCGCCGCGCCCCGAGGCGCTCGCCCGCATCGCCGCCACGCGCCGCGAGCTGGTCGAGGCGATCGAGCAGGGCGACGGGCGCGGGATCTGGGCGTGCGCGATCCGCCATCCCATCCTGGGGCCGCTCTCGATGGAGGAGATGGTGCGCTTCATGGCCTACCACGAGGAGCGCCACACCCTGCAGATCGGGCGCATCCGCGCGGCGCTGGAGCGGCCCTCCTCCTAGCCGCCGATCGCGCTCATGCCGCGTTCGGGCTGCTTGAAGTACGGACTGTTGATGAGGTGGCCCGGCTCCTTGCGCCACACCGCCGCCCGGAGCAGATCGGCGATCTCAGCATCGCTCGCGCCGCCGCGCATCGCCTTGCGGAAGTCGTACTCCTTGAGCGCGAACAGGCAGGTGCGGATCTGGCCGTCGGCGGTGAGCCGGATGCGGTCGCAGTGCCCGCAGAAGGGCCGCGTCACCGAGGCGATGACGCCCACGCGGCCGCGGCCGTCGAGGTAGCGGTAGAGCGAGGCCGGGGCGCCCGGATCCTCGACCCGCGCCGGCTCGATCGGAAACGCCGCGTGGATCTGCTCCAGGATCTCCGCCGCCGGGACCAGCTTCTCGCGCGCCCAGCCGTGCTGGAAGTCGAGCGGCATCCACTCGATGAAGCGCAGCTCGTAGTCCTGCTCGCGGGCCCAGCGCGCGAGCGGCACCGCCTCGTCCTCATTGAAGCCGCGCATCAGCACGGTGTTGACCTTGATGGGCGAGAAGCCCGCGCGCCGCGCGGCCTCGAGCCCGGCGATGACCTGCGGGAAGCGGTCGCGCCGCGCGATCTGGTGGAAGCGGTGCGGGTCGAGCGTGTCGAGGCTCACGTTGACGCGCTTGAGGCCGGCCTCGCGCAGCGGCTCCGCCATTTCCGGGAGCTTGAGCCCGTTGGTCGTGATGGACAGGTCGAGACCGGGCTTGAGCTGATCGAGCATCCGCACCAGCACCGGCAGGTCGGCGCGCACCGTGGGCTCGCCGCCCGTGAGCCGGATCCCGGTGACCCCGAGCTCGAGACAGACGCGCGCGAAGCGCGTCAGCTCCTCGTAGGTCAGCAGGTCGTCCTTGGGTAGCCACGGCATGCCTTCGGCCGGCATGCAGTACACGCAGCGCAGGTTGCAGCGATCGGTGACCGAGATGCGCAGGTCGCGCACCACGCGGCCCTGTGTGTCGACGAGGGATCCGACGGGCATCGGGAGTGTTCCTCCGGGCGAGCCCAAAGCATACGACGCTCGGCAGGCCGCGACAATGGCGGTAGGATGGGCGCCGGATGCCTGCTCGAGTCCGGGTGAAGCGGAGACGGAACCCACGGTCCGCCACCGCCATGTGGCTGGCGGCGGCCTGGCTGTGGGCCGCGAGCACCGCGAACCCCGCGTGCGCCCAGCAGGTGGCGGACAGCACCTTCGATGCGAGCGTGGCGAAGCCCGCCTACGTCAACTCCCATCCGCGCGTGCTGTTCGACGAGGCCCACCGCAACTTCCACACCACCACCGGGCGCTACAAGCCGTTCGCGACCCTGATCGCGAACGACGGCTACCGCGTGACGGCGAACCCCAAGCCGTTCACGCGCCCGCTGCTCGACGGCTACGACCTGCTCGTGATCGCCAACGCGGCGGGCGAGGGGTGGGACTCCGATTCGGGGGTGGTCAAG
>JBGQIE010000182.1:0-5434 GCA_041498315.1 Candidatus Eiseniibacteriota bacterium
CTCGCGGTCATCCGGTAGCGGCGGCCCCTTCGGCGTAGACGGGTGTCCGGGACGGATGTAGAATTTCAAGCGGGAGCACGAGCCGGAGGAGTTCGCAGCCGCCGCCGCGCGGGAACGCCGCCCATGATTTCCGTTTCGCTCGATCCGTGCGCCGCCCACGTGGTGTCGCGGCGCGCCGTGGATGTCCGCCCGCGCTCGCGGCGCTGTCCGCCCGCGCCCGCGCCCGTGATCCGCCTTGCGTGGTTCGCGCTCGCTGCGCTGTGGATGATTCCGCGCGCCGGTGCCGCCGGGCCGGCCGGAGAATGGTCCATCCTCCCGGGCGACCCGCCTGCCGCTCGCGCGTTCCATGCCGCGATCTACGATCCTCCGGGCGACCGCATGGTGGTCTTCGGCGGCCAGCCGGTCTGCGACACCTGGTCGCTGACCTTCACGGGCGTGGGCCCGGGTTGGCGCCATCACTCGACCCTCGGGCCCTCGCCGCGCTACGGGCATTCGGCGATCTACGACCCGCTGCGCGACCGCATGATCGTCTTCGGCGGCGTGGACGCGGTCGGCGGCTACGCCCTGAACGACGTCTGGGAGATCCCGCTCCACGGGACCGAGACCTGGGCGCAGCTCGCGACCTCCGGGACCCCGCCGTCCGGCCGGACCTTCCACTCCGCGGTCTACGACCCGGTGCGCGATCGAATGATCGTGTACGGAGGGCGAGTCCTCTCCTACCAGGGCGGAGGCGGCTCCTCGACGGACGAGGTCTGGGCGCTGTCGCTCGGGGCCACCCCGACCTGGACGCCGCTCGCTCCTCCCGGAAGCTTTCCTCTGCCGCGGGACCGCGCGACCATGGTGTACGACTCCCGGCGCGACCGACTCCTGATCTACGGGGGCTGGCATCAGTTTACGAGCGCCTACCTCAACGATACTTGGGCGCTCACGCTGGGCGCCTTGCCGGAATGGATCCAGATTGGCGTCTCGGGCGCCGGGCCAGGTAGACGGAGGGACGGCCTCGGGGTCTACGATGCGGCGCGCGACCGCCTGGTGTTCTTCGGCGGGGACAACGGCTCGCTCCGGAACGACACCTGGCAGCTGCCGCTCGATGCGCCGGTCCCGACGTGGTCTGAGATCGTGGGCCCGACCCGCCCCGCCCCGCGCAACGCGGCGAGCGTCGTCCTGGACCCTGCGCGGCGGCGCATGATCGTGTTCGGCGGGCCCGCGGGTGCTCCGCTCAACGACGTTTGGGCGCTGCCGCTCGACGGCACGACGGGGTGGGCCGACATCTCCCCCTCGATCTCCGCTCCCGGGCGGAGAGACCTCTTCAGTGGCGTCTACGATGGAGGGGGTCAGCGCATGGTCGTGTTCGGTGGCTACAACGGCGTGCTCCCGTTCACGAGCGTCAACGACACCTGGGCCCTGTCGCTCGGATCATTTCCGGCCTGGGCGCAGATCGTGACCCAGGGCACGCCGCCCTCCCGGCGGTACGGCCATTCAGCAATCGCCGACCCGACCCGCCGCCAGATGGTGGTCTTCGGCGGTTCGGGCAGCCCGCTGTGGCTGAACGACGTCTGGATCCTCGATCTCGCGTCGGCGGCATGGTCGCGGCCCGCGGTCGGCGGCGCTCCACCGAGCCCGAGGTACTTCCAGTCCGCGATCTACGACGGATCGCGCGACCGCATGGTGATCTTCGGCGGCTACCAGGCCTACGACCCCAATCATCCCGAAAATCCGGCGTTCGTGAACGATACCTACAGGTTCTCGCTCGCGACCCACGCCTGGACCGTGATCCTCAATGGGCCCTCCACTCCTCCCAGCGGACGTATCCTGCATTCCGCGATCTACGATCCGGTTCGCGACCGCATGATCGTGTTCGGCGGCATCGACAACTTCGGTGTCTTCCACAATGACGTGTGGGCGCTTCGATTCGGCGACCCGGTGCCGTGGCAGTCGTTGACGCCGCTCGGCACCCCGCCTGCAGGACGGCGCGGGCATTTCGCGATCTACGATCCGCTGCGCGACCGCATGGTGGTATTCGGCGGTGAGGACGCGCAGAGGTCCTTCGGTGACGTCTGGGAGCTGTCGTTCGCGGGGGTCCCCACGTGGACCGAGCTGAGCCCGGGGGGGCTCGCTCCGGTCGAGCGGTCGCTGGGCGCGACCGCGTACGACCCCGGCACGGACCGCATGGTGGTCTGCTCGGGGTCCGTGGGCGGGATCCTGTTGAACGACACCGGCCTCCTCGCCTGGGCGAGCCCAACGGCGGTCGAGGTCTCGCTGGTGAGCGCCCGGGCGGAAGGGGGCCTCGTCGTGCTGGACTGGTACGCGGCCACCGGCGCGGGGCTTCAGGCCACCGCGTACCGGCGCACGGAGCACAGCGAGTGGGAGGCACTCGGGGGCGTGAGCGCGGACGGTACGGGTCAGCTGCGCTACGAGGACCGGGCGGTCTCCCCGGGGGAGCGCTACGCCTATCGCCTCGGCTACTTCGAGGGCGGCGTCGAGCAATTCACCGCCGGGACGTGGGTCGAGGTGCCGGCGCTGGCGCTCGCGCTCGTGGGACTGCGGCCGAACCCCGCGGTGGGGGAGCCGGTGGCGTCGTTCACGCTCCCGAGCGGATCGCCGGCGCGGCTCCAGCTCCTGGATGTGACGGGGCGGGTGTGGCTCGCGCGCGAGGTCGGCAATCTGGGCGCGGGGAGCCACTTGGTGCGCCTGGGCGGCTCCGTGCCGGCGGGCATCTACTGGCTGCGGCTCACCCAGGGCGGTCGCTCGCTCCTCGCCCGGAGCGTCGTGGTCCGGTAGGGCTCAGTCCGAAGCAGACTCCTCACCTACCGACCCCGCCGTGGATCTGCAAGCGATACTGCCGGACGCTGCCCGTTTCCAATAGCCATTGCGCCTCGCATTTCGCCGCGACCCAATCGGCCAGGGTTTACGAGCTTGTCCTCATTGTGCAGCAAAGACCTCGTTGCGGGACAATCCGTAGCCAGAGCTTCACTGGGCTTGGGGGTGACGGTACCCACCGACTAAGATCGGGTCCTTGGGCAGAGTCTTCTAGGGCATGAAGATGAGGAGTCCGGAGCGTCGCGGCGCGCACCTCGGTCGGCGCGAGGCCGATTCGGTACTCCGATTCGCCGTTGCGACCGCCCGCGTCGTCGTGGCGGCGGCCTGCAGCGCCATCGCTCGGAAGTAGCACGCGGGAGCTCGAGGCCGATCGCCATGCACGCCAACGTACCCTGCATCCGTTGGGCTCGCGTCGGGATGGCGGCGCTGCTGCTCGGCGTCCAGCTCGACGGCTGCGCGAGCGGAGGGGCGACCCGGGGGATCACGACTCCCAACGAGCCCACGCCCGAGCCGCTCGAGGAACTGCATCTCGCCAGCCTCACGCCGGGAACGCAGGTCCGCATCATCCTGCGCGGCGACAGCTTGGTGAGTGGCAAGTTCCGCAGCGTGTCGCGCATGGAGCCCGAGGCATTCGACCGGCGGGTCGCAGAGTTCCGAGCGGCCCGGACCGATTCCACGCCGCTTCCCGCCCCGGGCTCGCCGATCCATGTGCGGCGCGGGTCCAAGGACCGGGCGGCGCTGCTCGATGGATTTGGCTACCGGAGTCTGGAGCTGCGCTGGAAGAAGTCGGGTCCACCCCAACTCCTGCCCTTCGACGATTTCACAGCAGTTGCTGACTCGTCCGGCCACGTCTGGACGCGCGACGCCCTGGACATGGAAGTGATCCGCGGACGCGTGCCCTGCTTCACCGTGATCGAGGTCGAGACCGAGAACGGGCGCGCGGAGGTCCCGGTGGACCAGGTGACGAACGTGGTCTATCGCACGCCGACCGGCCGGTGGGTAGTCGGTGCATTGGTCGTCGTGACGATGGTCGTGATCGTTCTAGCGGTCATGGCGAAGAGCAGCAAGCCCTCGGGACCTCAGTGCGAGGGGCCCGGTCCGAGCTGGTACCTCCACAACCCCGGCTTGCGCGCCGCGTTCCTTCGAAACTAGGGTGACAATGCCCCGGCCGCGATTCGCGATTCAGGCGCGACCTGGAATCGCGGGGGCTCCGAGCCTCTTGTCTACGAAGGTGGTCCTTTGTGCACGGTCCGAGGGGCTCTGTGAGGCATCCGCGCGGAATTAGACCCGTCCATGGGCTTCCGGGGCCAGCGCCCCCCGGGCAGATCCAGCCGAGGGGTTAGCCGTGCGCGGACGCACGTCCGCGTGGCATCCATGCGCTCAGCGCCAGCGCGACCAGCATGACCACCGCGCAGCCCACCAGGTTGTACCAGAGGAACGAGATGTGGGTGAGGCGGAAGCAGGCGATCACCGCCGCCTCGGCGACCAGGGCGCCGACGAACACCGCGCTGCCGCCGACCCGCTTGAGGTAGAACGCGGTCAGGAAGATGCCGAGGATGGTGCCGTAGAAGAGCGAGCCGAGGATGTTGACGGCCTCGATGAGCGAGCCCAGCCGGCTCGCGTACTCCGCGAAACCGATCGCGAAGGCGGCCCACGCGGCGGTGGCGATGCGCGACACCAGCACCTCGTGCCGGGCGGTGTCGCCACGGTGGAGGCGCTTGTAGACATCCACGACCGTGGTGGAGGCGAGCGCGTTGAGCTCGGACGAGCTCGAGTTCATCGAGGCGGCAAAGATCGCGGCCAGCACCAGCCCGACGATGCCGATCGGCAGGTAGTGGAGCACGAAGCTCAGGAAGATGTAGTTGGTGTCGCTGGTCTGGGCGGCGGGATCGGTGGCCTGGATCAGCTTGACCGCCTCGCCGCGCAGCGCGCGATCCTCGCCCTCGGCGCGGTCGAGCGTGCGCGCGGCGACGTTCTCGGCCGCCTCGGCGCCGGCGCGGTGCGCGGCCACGAACGCGCGCGCCTGGGCCGAGCGCTCTAGCGCGAGTGCCGCGTGCCGGGCCTCGAGCGCGCGCCACGCGTCGCCGTGGGGCCCGGCTTCCACCTTGTGCGCCTCGACCGGGTTGAAGAACAGCGGCGCGGGCGCGAACTGGTAGAACGCGAACATCATGACGCCCAGGAACAGGATGCCGAACTGCATCGGCACCTTGAACAGGCCGTTGAACAGCAGCCCGAGCCGGCTCTGGGTGACCGACTGCCCGGTGAGGTAGCGCCCGACCTGGGACTGGTCGGTGCCGAAATAGGAGAGCTGGAGGAAGAAGCCGCCGATCAACCCCGACCACAGGTTGTAGCGGTCGTTGGGGTCGAAGGCGAGGTTGACCGCGTTGAGCCTGCCGAGGTGCCCGGCGAGATGGGTCGCGCCCGAGAGCCCGACGCCGCTCGGAAGCGCGGCGACGATGAGCGCGAACGCGATCACCATGGTGGCCATGATGATCGCGAACTGGAGGAAGTGGGCGTGGCTCACGGCCCGGTTGCCGCCCGAGACCGTGTAGGCGACGGCCAGAGCGCCGAGCAGCAGGCAGGTCCAGCGCACCTCCCAGCCCAGCACCACCGA
>JBGQIE010000183.1:0-5420 GCA_041498315.1 Candidatus Eiseniibacteriota bacterium
GCAGCATCGGAAGCACGATCAGCGTCGCGGGGGCTGCCAGTGGCGAGCGGCGCGCCGCGAGCGCGAACACCGAGGCGACGGCACCGAGCTGGAGGAGGAACGCCCCGACGACCTTCGCGTTCCAGAACCCGTCCGGAAGCATCAATATCGGCCCGGGAGCATGATTGACCCAGGGCCACAGGAAGGTCAGGTGGCCGGGGAACTCCAGCCAGGCGGCGGCCCGGAGGCGCGCGGCCAGGCCCGGCTCCAGTCCAGCGGCGCGGTCCACGGGCGGGACCAGGAGGGCGTGCGCGACCAGGTAGGCGGCGCTCACGGCCAGGGCGGGCACCAGCCAGCGCGCGACGGCGCGCGCGCTCCGCCCCGCACGCCCGGCCTCGGTCCACTCCGCGATCGCCACCAGAGGGACGAACGCGATGGCGGACTCCTTCGACAGCAGGGCGAGCGCCAGCGCCAGGACGGCGCCCCACCCGCACCATGCGCGCCCCGAGCGCCGGGCGCGACGGTCGAGCCAGAAGGCGAGCAGCAGGAACGCGGCGGCGTACACGTCGGTCCTCCCGCTCACCGAGGCGACCGACTCGACGTGAGCCGGGAGCAACGCGAACCACACGCCGCCCACGAGCGCGGCCAGGGGGGCGAGCCCCGCCTGGCCGAGCAGGAGCGCGGTGAGCGCGCTCGCGGCCATGTGGCCCAGGACGTTGAGCGCGTGGAATCCCCCGGGCGTGCCGGCGAAGAGGCGCGTGTCGATCCAGTACGAGAGCGAGATGAGCGGACGCCAGAAGCCGGTGTGGCGCCCGGTGCCGGCCCAGAAATCCGAGGACAGCAGGCGCGGCAGGTCGGCGGCCCGCGCGAGCAGCGAATTGCGCACGATCAGCTCGTGGTCGTCCCAGGCGAACCCGTAGCGCAGGGTCGGAGCGTAGAGGACGAGCGCGGCGATCGCGGACCACAGCGCGGGGTGGGTGAGCAGGCGGACGAGCCCCGGCCGCGCGCGCCCGTGCGCGGGCGGCTCGCGGCCCGCCCCGGGCGGCGCGGGCGCCGCCGAGGCACGACGCACACCCGCCCGGTCCGCCCGGCGGGGCGCCGGGCGGGGGGCGGTCTTCAAACCGAGTCTCCCATAAGCCGAATTCTGTCGGATTGCTCCGTGGTGATCATTTGTCTGGGACGCCCGTTGCCGAGCGCCTCATGCGACCGACCCTGGGGTGATAGCGGAGCGGGACACACTCCTCCCCCTCTATGCGGTCTTGCTCCAGGTGGGGTTTACCGAGCCGGCCCCGTCGCCGGGACCGCTGGTGCGCTCTTACCGCACCGTTTCACCCTTGCCCGCAGCGCGCCTGTCCGCTTGCGCGAACTGGTCGACGCCCGTTGGCGGTTTGCTTTCTGTTGCACTTTCCGTGGGCTCACGCCCCCTGGGGGTTACCCAGCACCTTGCCCTGTGGAGTTCGGACTTTCCTCGAGCGACGGCCTCGGCGACCGCGTTAGCGGAAGCGTCGGCACGTCACCCGCGATCACCTGGGAGACTCGGAACCCAGGACTTTGTCGAGCTTCTCGTTGACGAGCTGATCGGCGCCCGCGTTTTCCTCGCGCGGGACCGCGCGGAACGTCAGCGCCGCGATCTTCTCTGCGGCCTCACGGGCCGCGGCGTGCAGCGGTTTGAGGCCTTCGTGCTTGACGCGGTACTCGCCCGTCATCTGGCGCACGACCAGCTCGGAGTCCATGCACACCCGGAGCGGGCTCGCGCCGTGGCGGGCGGCCGCCTCGAGCCCCGCGATGAGCGCGCGGTACTCGGCCACGTTGTTGGTCGCCGGGCCCAGGTAGTCGGCGCGCGACTCGACCAGGCTGCCGGCGGGGTTCAGGAGCAGGTAGCCGATCGCGGCCGGTCCGGGATTGCCGCGCGCGCCGCCATCGCAGCGCAGCGTCCAGGACTTCGAGCGGGCCTCCGGCATCGCCTCAGGATAGCGGATGCATGCGGCGCGCTCAACCGCGCCGGGCGCCGGGCGTGACTCGTTCCGCGGCGGCGGGCTCGATCCAGTGCGCGCGCTCGAGCGCCGCCCGGGCGTCCTCCTCCCCGCGACGCATGAGCTTGACGGCGTCGCGCGGGTCGAGCCGCAGCATGCCGCCCGGCAGCGGATTGGCTGGCTCGACCACGCACAGGCACGCGGGGTCGCCTTCGCGCGTCCACGGCGCGGGCAGCAGGAGCAGCTCGCTGCGCAGGTCGCGCCAGTTGCCGAGCGCCAGCAGCCAGGCGCCGACCTCGAACAGGTGCCGGCCCCCGCGGGCCGCGCGCGGGAACATCTCGGGCGACAGCAGCACGACCAGGATGGCGTCGGCGCCGTCCGCGATCGCGGCGTGGATGGCGCGGCTCGAGAACATGCCGGCATCGAGGAACTCGCGCCCCTCGATGCGCACCGGGCGAAACACGATCGGCATCGCCGACGACGCGGTCGCGGCGTTGATGACCTCGCGCGGCGTGAGCACGATCTCGATGTCGGCGAGCGCCCGCTCCATGCTGGCGCGGAATCCGGGCGAAGGATCGGACCAGTTCACGAAGTAGCACATCCGCCCGGTCTCGAGCCCGAGCGCGTTGACCATGACGTGGACCCTGCCGTCCACGAGCCGCCCCGGCTGGCCCCCGTTCACCAGGTCCTCGATCAGGCGCTTGCGCGCCAGGCCGCCCCACAATCCGCTCCCGCCCGTCTCGGGCAGCACCCGCACCAGCATCCGCTGCGCCCAGCGGCCCGCGGGCCCGCTGCGATTGAGGAGCCACACCAGCCCGCCGAGCAGCAGCACGGTGGCCCCGAAGCGGTGCGGCCACGGCCAGTCGAAGAGCCACACGATCAGATGGATCGCGGCGCCGGCCAGGAGCGCGATGCCCCCCCAGCGCTGCCAGCGTTCCGGCGGTACCCGGGCGGCCAGGCTCGCGAGCCGCCCCTCGATCTCGCGCGCGGCGCGCGCGAGCACCCAGCCCGCCGCCCCGACCAGCATCCAGGCCAGCACATCGTAGAGCGCGGAGAGCGCATCGCCGGTTCCCGGCCGGCGGCGGAACAGACCCGAGACGCTCAGCTCGGGCGAGCCCATGATGCTGAGCACGATCTCGACCCCGGCGAACACGGCGATGAGCAGGCCGGCGAGGCGCAGCGCGAGGGAGGTCCAGCGCATGCCGACGCTGGCGGGGCCGATGCGCGACCAGGCGCGCTCGAGCGCGGCGGTGTCGAAGCCGTGCGCGGTCCACACCACCGCGTTGATCGCCCCGACCGAGAGACCGATGACGATCGCGGGCTCGATCCCCGCGGCCCCGAGCACCTTGAGGACGCCGACCTCGTAGGCGCCCAGCGCCCCTCCGCCCGAGAGCACGACGGCGAGACGCCGGAACGGCCAGCCGGACCGCCGTGCTGCCCCGGGGGACATCGAACCTCCCGCTATGCAGCCTCCGGCGGCCACAGCAGCAGGCGGCCGCAGCCGTCGCAGACCAGGACCCGGTCGCGCTTGCGGGCCTCCTGGACGACCTGGGGCGGCTGGCCCCGGAAGCAGCCGCCGCAGGCGCCCTTGAGGATCGGCACCAGGGCGCGCCCCTCCTTCGAGGCGCGGATACGCTCGTACTGCGAGCGCAGCTTGGGCGCCAGCGCCTCGACGTGGGTCCGGCGTTCGGCCTCGAGCGCCGCCACGCGCTCCCGATCGGCGCGCTCCTCGGCCTCGATGAGCCCCAGACGCCCCGCCGACTCCTTCTCGGCCGCGGCCAGCGCGCGCTCGAGCGCGGGGCGCTCGGACTGCACGCGGTCCTCCTCCTCGAGCTGCTCGAGAACCTGGGTCTCCAGATCCGAGCGCCGCCGGCGGGCCTCGTCGATCTCGTGCTGGAGCGCCTTGTACTCCTCGTTCTTCTTGACCAGCGGTTGCTGGCCCTGGAACTTGCGCTCGCTCTCGGTGACGGCCGCGATCTGCTGCTCGAGCTCGCGCCGCTTCTTCTGGAGCTCGGCGAAGTGCGCCTTGGCCGCCGCGAGTCGCGCGCGCTCGGCCACGAGCCGCTGCTCGATCGCGGCCCGCTCGGCCGGGAAGCGCTGCAGGGCGGACTGCAGGGTCACCAGCTCCTCGTCGAATCCGCGCAGCGTCCACAGCCGGTCGATGTCCTCGGACACGGTGTCCCTCATCGCCATGAAAAAGGGGATGTCCTGGCGGGACATCCCCGTGCGGGAGCAGGCGCGGATCGCGGCGCAGCGCCGCGGCCCGCGGGTGCGGCAGGCCACGGAAGTCGTGGGTCGAAGGCGGTGCGGAACATGGGCGTCTCCTCCCGTCGTGCCGCGGCACGCACGTAACTGGTGGGCGGAACAGGGCTCGAACCTGTGACCCCCTGGTTGTGATCCAGGTGCTCTACCAGCTGAGCTATCCGCCCCGAACGGTCTGCCGACCGGCACTCTTCGCTCCGGCGCACGGCGCGCCTCGCCGGCCCAGGCGACCTCGGGCTCATGGGCCCACCTGGATTCGAACCAGGGTCTTGCCGGTTATGAGCCGGCCGCTCTGGCCCGCTGAGCTATGGGCCCGGCGCCGTGCGCGCATCGATCGCGGCGCAGGAAGCCGAATGTTTCTACACCGCGTTCCGGCGGGTGTCAAGCCTCGGCGGCCCGCCGCGACGCGCGCGACCCCGCGGCCCGAGCGGGCTCACAACAGCTCGGTGTACGCCTTGAGCCGGCGGCTGCGCGTCGGGTGACGGAGCTTGCGCAGCGCCTTGGCTTCGATCTGGCGAATGCGCTCGCGCGTCACGTTGAAGAACGCGCCCACCTCCTCGAGGGTGCGCTGGGCGCCGTCCTCGGTGAGGCCGAAGCGCAGCCGGATGACCTTGGCCTCGCGCGGCGTCAGGGTCTTGAGCACGTCGCTGACCTCGTCGCGCAGCATCGCCGAGGCCGCCGAGTGGGCCGGGCTCACGACGCTGGTGTCCTCGATGAAGTCGCCCAGGTTGGAGTCGTCGTCCTCCCCGATCGGGCGGTCGAGCGAGATCGGCTCCTGGGCCGCCTTGAGGATGCTCTTGATCTTGTCGACCGGCAGGTCGAGCCGCTCCGCGATCTCCTCGGGCGCGGGCTCGCGGCCCAGCTCCTGGACCAGCCGGCGCGACACGCGCACCACCCGGTTGATGTGCTCGATCATGTGGACCGGCACGCGGATGGTACGGGCCTGGTCGGCGATCGCGCGCGTGATGGCCTGGCGGATCCACCAGGTCGCGTACGTCGAGAACTTGTAGCCCTTGGTGTAGTCGAACTTGTCGACCGCGCGCATCAGGCCCGAGTTGCCTTCCTGGATGAGGTCGAGGAATTCGAGCCCGCGGTTCGTGTAGCGCTTGGCGATCGAGATGACGAGCCGCACGTTGGCCTCGATCATCTCCTTCTTGGCCTGGCCGGTCGAGCGCTCGCCGTCGCGGATCTGGCGGTAGAGCTCGA
>JBGQIE010000184.1:0-5319 GCA_041498315.1 Candidatus Eiseniibacteriota bacterium
GCCCTGGGCGCGCACGGGGCGCCCCCCTACGACGGAACGCTCGCCGCCGACATCGCGGCCTCCTTCCAGGCCGCGGCGATCGACACGCTGGTCGCCAAGACCGTGCGCGCGGTGGAGGCCTGCGACGCGCGCGCCCTCACGCTCGGCGGAGGCGTGGCGTGCAACCGCGAGCTGCGCGAACGGCTCGCGGCCGAGTGCGGGCGGCGTGGCGTCGAGTTCCGCGTCCCCTCGCCGCGACTGTGCGCCGACAACGCCGCCATGATCGCCCTGGTCGGCGCCTGGGCGCTCGCCCGCGGGGAGTCCCCCGAGCCCGAGCTCGACGTCGTGGCCTCCCTCGAGGAGTCGGGGCTCGGGATTCCCGCCGACTTCTGACCCGCCCCGCCGTACTGCTTCCCGGACAGCCTCCCGCAAAGCGGACGGACGGCCTCCGGAGCCCTCCCGGCTCCCCGGCGAAGGACATCTCAAGCCGACCGGGCCATGAGCCGATAGCTAGGCCAGACGCAAACCCTTGAGCGACAGGCTCCCAGTGCCCGGTGGGGCGTTGGGCGCCGGCCCCACATAAGGATCGCGTGGGAGGGATGCGCCAGTACGGCGGCATGCTTCGGCCGGGAAGCCGGAGCGCCGCCGCTTCATTGCGCACGCGACGACAAACGCCAGACCCGGAGCCTCCGTGCCGAAGCTGCGAATCCTGGTCGCCGAAGACGAAGCCAACCTGCGCGATGTGCTGTGCCTGCAGCTCAGGCATGCCAACTACGACGTCATCGAGGCGCAGGACGGCGAGCAGGCGCTCGAGCTCACGATCCGCAACCTGCCGGATCTCGTCCTGCTCGACGTCATGATGCCGAAGCTCACCGGGTTCGACGTGTGCGAGAAGCTGCGCGCCTCGTTCTCGACCCGGCACATCCCGATCATCATCCTGACCGCCAAGGCCGAGATCACCGACAAGGTCACCGGGCTCGAAGGCGGCGCGAACGACTACGTCACCAAGCCGTGGGCGAAGAAGGAGCTCCTCATGCGCATCAAGAATGCGCTGGACTGGAGCCGCCAGCAGCGCGCCGCGAGCCCGCTCACCGGGCTGCCCGGCAACGCCTCGATCGACGACGAGATCAAGCGGCGCTTCGCCTCGGGACGCCCGTTCGCCATGCTCCAGGCCGACATCGACAACTTCAAGGCCTTCAACGACCACTACGGCTATCCGCGCGGCGACCTCGCGATCCAGGCCCTGGCCCGCATCCTGGTCGAAGAGGGACAGCGGCACGAGGAGAACACCTTCGTCGGCCACATCGGCGGCGACGACTTCGTCCTGCTGACCGAGCCCGAGCTGGCGGAGAAGCTGGGCAAGGCGATCATCATCGCCTTCGATCGCGTCGCCCCCACCTTCTACGATCCCGAGGACCTCGCGCGCGGCTACGTCGAAGTCCCCAACCGGCTCCACGTGCCCGAGCGTTTCCCGCTCATGAGCCTGACCATCGCGCTGGTGCGCACCGACGAGATGTCGATCTCGCACCTCGCCCAGCTCGTGGACATCGCGCTCGAGCTCAAGGCGCGCGGCAAGACCATCCCGGGTAGCGTGCTCGTCAACGAGCGGCGCTCCGCCAGCGGCGGCGACAAGCAGGAGAACGCCGCATGAAGCGCCGTGACCGGGCGAGGCGCGGCGTCCCGCGCGAAGTCTCGAGCGAGGAGCTCAAGCTCCGCGGCGAAGTGGACCGCCTGCGCCGGGAGGCGGTGCTCGCCAAGCGGAACGGCCCCGACGGCTCGCACGCGGCCAGCGGCGCGCGGGAGACCGAGGTCGCCGGGCTGCGCAAGCAGGTCGCCGAGCTCACCGAGACCCGCCAGCGCCTCTCGCGGCTCTACTTCAACCAGGTCGAGGAAAACCGCAAGCGCGCGCTGAAGCTTCGTCAGATCCTCGAGAACATCGGGGAGATCAACGCCGGCCTCGAGCTCGAAGCGATGCTCACGCGCCTCGCCGAGACCATCCGCGCGACGCTGGGCTTCCGGGTCGCGCTCATCCGGCTGCGCGAGCCCGGCTCGGAGGTGCTCAAGGCGTGCGCGTTCGCGGGGCTCGACGAGGCGGCGCGGGCGGGCCTGGCCGCCACCGACGTGCGGCTCGAGGACTTCCTGTCCTGGCTGCGCGAGGAGTTCCGCGTCAGCCGTTCGTACTTCATCAGCCACGCGCACGCCTTCAACGAGACGCTGCCCGCGGGCTACACCCCCGATCTCGGCCCGCGCGAGGAGTGGGAATGGCACCCGAAGGACGTGCTGATCGTGCCGCTCTTCAATCGCGACGGCGAGCTGGTGGCCTACTTCTCGGTGGACGACCCGGTCGACCGGCTCGTGCCCTCGACCGAGACCATCGAGATGCTCGAGATCTTCGGGCACCACGCGGTGGTCGCGATCGAGAATGCCCGGCTCTACCGGCAGGCCGAGCGCTACGCCCGCGAGCTCGAGGAGGCCGGGCGGCGCATGAAGGAGGTCCACACCCTGCAGACCAACTTCGTCTCGACCGTGTCCCACGAGCTGCGCACCCCGCTCACCGCGATCCGCGCCTACGTCGAAACCCTGCTGGGGCTCCCCGCCGAGGAGCTGCCGCGCGAGAAAGTCACCCAGTTCCTGGGGGTCATCAGCGAGGAGAGCGACCGGCTCGCCCGCCTCATCGAGTCGATCCTCGATCTCAACCGGCTCGACGCCGGCACGGCCCGGCAGGTCCGGCAGACCGTCGAGCTGGCCGAGGTCGTCGAGGAGACGATCCGGCTCCTGGCCCCGGCCGCGGAGCTGCGGCGCGTCCAGGTCAAGGCCGTGGTCGAAATGGCCGATACCGTGCTGAGCGCCGACCGGGACCAGATCAGGCAACTTGCACTCCACCTCGGCTCGAATGCGATCAAGTTCACGCCTGACGGGGGGGTTGTGACGTTCGTTCTGAAGGGGGATACCCGGGAAATCACCCTGGCGGTGGAGGATACCGGCATCGGTATCCCTGCGCCGGCGCTCGAGAAGGTGTTCGAGCGCTTCTACCAGGTCGATACCTCCCCGGGCCGGCCCCACGGCGGCGTGGGACTTGGGCTCGCGATTTGCAAATCGATCGTGGACTCGCACGGCGGACGGGTGTTCGCCGAGAGCACGCCCGGTCAGGGCTCGCGTTTCACCGCGGTGCTGCCGCGGCGCATCGCGGCCCGGGTGGTCGTGCGGCCGCGTTCGGCGGCGAAGCCGGCGCTGGAGGAAGTCTTGAGAATGGCGGTCGAGATGGTGGCGCAGGTCATGAATGTGCGGGTGGTCTCGATGCTGTCGCTCGAGCCCGAGGGCGACCTCGTCGTCGAGGCCGCCATGGGTCTCGACGAGGGGATCCTGCGCGACATCCGCATCCAGTCGGGGACCGGGGTCGCGGGCTGGGTCGTCGAGCACCGCCACCCGGTGTGCGTCACGCGCCCCGAGGACCGCGCCGAGGTCGCCGGATCGGGCCGCGCCCACTACGAGAGCGGAACCTTCCTGTCGGTGCCGCTCGAGGGCGAGCAGGGACCGATCGGCGTGCTCAACGTCACCGATCCGATCTCGCGCGCGCCGTTCCGCGCCGAGGAGTGCCACCTCCTGCTCCAGCTCGCCGAGCGCGTCGCGATCGCGTGGCAGAGCGCCCGCCGCGCGGTGGCCGCGGGACCGAACGGGACGGATGGACGGCGCGCCGCGGACGTCGCGAACCAGCTGCGCGACGCCCTCGAGCTCGTCGGCACCGGCGTCGCCTCCCCGGGCCGCGCGCGCATGGCGCGGGCGCTGGCGCGCTCGATCGGGCTCACGGAGTCGGAAATCGGAGCCATCAGCTACACGGCCGACGTCGAGACCGCTTCGGACGGCGCCGCCGCGGTCCCCGCCGGCGCGCCCGACTCCATGAGCCTGGTGCGCGACGTGGCGCTCTCCCAGCACGAGTGGTGGGACGGCACCGGCTATCCGCGGGGCCTAAGGGCCGCGGAGATTCCCGCCGGCGGACGCATCCTCGCCGTCGTGGACGCGTACGAGCGCATGACCGTCGGACGGCCGAACCGGCCCGCGCGCTCGAAGACGCAGGCGCTCGAGGAGATCCGCAGGCTCCGGGGCCGGCAGTTCGATCCCAATGTGGTGGACGCGTTCGAGCGGTTGATTCCCGTGCTGGAAGGAACCCACGAGATGCCGGAGCCCGAGACCCGGGCGGCCGGAATCGCGACACAGGGAGGTGATTGAACATGGCGAAGGGCAAGATCCTGGTCGTGGACGACGAGATCTACATCGTCCACATTCTGGATTTCAGTCTGGGCATGGAGGGCTACGAGGTCCTGACCGCGCTGGATGGCGAGCAGGCCCTGGAGAAGGCCCGCGCCGAACACCCGGATCTCATCGTGCTCGACATCATGATGCCCAAGCTCGACGGCTACGAGACCTGCAAGATGCTCAAGGCCGACGCGAGCACCAAGGACATCCCGGTCATCCTGCTGTCGGCGAAGGGACGCAACGTCGACCAGAAGATCGGATTCGAGGTCGGGGCGGACGACTACATCACCAAGCCGTTCAGTCCCCGCAAGCTGGTCGAGCGCATCAATGCGATCCTCGGCCAGTCCAGTCCCCACCGCATGCAGGCCTAGCCGGCGGCTGATTCCTTCCGTGCCGCCCTTTGCGGCGCACGGCTGAGCCGCCGGCCAGGACCTGCGACGGCGTACCGGTGCGCGCCCGCCCATGCGGGGGTGCCGCACGGACGCGGTCCCGCGGATTCCTCCCCGGCTCCATCGGCGGGTCGAGGCGCTGGTAGAGTGGGCGCATGTCCTTCGCCCAGGTCGCGCTTCCCCTTCCCATCCGGCAGACCTTCACCTATCGCGTGCCCGAGGACCTCGCCGCGCGCGCGCTCCCCGGAGTCCAGGTCCAGGTGCCGTTCCACGGCCGCACGCGCCGCGGCTTCGTGGTCGCGCTCGAGGCCACGACCACGCTCGAGCGCGTCGAGCCGCTCGGGGCGGTGCTCACCCCGCCGCTACTGACCCCGCACCTGCTCGCGCTCGCGCGCTGGATCGCCGAGTACTACCTGGCGCCGCTGGGCGAGGTGCTGGCGGCCTCGCTCCCGGGCGGGCTCGAGGGTTTCGCGAAGAGCCGGGCGCGCCTCAAGGCCGTCGAGGACGCGGTCATGGCACTCGCCCTGCCCGAGCCGCACCGCCTCACCTCCGAGCAGCGCGCCGCCACGCGCGAGGTCGAGGCGGCGATCGCGCGGGGCGGGTTCGCGCCGCTGCTGTTTCACGGCGTCACGGCCAGCGGCAAGACCGAGGTCTACCTGCGCGCGGCGAACGCCGCCCGCGAGGCGGGCGGGCAGAC
>JBGQIE010000185.1:0-5300 GCA_041498315.1 Candidatus Eiseniibacteriota bacterium
AGGCCCGCATCGAGGGGGCGCTGCGCCAGGTCTCGGTCGAGCGCGGCCACGATCCGCGCGGCGCCGCCCTGGTCGCCTTCGGCGGCGCGGGGGGGCTCCATGCCTGCGCGGTCGCCGAATCGCTCGGCGCCAGCGCCGTGCTGTTTCCGCGCCACGCCGGCGTGCTGTCGGCGCTGGGGGCGCTCGCCGGCGCCTCGCGGCGCGAGGCCAGCCGCTCGGTGCTGCTCGAGGCCCGCGAGACCCGCGCGCTCGAGCGCGCCTGGCGCGAGCTCGAGGCGGTGGTGCGCGCGCAGTTCCGCGCCGAATCGGGACGCGCGCGGGGCCGCATCCGCCTCGAGCGCTGGGCCGAGGTGCGCTACCGCGGGCAATCGCACGAGCTGCCGCTCCGTGTGCCCGCCGGCTCGACCGGTGCGCTGGCCGCGCGCTTTCACCGCGAGCACGCGCGACGATTCGGCTTCGCCGACCCCGCGCGGCCCGTCGAGGTCGTCACGCTCGAGGCCCGCGGCGCCGGCCCCGACGCTTGGGGACCGGTCAATGCCGCGCTCGCGCGCGAGCGTGCCGCGGCGGGTGGCCCGCGATCCCGGCCCACGCGCACCCGCGTGCGGCACGGTGGCCGCTGGCTCTCCGCCCCGGTCTGGGACCGCGCGGCGCTGCCCCGGCGCTTCAGCGGCCGCGGCCCCGCGATCGTCCGCGAGGAGGGTGCGACCCTCTGGATCGCCCCCGGCTGGACCGCGCGGCTTCATCCCAGCGGCACCCTGGTGCTCGAGCCGGGGCGGGCGCGATGAGAAGCCGCGGGCGCTTCGATGGCGTGACGCTGGCGCTCGACCAGGCGCTGTTCGCCGCCTGCGCCGAGGAGATGGGCCTGACCCTGATGCGGTCCGCGCACTCGCCCAACATCAAGGAGCGTCTGGACTACTCCTGCGCCCTGTTCGACGCGCGCGGCCGGCTGGTCGCCCAGGCCGCGCACATTCCCGTCCACCTCGGCAGCCTGCCGCGCGCCGTCGAGGCGGCGCTCGCCCTGGGGCCGCTGCGCCCGGGCGACACCGTGATCCTCAACGATCCTTTCGCCGGCGGCACGCACCTGCCCGACGTCACCCTGGTCTCGCCCGCGTTCCTCGAGCGTGCCACGCGGCCCGATTTCCTGGTCGCCAGCCGCGCGCACCATGCCGACATCGGGGGTGCCGCCCCCGGCTCGATGCCGCTCGCGCGCGAGATCTACGAGGAGGGCCTGCGGATCCCGCCCGTGTTCCTCGAGCGCGGCGGGGTGGCGCGGCGCGATGTCCTGGAGCTGCTGCTCGCCAACGTGCGCACCCCGGACGAGCGCCGCGCCGACCTCGCCGCCCAGCTCGGCGCGCAGCGCACCGGGCTCGCGCGGCTCGGCGAGCTGGCGCGCCGGCGGGGCCGGGCGGCGCTGGTCGCGTCGGCCCGCTCGCTCATGGACCACGCCGAGCGCTGCGTGCGCGCCGCGCTGCGCGATCTGCCGCGCGGCACGTTCCGATTCGAGGACGCGCTCGACGACGACGGCCTGGGCTCGGGACCAGTGCGGATCGCGGTGGTACTCACCCTCGGGCCGGGCGGCGTGCGCGTGGATCTCGGCGGCTCGAGCCCGCAGGTCGCGGGGCCCGTCAACGCGGTCGAGCCGGTGGCTCGAGCGGCCGCGGCCTACGCGCTGCGCTGCGTCCTGGGCGGCGGGATCCCGGTCAACGACGGGGCGTTCCGCCTCCTCGAGGTGCGGGCGCCGGAGGGCAGCGTGGTCAACGCGCGGCCGCCCGCCGCCGTCTCGGCCGGCAACGTCGAGACCTCGCAGCGCATCGTGGACGCGGTCCTGGGCGCCTTCGCGAAGGCGCTCCCGGGCCGCATCCCCGCCGCGAGCAGCGGCACGATGAACAACCTACTCATCGGCGGCCTCGATCCGCGGCGCGGCGTTCCCTTCGCCTACTACGAAACGCTGGGCGGCGGGCACGGCGCCGGGCCGGGCTGGCACGGCGCGAGCGCGATGCAGGCCCACATGACCAACACGCGCAACACCCCGGTCGAGGCGCTCGAGCACGCCTACCCGCTGCGCGTGCGGGCGACGCGCATCCGGCGCGGGAGCGGCGGGCGCGGCCGCTGGCGCGGCGGCGAGGGGCTGGTGCGCGAGATCGAGCTGCTCGCCGAGGCCCGCGTCACCGTGATCTCGGACCGGCGCCGGCGCGGCCCCTACGGTCTCGCGGGGGGCGCGGCGGGGGCGCCGGGCGAGAACCGGGTGCGGCGCTCGCCGCGCGGCCCCGCGCGGAAGCTCCCGGGCAAGTTCCAGCTCGACCTCCCGCGGGGGGCGGTGGTTTCGATCGCGAGCCCGGGCGGCGGGGGATACGGCCGCCCGCGGGGCCGCCGAATGGGCTTGGGAGGTCGCAGGGGATTGCGGTAGCCTTATGCACCGCATGCACATCCGCCCCCGGGTCCACCACGCCGGCTCACTCCTTGCCCTGACCTTCGCGCTCGTGGGGTGCTCGGATCTGGGCGTCAAGGTCCGGCTCGAGGGGCGAGCCGAGCTCTCCAGCTCATCGGTCGATTTCGGCACCCTGGCGTTGAACGACCTCGCCGTCCGCACGGTCACGGTGCGCAATACCGGCAACGCCGACCTCACGGGCAATGCCACCTTGACCTGCCCCCCGTTCGCGATCACCACGGGCGGGGGGCCGTTCACGCTCGCGCCGGGGGGGACACACGACGTGGTGTTGAGCTTCAACCCGACGGTGGACGGCCCGTACACCTGCACGCTCCAACTGGGAGCCCACGCTCCAAGCGTCGCCCTGCACGGCATCGGCTCGCTCCAGCCGCCCGGCGCCGCGTGGAACGTGGTCCCCACGTCGCTCGCGTTCGATCCCATCTTCGTCGGCCAGGCGTCCTCGAAGAGCTTCGAGATCTTCAGCACCGGCACGGCGTCGCTCACGGTCAACGTCGTGGAAAACTGCGACGACTACGTCCTGCTCTCGGGGGGAGGGCCGGCGACCATTCCGCCGGGGAGCTCCGTGGTCGTGAACGTGTCGCTCAATCCGCAGACGGCCGGCGCCAAGCCCTGCGACATCGCCCTGGGCCCCGGGATCCCCGACGTGGGCGTCACGGGATCCGCCAACGCCCTCGTGTCTTATGCCACGGACATCCAGCCGATCTTCAACACCTACTGCATCTCGTGCCACCCGCCCAACAACCAGCTCAATCTGACCACCGGGGTCAGCTACTCAAATCTGGTCAACCACGTCAGCTTCGGCTACGCGCCGGCGATTCGCATCGTGCCGAACGACCCCGCCAACTCGGTGCTCTATCAAAAGATCACGGGCAACCCCCTGTTCGGCCAACGCATGCCGCAGGGCCCCTTCCCGCTCCCGCAGCCCCTGATCGACAAAATTCGAAACTGGATCCTCCAGGGCGCGTCCAACAACTGACATGGGCCTAACGATGCGGCGGAGCGTGCGGCTCGGGATGTCGGCCGTGGTGGCGCTCGCGGGGCTCAACGCCCTGTCGGCCTTCCAGGCGCGCGCGGTGCCGCGCTACAGCGCGCGCTACGAGCAGAAGTGCGGGCTCTGCCACCTGAACCCCACCGGCGGCGGACTGCGCACCGCCTATGCGAGCCAGAAGCTGGTGCCCGAGGAGATCGCCTGGTCGAAGGCCAAGCCTGAGGTGATCGCGGGGATCGAGCCGCACATCTCGAAGAACATCCTGATCGGCACCGACTTCCGCGAGCTCTACCTGGGGTCCGACGCGCCCGTCCCGCAGCGCGACTTCTTCCAGATGCAGGGCGACATCTACTTCGACTTCGCGCTCGATCCGAAGGTGGACCTCTACTTCGCCCGCAGCGCCACCGACACGCGCGAGCTGTTCGGGCTCGACTACCTCACCCCGAAGCTCTACGTGAAGGCCGGGCGCTTCGTGCCCTCGTACGGCTGGAAGTTCGACGACCACACCATGTTCGTGCGCAGCGAGATGGGTTTCTCGCCGCCCGGCAACAGCGACGTGGGCGTGGAGGTCGGCGCCTATCCCGGGCGCTTCGACATCCAGCTCGCGGCGGTGAACGGCGCGCGCGGTTCGATCCTCGATACCGACACGAGGGTGGCGACCGCGCTCAACGCCGGCTACCGGTTTCACCTCGGCCCCCTCGGGCTCGCCGCCGGGATCTCGGGCTACGACGATCCGAACGCCCTGCTCAGGTTCGACGCCGGTGGCGGCCACGCCTACGTGACCTGGAAGAACCTCACCTGGCTTGGCCAGGGCGACCTGTTCAGCCGCGCGCCGGCCGGCGGCAAGGTGACGCGCGGGTTCGTGACCTCGCACGAGGTCACCTGGGGGCTCCACCAGGGACTCGATCTCAAGGGCACGTACGATTTCTTCGATCCGGACAAGGATCACGCCACCGGCGCCAAGACGCGCTGGGGCGGTGGTATTTTCGTGATGCCGCAGTCCTATCTCGCGCTCGAGTTCCTAGAGCGCCGGACGACCTCCAAGAACGGAATCGCATACTCCGGGAACGACTTCTACGAATCGGTGTTCCAGCTCCACCTGCTCTACTAGCCGGGCGGGCCCGCGGCCGCGGATGGGAGATGCCTTGAAGCGCACGCTTCTATTGATCGCAGGTCTCGCCTGCGCCACCCGCGCGGCATCGGCCGCGGATTTCGTCGTCAAGCCCGGCGGCGAGAACAAGGTGGTGTTCGTCTCGAAGGCCACGGTCGAGGGCTTCGAAGGGAAGACGAACAAGCTCGACGGCCACCTGGTGCTGGACCCCGCCAGCGTGGGGGACACCATCACCGTGCATTTCGAGGTGGATCTCGCGAGCCTCGATACCGGGATCGCGAAGCGCAACCAGCACATGCGCGAGAACCACCTCGAGACCGCCAGGTATCCAAAGGCGATCTTCGAGGGCATCGCCGTGCACGGGCCCGCGGGCGCCAAGCTCGAGCCCGGCAAACCGGTCACCTTCGACGTCGAGGGCACGTTCACGCTGCACGGCGTGAGCCGGCGCATGCGGATCAACGTCGAGGCCGCCTACGAGGCGAAGGGCGCCGGCGGGCGGATCGCGTTCAAGACCGCCTTCCCGGTGGCGCTCGCGGACTACGCGATCAGCCGGCCCCAGTTCCTGTTCCTCAAGCTCGCCGAGGCGCAGGACGTGCGGGTGAGCGGCGTGGCGGTGTCGGCGCCCTGACGCCGAGGCTCAGGTGCGCGCGCCGCTGGCCTCGCGCAGGCGCCGCGCCAGCGAGCGCGCGACCACGCGGAGCGTGAGCGGCGTGCAGTCGGCGGCCGAGAGCCGCAGCGCCGCCTCCGGGATC
>JBGQIE010000186.1:0-5240 GCA_041498315.1 Candidatus Eiseniibacteriota bacterium
CCGAGCGCGCAGAACCGCATCCGCGAGTCCGTGCGCCTGCGCCCCGACTGGTGCCTGTCGCGCCAGCGCGCCTGGGGCGTGGGCATCCCGGCCCTCTACTGCGGGGCGTGCGAGGCCCCGCTGCTCGATCCGCGCGTCATGCGGCGTGCCGCGCAGGTCACGCGCGAAGCGGGCTCCGATGCCTGGTACAGCCGCCCGGTCGCGGACTTCCTGCCGGCGGGATTCACGTGCGGGACGTGCGGCGCGGCGGGTCCGTTCCGCAAGGAGACCGACATCCTCGACGTGTGGTTCGACTCCGGCTGCACGCACCGCGCGCTCCAGGTCGTCCACCCGGGGTTTCGCGACGCCTGGGCGCGCGCGCGGCGCGACGGCGGGCGCATCGCCTACTTCGAGGGCCCCGACCAGCACCGCGGCTGGTTCAACTCCTCGCTCATGGTGAGCGCCGGCCTCACCGGCGAGGCGCCCTACACCGACGTGCTCACCCACGGCTGGGTGCTCGACGCGACCGGTCGCGCGATGCACAAGTCCGTGGGCAACGTCATCTCGCCGCAGGACGTGATCAAAAAGTCCGGGGCCGAGGTGGTGCGCTGGTGGGCGCTCGCGACCGACTGGCGCACCGACGTGCGCGTCGGGGACGAGATCCTCCAGCACGTCGCCGACGCCTATCGCAAGGTGCGGAACACCTTCCGCTTCCTGCTCGGAAACTTAAGCGACTTCATGCCCGCCGACGCACTCCCGCCCGCGCGGCTCACCGCCGTGGATCGCGCCTTCGCGGGCGCCCTGTCCGCGGGAGTCGCGCGCATGCGGCGCGAGTACGAAGCGCTCCAGTTCCACCGCGCGCTCAGCGTGCTCCTCGACCTGTGCACGGTGGATCTCTCGGCCCTGTTCCTCGACGCGGCCAAGGACCGGCTCTACACCCTGGCGCCGGACGATCCGCTGCGGCGCTCGGCGCAGACCGTGCTGTGGCAGGCGCTCCACGAGCTGGCGATCGCCGCCTCCCCGGCGCTCGTCTTCACCGCCGAGGAGGCGTGGCAGCACCACCCGGGCCTTAAGGCCGAGCACGAGAGCGTTCACCTCGCGCGCTGGCCGGAGGGGACCGCCGCGGATGAGACTGGGTGGGCGCTGCTGCGCGAGATCCGCGATGCGGTCAACGCCGCGATCGAGCCGCGACGCGCCACGAAGGAGCTGGCGACCACCGCCGAGGCCGACGTGTCGATCGCCGCTCCGGCGGCCCTCCGGTCCCGCCTCGCCCCCTACGCCGGCGAGCTCGCGGGCTTCCTGATGGTCGCGCGCGCCGAGCTGCGCGAAGTGGACGGCGGGGGCACTGCCGAGGCGCCGATCGCGGTCTCGGTTTCGCGCACGGCCTACCTCAAGTGCGACCGCTGCTGGACCTATCGCGCGGACACCGTGGCCCAGGGCTCCGAGGGGATGCTGTGCGGCCGCTGCACGCGCGCGCTGGCGGCGCGCGGCGCCTAGTCCCCGGTCTGCAGATCGAGCTCGGACTGCGGCGGAAAGCGCCGCTTCAAGTCGTCGACCAGCTTGGTGAACGCCGGGGTCGGGCCCTGGAGCGGAATCAGGTCGGTGTCGATCTCGATCACGTCGACCTCCGCCCGCGCGCGCGCCATCCAGTCGTCGTAAGCCCGGTTCAGTGAAACGATGTACTCGCGCCCGATGTTCTGCTCGCTCGGGCGGCCGCGCCGCCCGATGCGCTCGAGCAGCACGTCGGGACTCGCCTTCAGGTAGATCACGAGGTCGGGCTTACGGAGGTATCCGACCATGATGTCGAACAGCGCCGTGTAGTTGAGGTAGTCCACCCGGGTCATGGAGCCCTGCTCGTAAAGCGTCTTCGCGAAGATCTCGGCATCTTCGTAGATGGTGCGGTCTTGGATGAACGGCTTCTCGCTCTTTCCGATCTCCGCCTGGGCCTTGAAACGCTCGCTCAGGAAGTAGATCTGGAGATGGAAGCTCCAGCGCTGCATGTCGGCGTAAAACACGTCGAGGTAGGGGTTATCAATGACGGGCTCGTAATACGCGAGCCAGCCGAGCTCCGCGCTGAGGCGGTTCGTCAGCTCGGTCTTGCCCACGCCGATGTTGCCCGCGATGGCGAGAAAATAGCCACGGCTCACGACGGTGCGCTCCAGGGGGCCGGGAATTCGAACACGCGAGACTTTACGGTTCCAAGACGTTTCGCGAGCCCGAGTATCTTAAGAATTGGGTGCGAAAATAAATTGAAACCTCCCGGGTGCACAGGGCATCTGTACACTCGAAGAAGTTGGGGGACTAGTTCGACGACACTCGCGTGCGGCCCGCGATTCTGAGAGCGACGTCCCCCATATCTTTTCCACCCCGCTTCGTAATCCGCGAAGCGGGGTGAGTCATTTGGGGCGCAGCACGCGCGCACGCGGCGTCATCCCCGCGCGCGCGGCGCGCGCGGCGGAGGAGCCCCGGGGCGCGCGGCCGGCGCCGGACCCGGCCGCGCCGCTGCGGCGCCTGGTCGCGGCGGCACGGGCGGCGCGATCACCCGCCCCGCGGTGCGCAGCAGGATCCCGAGGTCGAGCCAGATCGAGCGCCGCTCGAGGTAGTCCTGGTCGAGCGCGGCGCGCCGCACCAGCCCGCCCACGTCCTCCTCGTCGTCACCCGAGAGCTGCGCCGGACCGGTGATCCCGGGCAGCACGCTGAACCGCCGCCCGACCGTGGGCACCAACTCGGTCCACAGGGTCACGATGGCGCGCGGCACCGGGCTCGGTCCCACGAGCGCCATCTCGCCGCGCAGCACGTTGAAGAGCTCCGGCAGCCGGTCGAGCCCGCGGCGCGCAAGCCAGCCGCCCAGGGGCCCGGTGGAGCGGAAGCGCACGCTGCGCAGCGGCTCGCCCATCAGGTCGAGCGCGCGACGCTCGCCCGCGCGTTTGACCGGCGGCGAGGCGGGGCGCCCGCCGGCGGCCGGCGCCCGGTCCTGGGGTCCGCCGCGCCTCGTGCCCGCGCGGCGTGTGCGCCCCACGCACACGCGGTGCTCGAGCCACTCGCCGCGTCGGGTCGCCATCGCCTCGAGCCATACCAGCGGCCACAACGGGGAGGTCAGAGTCAGGACCACCACCGCGATCGCTCGATCGGAGACTGGGCGGAGACCGTCACCGCCCGGGCGCCGCGCCGGCCGGACCGCCGCGGGCTCGGGGCCCGCGGTCCGCGCTTCGACGGCCGCGACCGGCGCGCGCGGCACGGTGCGCGTCGTCGCCGGCAGCTCGACGACCGGCGTCGGGGCGGGTGTTCCCGCTCCCGCGGCGAGCGCGGCGTCCTGGTACTCGGGGACGATGCGGCGCAGGTGCTGGCGGATCGCGGCGCCGTTGCCCTGACGCGCCGCGGCTTCGAGCTCGCTCACCTGGGCCAGCAAACGCTGCTCGTCGAGCGGAGTCTGACTCCAGGTGAGGATGCGCTCGTGGCGCGTCGGGCGCGCGTGCTCGGAAGCCGAGTGCAGCTCCTCGACCAGCTTCTCCCCCGGTCTCAGCCCGGTGAACGCGATCTGGATATCGACCCCCTCGACGAGGCCCGCCATGCGGATGAGCTGGCGGGCCAGGTCGAGGATGCGCACCTGCTCGCCCATGTCGAGCAGGAACACCTCGCCCCCGCGCCCCATGGCGCCGGCCTGGAGCACGAGCCGCGCCGCCTCGGACATGGTCATGAAATAGCGTCGCGCTTCCGGGTGCGTCACGGTGAGCGGCCCGCCGCGCTCGAGCTGGCGCTGGAACAGCGGGATGACCGAGCCCTCGCTGCCCAGCACGTTGCCGAAGCGCACCGCGACGAAGCGCGTCTCGCTGTGGGGCGAGCGCGCCTGGAGCAGCATCTCGCACACGCGCTTCGTCGCCCCCATGACGCTCGCGGGTCGCACCGCCTTGTCGGTCGAGATGAGCACGAACCGGCTCACCCCGTGGCGCTCCGCGGCCTGCTCCAGATGGAGCGTGCCGAGGACGTTGTTGAGCACCGCCTCGCGCGGGTTCATCTCGAGGAGCGGGACGTGCTTGTGCGCGGCGGCGTGGAGCACGACCGTGGGCCGGAAGCGGCGGAACGCCTCCTCGATCCCCTGGGCGTCCTGGATGTCGGCGACGATCGGATCGAGCGCCAGCCCGGGATGGCGCGCCGCCAGCTCGTGCTCGACGTAGTAGAGGCCGTTCTCGGCGTGATCGAGCAAGCCGATCGCCTCGGGCGCGAACTCCGCCGCCTGGCGCGCCAGCTCGGCGCCGATGCTGCCCCCGGCCCCGGTGACCAGGACGCGCTGCCCCGCGAGGAAGGTCTTGAGCTCGCTCGAGTCGATCGTGACCGGGCGGCGCCCGAGCAGGTCCTCGATGCGAACGTCGCGGATGCGCGCCAGTGCCGCGCGACCCGGCTCCGCGTCGGCGAGCCCCGGCAGCGTCTTGACCTTGACCCCCGCCTGGTCGCAGGCGCGCGCGATCTCGCGCACCGTCGCAGCCGGCAGGCCGGGAGTCGAGATGACGACCACCTCGACGCCGAACTCCTCCAGGATGAGCGGCAGACGCGCCAGGGTGCCGTGCACCTTGACGCCTTCGATCTGCTTGCCGGTCAGGCGCGGGTCCTCGTCCACGAACCCGACCGCGACGAAGCGCCGCTGGCCGGCTGGGCCATGCCGCATCTCCTGGGCGAGGTGAACACCCGCCGGGCCGGCGCCGACGATGAGCGCGCGCGCCGCGGGACTGCCGGCCGCCCGCTCGTCGACCGGGCCGCCGAGCGCGCGCTCGCGCCACAGCCGCCAGCCGATGCGGGCCCCGCTCATGAGCGCCATCTCGCACAGCCACACCAGCGGGACGAAGCTGGCCGTGAAGGGCGTGCGCGGGCCGACCACGAGCAGGACCAGCAGGGAGAGGGTCGAGAGCGTCACCCCCTTGAAGATCTGGAACAGGGTGACGGTGCCCGCGTAGCGCCACAGCCCGTGGAACAGGCCCGCGATGAGGAAGCCCGCGAGCGACAGCAGCGTGAAGGCCGGCGCCAGATCGATCAGCGCCGCCCACTCGGCCGCCGGGATCGCGCCGTCGAAGCGCAGGAGCAGCGCGAGCACGCACGAGAGCTGGAGCAGGGCCGCGTAGCCCAGCGTGAGGATGGTGTAGCGCGGGATGCGCTTCCAGCCCATGGTCAGCGAGCTTCCATGCGCATGGGCAGCTCCCGAATCGCGTCGAACGTGATGGAAATTGGTAGCGCTACGGGGATTCGAACCCCGGTCTGATGGCTGAGAA
>JBGQIE010000187.1:0-5197 GCA_041498315.1 Candidatus Eiseniibacteriota bacterium
CGGCGGTGGCACGGAGCAGGAAGCCGGTCGCCAGACCCAGCACGATCGTGGCGAAGAGCGCCAGCGCCGTCCAGCGCGTGAGTCCGGGACGGCGGCGCGCCGCGCGGATGAGCGGGACGAGATCGATCATGACCGGTCCCCCGCGCCCCGCGCACTGGGAGTGCCGGCCGCGGCCGCGCCGCGCCGCGCCAGCGCCGCGCGCCACGCCCCGGGATACTTGAGCCCGCTTCCGGTATTGAAGATCACGACCCGCTCGTCGCGCTTCACTTCGCCGCTCACCCGGAGCTTGCGCAGCGCCGCGAGCGTCGCTCCGCCCTCGGGGCATGCGAAGCAGCCTTCGGTCCCCGCCAGCTCGACCATGCCGTCCATGAGCTCCTCCTCGCTGACCGCCACCGCCGTGCCGCCGGTCTCCCGGATCGCCCTGAGCATGAGCGCGTCCGCGAACGGCGAGGGCACCCTGAGCCCGAGTGCGGCCGTGGTCGCGTCGGGCCACGGCGCCACGCGGGCGGCGTCCTGCTCGAAGGCGCGCACCACCGGGGCGCAGCCCCGGGCCTGAACCGAGACCAGTCGCGGCGGCGGGCCGTCGATCCATCCCAGCGCGCGCAGCTCGGCGAACGCCTTCCACATTCCGACCAGACCGGTGCCTCCCCCGGTAGGATAGAAGATGACTTCCGGCAATCGCCAGTCCGATTGCTCGGCGATCTCGTAGCCAAGTGTCTTCTTGCCTTCGAGCCGGAACGGCTCCTTGAAGGTCGCGACGTTCCACCAATCGGGAGGCGCGGCCCAGCCCGCGAGCGCGCGGCCGGCCTCGGCGATGGTCCCGGGCACGAGACGGACCTCGGCGCCCAGCGCGCGCTGCTCGGTCACGAAGATCTCGGGCGTATCCTCGGGCACCGTGATGCGGCACGGCAGCCCGGCCGCGGCGGCGTACGCGGCCGCGGCGCTCCCGGCGTTGCCGGCCGAGGGGAGCGCGATGGCGCGCTGACCGTACGCCAGCGCTCCGCTCACCGCCAGGGCGAGCCCGCGCGCCTTGAACGACTGGGTCGGGTTGCCGGCCTCCTCCTTGATCCACAGCTCCGCCACGCCCAGCTCGGCGCCGAGCCTGGCCAGCGGCAGGAGCGGCGTGCCGCCCTCGCCGAGCCGGATCGCGGGGAACTCGGGGGCGAACGGCAGGACCGCCCGGTAGCGCCACAGGTCCGTGCCGAAGCGGTGGAGGCTCGAGCGCGGCGTGGCCGCCGCGATCGCGGACAGGTCGTAGCGCGCGAGCAGCGGCTGGCCGCAGGCCGGGCACACCGAGCGCGGCGCCGAGAGGTCGGCGCGCGCCGCGCAGGTGCCGCACTCGAAGCCCTCGAGCCACGGGTTGTACGGCCCTCCCGCGGCGCGTCCCCCGCCCGCTCGCCCGCTCATCGCGCCCCCCGGCCCGGTCTCGAAGCCGGGGCCCGGCCGCCCGCTCCGCGCCCGCGTGCCGGACCGATCTCGGCCTCGAGCTCCTCGACCAGCTTGAGGAACGAGGCGTGGCGGCGTGGCGCCACCGCGCCCGCCTCGACTGCGGCGCGCACCGCGCAGCCGGGCTCGTGGTCGTGGCGGCAGTCGCTGAACCGGCACTCGCCGAGGAAGCGCCGGAACTCCGTGTAGGCCTGGTCGAGGTCGCGCGGTCCGATCCCCCACAGGCCGAAGGCGCGCATGCCGGGCGTGTCGATGAGCTCGAGATCGGCCTCGGGGCGCAGCAGCCAGGCCGCGGTCGTGGTGTGGCGCCCGCGCCCGGTCTTGGCATTGACCTGGCCGGCGATGAGATCGAGGCCCGGCACCATCGCGTTGAGGAGCGTGCTCTTCCCCACGCCCGAGTGGCCCACGAACAGGCTGCGCCGCGCGCGGCAGGCGTGGCGCACCGCCTCGAGCCCGGCGCCGGATTTCGCGCTCACGCCGTGACCGGGGCAGCCGGCGCGCGCGTAGTCGCCGAGGATCGTTTCGGCCGCCACGCTCCCGGCGAGGTCGAGCTTGTTGAGCACCAGGCGCGCGGGAATCCCCGCGTGCTCGGCCTGGGCGAGCACGCGATCCGCGAACCCGTAGCTGAACTCGGGCTCGGCCAGCGAGGCGACCAGCACGACCTGGTCGAGATTGGACGCCACGATCTGCTCGAGGGGCCGGTCGCCGGGCGCGCGGCGCGAGAAGGCGTTGCGGCGCGGGAGCACGGTGTCGATCATGACCCGCTCCTGCTCCCGCCAGCAACTCACCCGGTCGCCGACCACCACCGCGTTGCCGAGCGCCTTGCGCGCTCCCATGAGCCGGCCGCGCGCGCTGGCGTCGACCCACTCGTCCGCGTCCGTGAGCAGGCGGCAGGCGCCGAAATCGACGCGCGCCACCACCGCCTCGCTCAGCACGCGCGCCCCCGCGAGCCCGCCCACCCTAGCTCCAGCCGCCCGGCCCGTGGAGCGGCAGGGTGATCGTGAAGGTGGCCCCCTGGCCGGGCGGGCTGTCGACGGTGATCCGGCCGCCGTGATTCGTGATGATGCGGTACGAGGTCGAAAGGCCGAACCCATGGCCCTCGCGCTTGGTCGTGAAGTGGGGCTCGAAGATACGCGCCAGATTCGAAGGCGTGATCCCGGGACCGGTATCGCGCACCGTGAGCCGCGCCTGCCGCGATCGCTCCTCGGCCTCGCTGACCACGGTGATCGCGCGCCGGCCCACCGCGCCCTTCTCCTGGATCGCGTCGGCGGCGTTGAGGAACAGATTGAGGAGCACCTGCTGGAGCTGCCCCGGGTCGGCGCGCAGCTCGGGCAGGCGCTCGGCCAGGCGCACGTCCCACTCGATGCCGTCGAAGCGGTTCTGGGTGCGCACGAACTCGATGGTGCGCTGGATGAGCGCGTTGACGTCCACGCGCTCGATGGTGAGCTCGGCGCGCGAGAAGTCCATGAGACCCTTCGAGAGCGCCTCCATGCGCCGCGACTGCTCGAGGATGATCTCGGCGTGGCGCCGCGGGCCGGTGCTCGCGCCGCCGCCGCCGCCTTCGCCCTCCTTGAGGATGAGCTGGGCGCGCCCGCTGATCGCGGCGAGCTGATTGCGCAGCTCGTGCCCGATCTCGGCGGCCATTTCGCCCTTCGCGGCCAGGCGCTCGCTGTGGATCGCCTGGTCCTGGGCGCGGCGCAGCGCCGCGAAGCGCTTCTCGGACTCGTAGATCATGCGCACCGGGGCGTAGAACAGGGCCACGCCGAGGTAGCCGATCGCCTGGTAGGAGATCACCATGAGGGGGCTCAGGAAGAAGGCGGCCGCGTCCTCGAGCAGCCGCTCGGCGTAGAACCAGTCCTCGCGCATGACGCGCCAGTAGGGGCGCTCCGTCGACCACGATACCGCGACCGCCACCAGCGCGCGATTGACGACCAGGTAGACCGCGAACAGCCCCACGATCGGGGGCGCGAGCCGGATCGCGATCGGGACCCCCGCGGAGATCACGCCCAGCGAGGCGAGCCCGTGCTCCGGCCCACCCAGCAGCACGAACACGCTGCTCGCGGCCCACAGGGTGATCGCGATCTGGGCGCTGTTGAAGTAGGCGCGCACCCAGGGCTTGTGCTGGACCACGAGCTCGGCGATTGGCGTGGAGATGGCCGCGATCCAGATCGGAGCCCCGTGACCGTAGAGCACCACGGTCGCGAGGATCGCGGTCGAAGACATGCTCCAGGTCCCGGAGCCCGACAGGGTCGAGATCCACATGGTCTCGGAGAGCACGCACAGGGCGGTCCAGATGGCGTAGTGGATCCACATCGTCGGCAGATCGGCGGGCACGTTCGCCGCCAGCACGATGGCGGCCCCGAAGCCGGCCGCGACCAGGTAGAGCCGGAGCCGCTTGCTCACGGGTGCGCCCCCGGGACGGGCACGACGCCGAGCCCGGGGCGCTCGCTCAGGACGATGCGCCCGCGCTCGCGCGGGGCACCGTCGTAGGGGTCGCGCGCGAGCAGCCAGTGGCCGTCGAGGTCGAGATGATCCGCGAGCGGGGCGACCTGGGCCGCGGCCGAGAGCGCGAGGCTCGACTCGACCATCGAGCCCAGCATGACCTGGAGCCCGAGCGCGCGCGCGGCGTGGATCATGCGCAGCAGCTCGCGCAGCCCGCCGCTCTTCATGAGCTTGAGGTTCACGCCGTCCACGCGCCCGACCAGGTTGCCCAGGTCCTCGAGCCGGTGGACGCTCTCGTCGGCGTAGACCGGGATGCCGCTGCGCTCGCGCACCCAGCGCAGCCCGTCGAGGTCCGCGCGCGGCACCGGCTGCTCGACCAGCTCGATGTCGAGCGGCTCGATCTGCCGCAGCACCGCGACCGCGGCGGCGGCGCTCCAGGCCGCGTTGGCGTCCACCCGGATGCGGCCCGTGTAGCGGCGGCGGACGAGGCGCAGGTTCTCGACGTCGCCCGGAGCGCCGAGCTTGACCTTGAGCGCCGGAAAGTCGATCACGGTCTCGAGCTTGCGCTCCATCTCCTCGGGAGGCGCCATCCCCAGGGTCACGCACGAGAGCGGGGTCCCCGCCGGATCGAGGCCGAACAGCTTCCATACCGGCAGCCCGAGCTTCTTGCCGATCCAGTCGTGGAGCGCCATGTCGATCGCGGCGCGCGCCGCGGCCTGCCCGTCGAGGGCGCCGCGCAGGCGGCGCTCGATGGCCTCGAGCGCGAACGGGTCCTCGCCCAGGAGCGGCGCCCAGATCGTGAGCGCCTGCTCGACCAGGCGCCGGCTCTCGCCGTAGTACTGGGCCGGCGAGGCCTCCCCGAGCCCCTCGATGCCCTCGTGCTCGATCCGGACCAGCGTGTTGCCGCGGCCGAGCCCGGTGCCGTGCGCGATCCGGAACTCGAACGCCGTGCTCAGCTCGAGCGGCTCATGCCGAAGTCGCACGCGCCCTCCCTCCGCCCGGGGCCCGAGCCCGGCGCGCTTCCGCCGCCGCGGCGACCGCCCGGGCGAGCGGAGCCGCGCCGAAGCGCACCGGGTCGGTGGCCGGAAGCCCGGTCTCGCGCGCGGCGCGCTCGCACGCCGCGCGCGCCGCACCCTCCTCGAGGCCCAGGGTATTGAGCGCCACCCCGACGACCTTCGCGGGGCTGAGCCACGCGGCCGCGGATTCGTACGCTTCGACGAGCGTGGCGAGCGGCGGGATCGGCCAGCCCGCCCCCGCCGCGGCGCCCACGCGGATGCGGTCGCGCGCCGCCTGGTGGCAGAGCACGAGC
>JBGQIE010000188.1:0-5179 GCA_041498315.1 Candidatus Eiseniibacteriota bacterium
AGCGAGGCTTCGAGGAAGCGCCCGAACTCGGCGCGCGTGCCGGGATCGAGCGCCCGGCGCACCGCCCACACCGCGTAGACGAACGACAGCCCGGTCCACTCGAGCCAGTCGGCGCCCAGGTCGAGCGTGTGGGTGAAGCCCACGGGCCGCTGATTGCGCATGCGCATCGCCTGGTCGCCGATCACGAGCAGCGCCTCGGCCTGCGCGGGCTCGAGCCCGCGCACGTAGCGCACGCCCGAGAGTCCGCGCCGCACATCGAGCAGCAGCTTGAGGAGCCGTACCGAGGTCGAGGTCTCGGGCGTCACCGAGATGAGTGCCCCCGCGAGCGCGTCGGCGGGACGGCGCGAGAACAGCAGCACCGAGAGCACCGGACCGCGGGTGGCGACGCCGAGCGGCGGGGAGAGCAGCTCGAAGCGATCAGCGAGCCTCAAGTAGTCCGCCGCCGCCATCAGGCCGAGGTCGACCGTGCCGGCTTCGGCCTCGCGTCCCAGCTCGCGCGGCACCAGGTTGCGCACCGAGAACGGCGCGTCCGCCCACAGGGTGTAGAAGGGCGCGGCGTTCGCGTAGGGGATGCGCGCGGCGACGGTCGAGGTCGTGAGCCGGGGGCTGGGCGCCATGGGGTGAGAAAGCTACACCGGCCGGGAGGCCAGGTCGAGCGGCCCTTCTCCCCCGTGATTGAAGCTCCGGCCCCGCCTGGCGCTATGATGCGCCGATGCGACGCCTCGCGTGCCTCGCCGTCCTGGCGCTCGTCGTTTCCGGCTGCCTTCCCGGCAGGCAGAAGGCGGAACCGTCCTCCGGTGAAGCCGCGGTCATCCCCGAGCACTACGCCTACTCGATTGCGGCACTCGGGTATCCGGGTGCCCAGCGCGCCTTCCAGATCGGCCCGGGGAGCACGGTCTCGACCGGGGAGTGCGCGCTCGAGTGGCGGCTGCCCGAGGAGCGCGGCCCGATTCAGACCTCGCCGGTGTGGTTCGAGCGCGACGGCGTGCCGGTCGCCCATTGGTGGATGGTGAGCGCGCGCGAGTCGCTCGCCTTCGAGGCCGCGGCCGTCCCCCAGGGCCCGATCGGCGACTCGAGCCTGGTGCTCTCGATACGGGTCACGGCGAGCGCGCGCGGGACCGGTCCGGTCGAGATGGCGGTGGAGGTCGGGGTGCGCGCGCGGCCCGAGGGCCCGGGGTTCGTGCCCTGGGACGCGGACGACGACGACGGGTTCGACGAGGCCTGGGACGGAACGCTCGCGGTCCGCAACGGCCGGGTCGTGGCGGGGATCGACCCCGCGGCCGATCGCGGCGACGTGCCGCCCTCGGTGCTCCACCCCGCGCATACGATCGGGTTCGGGCTCGGGGCCCTCGCCGCGCACTGCCGCGCGCGGCTCATGCCGGGTGCCCATCCGTCGTGGACGTTCTGGATGCCGGCCTACACGCTCCCCTCGGCACCCGCGCAGCGGCTCGAACGATCGCTGCACCACGAGCGCGTCGTGGCCGCCGCGCGCTCCGCCTGGCGCGACTGGCTGGGGCGGGCGGCGCGCCTCGAGACGCCCGACGCGCGGGTCAACGCCGCCTGGCGGGCGGCGCTCGTCACGCTCATCCAGTGCCAGGAGCGCCGCGGATCGGAGTGGATCCCGATCGGCAACCCGCTCCAGTACCGCGACGTCTGGATCCGCGATGGCGCGCGCGCGGTGCGCTCCCTCGCCGTCGCGGGCTTCACCGACCTCGCGCGCGAGGACGCCTGGACGCTGCGCCGGTTCCAGCTCGAGAGCGGCGCGCTGATCTCCCAGCGCGGGCAGCTCGACGGCACGGGGGCCGCGCTGTGGGCGTTCGAGCAGGCGGCTTCGCTGCCGCCGAGCCCCGAGTGGTCGAAGCGCTACCTGCCGGCCGCCGAGGCCGGCCTGCGCTGGATCGAGCGCCAGCGCCGGGCGACGCGCGAGCTCAAGCTGCCCTGGCGCGGGCTCCTGCCCTACGCCGACCCGCGCGACAACGAGCTCACCCGGGCCCAGCTCGTGGGCAACGATGCATGGGCGCTCGCGGGCTGCCGCGCCACGGCGGCGCTCGCCCGCCGCGCCGGCCGCGAGCAGGTCGCGCGCGCCGCCGATTCCACGTTCCAGGACTATCGCGCCACGATCCGGGGGGCGCTGCGCCGGGCCCCGGGCCGCGATCTCCCGGCGGCCTGGCAGGGCGGCGGCCGCGACTGGGGCAACCTCTCGCTCGGCTATCCGACCGGGGTGCTGCCCGCCGACGACCCGCGGCTGGCGCGCCTCGCCGCGCGCGTGCGCAGCGCCGGGGCGCCGGGGCTGGTCGCCTACGGCAGCCCGGATTCGATCCACACCTACCTCGGCATGGACCTCGCGCAGAACTCGCTGCTCGCGGGCCGCCCGGCCGAGGCGCGCGCCGCGCTCGCGACCCTGCTCGCCCACAGCAGCTCGACCTTCGGGCAGGCGGAGATCTTCGACCTTCCGAGCGGCGGCTTCGCCGGCAACCTGCCGCCGCACGCCACCGCGGCCGCGGGAATCGTGGACCTGGTGCGGAACATGATCGTGAGCGACACCCGCGACACGCTCGAGCTCGCGCTGGGCGGGTCGCTCACCTGGTGGGAGGGCACGCGCTTCGAGCGCGCGCCCACGCGATTCGGCGTGCTCGACCTGGCCTTCGACCACCCCGCGCCCAACCGACTCGAGGCCCGCTGGACCGAAGTACGCGTGCCCACCCGGGTGCGCATCCCCGACGGCCTGCGTGCCGTCGAAGCGCTCGCGCCGGGGCTGCGGATCGTGCGCGGGGTGTGGGTCGAGTGTGCGTCCGGTGTCACGAGCCTCGCGGTGCGCGTGATCCCGGGCCCGCGGGCGACACGGCGATGAGCCCCTCGCGCAGGCATCCGGGGGGCCGGCGCCGCCGGCGCTGGTCGGTGCTCTTCTCCGTGGTCGTGGCGGGGGGCCTGGTCGCGCTGTTCGTCACGACGCGACGCGCGCCCGAGGTCGTCCCGCCCGTGGGCGGCTTCGCGGCCGGGGCCGAGAGCCTCAACGCCGCCACCCGTCGTCACGACTGGGCGGAGGCCGAGCAGTGGGCCGAGCGTCTCGCGGTCGAGCAGCCGCGCAACTTCCAGGTCATCTACGAGCTTGCGCTCTCGCTCCACAACCACTCGACCGCCATGACGCCACGCTTCAACCGGCCGCGGCCCGCCCTGCGGCTCTCGCTCGAGCGCATCGCGGCCGAGATGCGCGTGCTCGCGCTGCTCGACTCGGCGGCGCGGCTGGCGGCCACGCCCGACGACTGGGCGCGGGCCCAGCTGCTGAGCGGGATGGCGTACGAAGGCTTGGGGCTGCCGATCGAGGCGCTCGAGATCTTCCGCGCCGTGAATCAGCGCTCGCCCAAGCTCGCAGGACCCCAGCTGCGCATGCGCTGGATCAGCGCCCACCTCGCCAATCCGCGCGTGCCCGACACCCTGTTCACCTCGGGGTCCGAGCCCGCCCGGCCGCCGGCCGCGCCCAGCTACCCGACCGGATCCGATTCCACCGTCCGTCCGGACTCGACCCAGCCGCGGTAGCCGCCCTTGAGCGAGCGCACGTTCGTGTAGCCCATGCGCTGGAGGTTTTCGCACACCAGCACGCTGCGGAAACCGCCGCCGCAGTAGCAGACGATCGGCGCCGCCGGGTCGGGGAACAGCTGCTCGATGTCGCGCTCGATGACGCCCTTGCCCAGATGGATCGCGCCCGGCAGCCGACTCGCGTCCCACTCGTGATCCTCGCGCACGTCGAGCAACGCCGGGTGATCGCGGCGGGCGCGCTGGGCCTCGTATTCGGGGATGTCGATCTCGCGCACTTGGCGGCGCGCCTCCTCGACCAGGGCGAGGAACCCGGGGGAGTGCGCGTGGGCCGCCATCGCACGGCGCGTCGCGGCCTCAGGCCGCGGGCGCGTACTCCCGGACCACGTTGTAGAGCGCGTCGCGCTGGACCGGCGTCTTGCCCGCCTCGCGAATGAGCTGGACCATGGATCCCTCGGCCATCCCGACCGGGCTCTTCGCCAGGGCGGCATGGGCGATCTTCTCCACCCCGATCGTGCCGTCGAGATCGCTGGCGCCGAAGTTGATCGCCACGCTCGCCGTGTCCTGGCCCAGCATGATCCAGTAGCTCTTGACGTGCGGCACGTTGTCGAACACCAGCCGCGAGACCGCGATGGTCTTGAGATCCTCGATCGCCGAGGCCTGGCGGCGCACGATCCCGGTGGTCCCGGGCTGGAAGGCGAGCGGGATGAACGCGAAGAAGCCGGGGGCGCGCGCTTCGAGCTCGCGCAGCAGGATCATGTGCTGGACGCGCTCGGCCCGGGTCTCGATGTGCCCGTAGAGCAGCGTGGCGTTCGACGGAATCCCCATCCGGTGCGCGATCTCGTGGATCTCGAGCCAGCGCGTGGCCCCGATCTTCTGATGGAACAGCTCGCGCCGCACGCGCTCGCTGAACACCTCGGCCCCACCCCCCGGCAGGGCGTCGAGCCCGGCCTGGCGCAGCTCCTCGAGCACCCACTCGGCCGGCTTGCGGGTGAGCCGGCAGAAGAAGTCGATCTCGACCGCGGTGTAGGCCTTGACCTTGAGGCCGGGCCGCACCGCCTTCACGGCGCGCACCACCTCGAGGTAATCGTCGAAGCGCCACTTGTTGTGAAGCCCGCCCACGATGTGGATCTCGTGGATGTCGGGGTCCACGTGAGCGCGCATCTCGTCGAGCGTCATGGTGTAGCTGCCCGGCGCCCCCGGCTTCCTGGCGTAGTCGCAGAACTTGCAGGCCAGGACGCACACGTTGGTGGGGTTGAGCTGGCGATTGACGGTGAAGTAGACCCGGTCCCCGTGCCGGTCGGCGGTGAAGGCGTTCGCCAGCCGGCCCAGGTCGAGGAGCGGCGCCTCGAAGAGCCGGGTCCCCGCTTCCTGGGTGAGGCTTCCGCCCTCGAGCAGGGTGTCGCGGGCGGCGATGGCCTGCGGGTCCGTCAGATGGATTTCGGCGAGCCGGGTGCCCAGCCCCTGGGGCATGTTTCCTCCGTGCGGGTTACAAGAGCTTGCGGAGTATAGCGTTTCACCCGCGCAGGGTCGAGCCTTCGGGCGCCGCGGACGAGGCGTTGGAATCGGCGTCTCGATTTCCGGTCACGAGCTGGCTCCGGCTCGGAATCCGGCCGCACAACGAAGCCCGGCGCCTGTATCGGCG
>JBGQIE010000189.1:0-5171 GCA_041498315.1 Candidatus Eiseniibacteriota bacterium
ACTTCACTTCGGGCAGGCCGAAGCGGGCGTGCGGCGCGGCCGCGCGGATGTCGGTCGAGAGCAGCAACTCCACGCCGCCGCCCACGCAGTCGCCGTTGACCGCGGCCACGATCGGCTTCGTGTACGCGTCCTGCTTGAGCAGCGCGTGACCCACCACGCGCGCGGTGTCCGGGGAGGCGCTGAGATCGCCGCTGATGTCGGCCCCCGCGCAGAAGGCCCGCGTGCCTGCGCCGGTGAGCACGATGGCGCGGCAGCTCCCGCGCTCGAGCTCGTCCCAGATCCGCCCCAGGTCCGCCATCATCGCCCGCGACATCGCGTTGAGCCGCGGCTGGTTGTCGAGGGTGACGATCACCACGTGCGGGCCGTGCGCCTCGACGCGGATGATTTCCATCTGAGGGGGGGGTCAGCTCCCGAGCGTGACGACGACCTTGCCGAGGGCCTTCCGGTCGGTCAGCAGGCGGATCGCCTCGACGGCGCGCTCGAGCGGCAGCCGGTGGCTCACGTGCGGCTTGAGCTTGCCCGCTGCGTACCAGCCGATCAGGGCCTGCACGGAGGCGCGCAGCTTGTCGGGGGCGTTGAAGCGATAGTGGCGCAGCGAGCAGCCGAGCGCCGAGCGGTTCTTGACCAGCAGCCGATTCGCGGGGATCTGCTGCACGCCGCCCACGAAGCCGACCAGGAGCATGCGCCCGCCCCAGCCGAGCGAGGACAGCGCGGCATCGGCCAGCTCGCCGCCGATCGGATCGAAGCAGACGTCCGCGCCCCGATCGCCGGTGAGCGCCATCACGCGCTCGGTGAGGTTCTCGGTCGTGTAGTTGATCCCCTCGTCCGCGCCGTGCTCCCGCACCACCGCGAGCTTCTCGGCCGTGCTCGCGCCCGCGATCACCCGCGCGCCCATGGCCTTGCCGATCTCCACCGCGGTGAGCCCGACCCCGCCCGCCGCGCCCAGCACCAGCAGAGTCTCGCCCGCCTCGAGTCGGCCCTGCCAGCGGATCGCCACGTCGCTCGAGATGTAGGCGATGGGGAACGCGCCCGCCTCGTCGAAGGACATGCCGGCGGGGATCGGGAAGGTCTCGGACTCCTTGGCCACTGCCTGCTCGGCGAGCCCACCCCACGCGAGCGTGGCCATCACGCGGTCGCCCGGTTTGAAGCGGGTCGCATTCGCGCCGCAGCGCGCCACCACACCCGCGGTCTCGAGCCCCGGGCTGAACGGGAACGGCGGGCGCGTCTGGTACTTGCCCGCCACCATGATGGAGTCCGCGTAGTTCACCGAGGTGGCGCGCACGTCGATGAGCACCTCGTCGGCGGCGGGCGCGGGCTGGGCGATCTCCTCCACGGTCAGGTCGTCGATCGGTCCCCACGCACGACAGATCAGGGCGCGCATCGCGGTGGAGTATAACTCAGCCTGCCATATGGGCGCTGCTCGCCGACCCGCGCGTGCAGCGCGCCTATCTCGGGGCCTGATTACTCCGTCGAGACCGTGTATACTGGACCCCTCGGTCGCAACGACCGCGAGGAAAGGATCCCCGTGCCCCGGACTCCCACGAAGTCGTACAACTGCAGTGTCGTCTCGGAAACCGTTTCCATCTCGCTGCGCCGCCGCCAGTCGCTCGGCGGCCACGGCAAGCTCTTCGTCCGTTGCAGCGAGACCGAGTGCCAGTACATCGACACGAACGAGCCGCCCTGCCCGCTGACGCTCCAGCTCTTCGAGGCGGAGATCGCGGAGCGGATGGCCCAGCGGACGGAGTAACGCCCGGCGTTATTTCTTCGCGCCGGCCGCCGGCCGCGTGTATGCTGTAACCACTGCAACATCGCAGACCGCGTTTCCCGTCCTCTTCCGCATCGTGGGGCGCGCCAAGAAATCCGCGGAAGACTGTACGGGCCCGGCTGTGCCCGCAAGAGGTTACTCGCTCCATGTCCTTCTCCGAATTCCAGCTCCATCCCGATCTGCTCCGTGGCGTCGAGACCCTGGGCTTCCAGGCGCCGACCGCCATCCAGCGTGACGCCATTCCCCCGGCCATGGCCGGGCGCGACGTGCTCGCCTGCGCCATGACCGGCAGCGGCAAGACCGCGGCGTTCCTGCTGCCCATTCTGCAGAGGCTGATCGGGCTTCCCCGCGGGACTGTTCGTGCGTTGGTCATCGCGCCTACGCGCGAGCTCGCGGCCCAGATCGACGAGCACCGCGGCCAGCTCGCCCGCCACACGCGGGTGAGCGGCGCGGCCATCTTCGGCGGCGTGGGCATGGGCCCGCAGGAGTCGGCGCTCCGCCGCGGGGTGGACATCGTCGTCGCCACGCCGGGCCGGCTGCTCGATCACATGCGCATGCCCTATACCAAGTTCGACGGCCTCCAGGTGCTGGTGCTGGACGAGGCCGACCGCATGCTGGACATGGGCTTCCTGCCGGACATCCAGCGGATCCTGAAGCAGCTCCCGGCGCGCCGGCAGAACCTGCTGCTCTCCGCGACCATGCCCGGCCCCATCGCGGCGCTCGCGAAGCAGATCCTCCACGATCCGGTGGCGATCCAGATCGAGCGGCCGTCCGCGCCCGCGGTCGGCATCACCCACACCGTGTACCAGGTGCCGCAGGAACTGAAGTCGGCGCTGCTGGTCGAGCTGCTCAAGCAGCCCGGCACGCGCAGCGTGCTCGCCTTCACGCGCACCAAGCACCGGGCCAACCGGCTGGCCGACTACCTGATCCGCCACGGGGTCAAGGCCGACCGCATCCACGGCAATCGCAGCCAGGCGCAGCGGACGCAGGCGCTGGCCGGCTTCAAGGACAGGCGCTTCCAGGTGCTGGTGGCCACCGACATCGCGGCCCGCGGCATCGACATCGACGCGCTCAGCCACGTGGTGAACTTCGACGTGCCGGGCATGCCCGACGAGTACATCCACCGGGTGGGCCGCACCGCGCGGGCCGAGGCGGTGGGCGACGCGCTCACGCTGGTCTCGCCGGACGAGGAGGGCGACCTGCGCGGCATCGAGCGGGCGGTGGGCTCGCGCTTCGCGCGAGCGCAGCTGGCCGGCTTCGACTACGCCAAGCGGCCGGCCGACAAGCTGGAGATCCCGCTGGCCGAGCGCATCGCGCAGATCCGCGCCCGCAAGACCGAAGACCGCCAGCGCGCCCGCGCCAACGCCGAGCGGCGCGCCGCGCACGGCGCCCGCCCCGCCCAGATCACCCGCGCCCGCTAGCCAGTAGCGGGGGTCAGGTCTTGCATTACGACATTGTCGTATTGCAAGACCTGACCCCGAAGCGGTCGTAGCGGAGACCTTTCCAGAGTGATTCGAGCGGGTCCTGGCCCGTGGCGAGGCGCGCGAGGATGTCGCCGACCATCGGGCTCAGCGCGAAGCCGTGTCCCGAGAAGCCGGCCGCGACCAGCAATCCGCTGATGCCGGGTACCGGACCCAGAATGGGCAAGTCGTCCGGCGTGAAAGCTTCGAGGCCCGCCCAGCTCCGCGCCAGAGCGCACGCGCCGACCGGTTCGAACACCGCCCGCGCGGTCTCGAGGCTCGCCCGCACGCTCTCCTCCAACATCTCGTAGCGATTGCCCGCGTGGTCCGTGACGCGCGCGGGCCAGCCGCCGCCGATCAGGTAGGCCCCGTCGGCGCGCTGCTTCAGGCTTAGCCGGCGGTCGAAGGCGCCCAGCACCGGCCGGAGCGCGGGCGCGCCCGGCGCGGTGAGCAGCATCTGGAGCGGGCGGGTCTCGATCGGCAGCGCCACGCCGATTCCGCCGAGGAGCGTCGCGCTCCACGCGCCCGACGCCACGATCGCCACGTCGCAGGCCGCGCGCGTGCCGCCGCCGCGCTCGACGCCCACCAGCCGGCCGCCCTCGATCACGAGCGCGCGAACGCTGACGCCCTCCTCGACGCGCGCGCCGAGCCGCCGCGCGGCGTCGGCGAATGCCTCCGTCGCGGGCAAGGCCTCGGCCTGGCCGTCGATCGGCGCGTGCGCCCCGCCGAGGCAGCTCGGCGCGATGCCGGGCGCGAGGGCACGCGCACCCTGTGCATCCACGATCTCCACCGGCACCCCGTCGGCGCGCTGCTCCGCTACCCAGGGCCCCGCCGCTTGCCAGCTCGCGCCGTCGAGCGCCAGCCGCAAGCCGCCGGTGCGCCGATAGCAGGTCGGGGCCTCCAGCTCGCGATCGAGCCCGGGCCAGCGCGCGAGGCTCGCGAGCGCGAGCGCCCGCTCCGCCGGGTCGCGCCCCATCACCCGGACGCCTGCCGCGCTGGCTCCGGAGGCGGCGGCGCCCACGCGGGCGCGCTCCAGCACGGTGACGCGCACGCCCGGATCGGCGCGGCGCAGGTGAAAGGCGGCGGACAGCCCCATGAGGCCGCCGCCCACGATCACGACCCGGGTCGCCATGGCGCCCGAGTCTAGCAGACTGGCCTTTCGAGCCGCCCGGCGGTAATCTCTCAGGAACCCCGATGCCAAAAAGCATCCGCTATGAAGCGCCCCGGCCGGCCGCCGCGCCGGGCGAGACCGTGGTCACCAGCACCTGCGGCCACAACTGCGGCGGCCGCTGCGTGGTCAACGCCCACGTGCGCGACGGGCAGATCGTCAAGATCAGCACCGATCCGCGCAAGTGGACGCCGGAGGAGGCCCCGCTCCACGCCTGCGTGCGCGGCTTCGGCCAGCTCGAGCGCCTGAATCATCCGGACCGGCTCATCCATCCGATGCGGCGCGTGGGCCCGCGCGGCGCCGGACAGTTCGAGCAAATCGGCTGGGACGAGGCGCTCGATGAAGTCGCGCGGCAGATGCTGCGCATCCGCGAGGCGTACGGGCCGGCCGCCATCCTCGACTGCTCGCGCACCGGCAGCCTCTCGATGCTGCACAGCCGCTCGACGGTCAAGCGCCTGCTCTACATGTTCGGCGGCTGCACCGAGCTGTGGACCAACATCTCGGCGGAGGCCGAGGTCTTCGCGGTGCGCCAGACCTACGGGACCAAGGCCGACTACAAGAGTGCGGGCCGCGAGCCCACCGACTACGTGAACTCGCGGTTGATCGTCATGTGGGGCTGGAGCCCGGCCGACGGCACCTTCGGCACCGGCACGCTGCAGTACCTGAAGCTCGCCAAGCAGCGCGGCGTGAAGATCATCTGCGTGGACCCGCGGCGCACCCGGACGAGCTGGGAGCTCGCGGACCAGCACGTCTTCATCAACCCCGCGACCGACACCGC
>JBGQIE010000190.1:0-5161 GCA_041498315.1 Candidatus Eiseniibacteriota bacterium
CAAGCTCGAGACCAAGAGCGTGGGCACGGTGCTCTCGGTGGGCGACGGCATCGCCCGGCTGTGGGGCCTCGAGGACGCCATGGCGGGCGAGTTGCTCAAGTTTCCCGGCGACCTGGTCGGCATGGTCCTCAACCTCGAGGAGGACAACGTCGGCGCGGTGCTGTTCGGCTCCGACAAGGACATCAAGGAGGGCGACCGGGTCGAGCGCACCGGGCGCATCGCCTCGGTGCCGGCGGGCAAGGCCCTGATCGGGCGGGTCGTCAACGCGATCGGCGAGCCGGTCGACGGCAAGGGTCCGATCGGCACCGACCACTTCCGCAATGTCGAGTTCGTGGCGCCGAGCGTGATCGAGCGCCAGCCGGTCAAGGAGCCGCTCCAGACCGGGATCAAGGCCATCGACGCGATGATTCCGATCGGGCGCGGCCAGCGCGAGCTCATCATCGGCGACCGCCAGACCGGCAAGACCGCGATCGCGCTCGACACGATCATCAACCAGAAGGGCCAGGACGTGGTGTGCGTGTACGTCGCGATCGGGCAGAAGGAGTCCACGGTCGCCAACGTCGTGGCGACGCTCCAGAAGCACGGCGCGATGGACTACACGATCGTGGTCACCGCCTCGGCCTCGGAATCGGCGCCGCTCCAGTACATCGCCCCCTACGCGGGGCTGGCGATGGGCGAGGAGTTCACCTACCAGGGCGGCCACGTGCTGTGCGTGTACGACGACCTGTCCAAGCACGCCCAGGCCTACCGCCAGCTCTCGCTGCTGCTGCGCCGCCCGCCGGGGCGCGAGGCCTACCCGGGCGACGTCTTCTACCTCCACTCGCGCCTGCTCGAGCGCGCCTGCAAGCTCTCGGACGAGCGCGGCGGCGGCTCGCTCACCGCCCTGCCGTTCATCGAGACCCAGGCCGGCGACGTGTCGGCGTACATTCCCACCAATGTCATCTCGATCACCGACGGCCAGATCTTTCTCGAGGGCGACCTGTTCTATGCCGGCGTGCGCCCCGCGATCAACGTCGGCATTTCGGTGTCGCGCGTGGGCGGCAACGCCCAGATCAAGGCGATGCGCCAGGTCGCGGGCCGGCTGCGGCTCGACCTCGCGCAGTACCGGGCGCTCGCGGCGTTCGCCCAGTTCGGCTCCGACCTCGACAAGGCGACCCAGGCGCAGCTGACGCGCGGCGAGCGCATGGTCGAGCTGCTCAAGCAGGACCAGTACGTGCCCATGGCGGTCGAGCAGCAGGTCATCTCGATCTTCGCCGGCACCAACGGCTACCTCGACGATCTGCCGGTCGAGGCGGTGCGGCGCTTCGAGCGCGAGTTCCTCGCGTTCGTGGCCAAGTCCTACCCCGAGCTGCCCCACAACATCCGCACCAACCGGGTGATCTCGGATTCCGACAACGCGCGGCTCCACGAAGCGGTCAAGCAGTTCAAGAGCGCGTTCAAGGCCTGAACTGATGAGTTCGCTCCGCGCGCTGCGCCGGCGCATCAAGTCGGTCCAGAACACCCAGCAGATCACGAAGGCCATGGAGATGGTGGCCGCGGCCAAGCTGCGCCGCGCCCAGGCGCGCGCCCTGGCCGCGCGCCCCTACTCGGCCAAGATCACCGCGATGCTCGAGCGGCTCGCCGGAGCGGCCGCCGAGGTCGACCATCCGCTGTTCAAGGCCCGCGAGGTGCGGCGCACCGCCCTGGTCCTGGTGACCTCGGACCGCGGGCTGTGCGGCGGCTACAACTCGACGCTGGTGCGCGCCGCCGAGTACCGGTTGCGCGCCGCCGAGCCGGGTTCGCTCGAGCTCGTGCTCGTGGGCCGCAAGGGGCGTGACTACTTCCGCCGCCGCCGCTACCCGGTGCTCGCCGCCCACACGCCGCTGCCGGCCGAGGCGAGCCTCGAGTTCGCGCGCGCCCTCACCCAGGACCTCATCGCGCGGTTCGTCGCGGGCGACGTCGACCGGGTCGAGATCATGTTCACGGAATTCATCTCGGCCCTGCGGCGCCGGGTCGTGGTCCAGACCTTCCTGCCGGTGGGCGCCGGCGGCGACGCCGGGGCGGCGGCGAGCGACGTGGCGATCTTCGAGCCCGACGCCGAGAGCATCTTCGGCGAGCTGCTGCCGCGCTACGCGACCGCCAGGCTGTTCGCCGCGCTCGCCGACGCGCTCGCCTCGGAGCACGGCGCGCGCATGATCGCCATGGGCTCGGCGCGCAAGAACGCGGGGGAGCTCATCGACATGCTGGTGCTGCGCCGCAACCGCGTGCGCCAGGCCAGCATCACCAAGGAACTGCTCGAAATCGTGGGCGGCGCGGAAGCGCTCAGGTAATCCCGAGATTCGCACGCCGGCGCGCGCCGGCACGTCTGAACGCGAGGAGTGGGCATGGCGAAGAACAACGTCGGCAAGGTCGTGCAGATCATCGGACCCACCGTGGACGTGGAGTTCGATTCGGAACACCTCCCCCGCATCCTTAACGCGATCAAGGTCGAGGACCCGGCGCGGGGGATCAAGGTCACGGTCGAGGCGGCCCTCCACATCGGGGACAACATCGTGCGCTGCGTCGCGATGAGCTCGACCGACGGCCTGGTGCGCGGCATGGAGGCCGTGGACACCGGCGCGCCGATCATGGTGCCGGTGGGCGAGGCGGGCCTGGGGCGCATCTTCAACCTGCTCGGCGAGCCGATCGACGGCAAGGGGCCGGTCAAGGCCGAGAAGACCTACCCGATCCATCGCCCCTCGCCGTCGTTCGAGGATCAGGAGACCTCGATCCAGCTGTTCGAGACCGGCATCAAGGTCGTGGACCTGCTCGCGCCCTACCAGAAGGGCGGCAAGGTGGGACTGTTCGGCGGCGCGGGGGTGGGCAAGACCGTCATCCTCCAGGAGCTGATCCGCAACATCGCCACCGAGCACGGCGGCTTCTCGGTGTTCGCGGGCGTCGGCGAGCGCACGCGCGAGGGCAACGATCTGTACCGCGAGATGACCGAGTCGGGCGTGATCGCGAAGACCGTCATGGTGTTCGGCCAGATGAACGAGCCGCCCGGGGCGCGTCTGCGCGTGGCGCTCACCGGGGTCACGATGGCCGAGTACTTCCGCGACGAGCGTGGACAGGACGTGCTGCTGTTCATCGACAACATCTTCCGCTTCACCCAGGCGGGCTCCGAGGTGTCGGCGCTGCTGGGGCGCATGCCGAGCGCGGTGGGCTACCAGCCCACGCTCGCGACCGAGATGGGGGCGCTCCAGGAGCGCATCACCTCGACCAAGAAGGGCTCGATCACCTCGGTCCAGGCGATCTACGTGCCGGCCGACGACCTCACCGATCCGGCGCCGGCGGCGGCCTTCGGGCATCTCGACGCCACCACCGTGCTCGACCGGGCGATCTCCGAGAAGGGCATCTACCCGGCCGTCGATCCGCTCGGCTCGACCTCGCGCATCCTCGATCCCATGATCGTGGGCGAGGAGCACTACGGGGTGGCGCGCGGGGTGCAGAAGATCCTGCAGCGCTACAAGGACCTCCAGGACATCATCGCCATCCTCGGGATGGACGAGCTGTCCGAGGACGATAAGCTCATCGTCCAGCGCGCGCGCCGCATCGAGCAGTTCCTGTCGCAACCGTTCTTCGTCGCCGAGGCCTTCACCAGCCGGCCGGGCAAGTACGTGAAGATCGAGGACACCATCAAGGGCTTCAAGATGCTGGTGAGCGGCGAGCTCGACGAGCTGCCCGAGCAGGCGTTCTACATGTGCGGCGGCATCGACGAGGCGCTCGCCAACGCCGAGAAGATGGCGGCGGCAGTCTAGCGATGGCGAACGTCTTCGAGCTCGCGATCCTCACCCCCGAGCGCACCGTGTTCGAGGGCATGGTGGAATACGCCCAGGTGCCGGGCAGCGAAGGCTACCTGGGCGTGCTCGCGCACCACGCGGCGCTCATCACGGCGATGGCGCGCGGGACCCTGACGATGCGCCGCCCCGGGAGCCCCGACGAGCACTGGAGCGTGAGCGGTGGATTCTTCGAGGTGGGCGACAATCGCGCCACGGTGCTGGCGGATTCCGCCGACGAGATCCGCTGACGGGGGCCGGGTCCGGCCCGGTTCCCGAGCCCGCCCGGGAAATGCGGGACGGGGCGCCGGGGCTCTGCTAGAGTCCGCATCCCCCCGAGATGGCGGCGTCTCCCGCGGCGCACGGCGCTCGATCCCGGGCCGCCCCGCCGCTGCCTGCGCCCACGACCCAGGAGGAAGGCCATGTCGCTGATCGGTCGTATCAGTGTGGTCGCCATGCTGCTTGCCCTTGCCCCGGCCGGGCCGCTTCCCGCTCGGGCGGAGTCGTCGGAATGGAAGCCGATGCTCAAGGACAAGAAGGGAAACCTCTCCGAGCTTCCCGAACAGGTCGATCAGCTCAAGGACAAGGAGTGGCGGGAGATCGACTACACGGAGTTCGGGGGCTTCAAGCCCACCCTGGGCGTGGCCGAGTCCGAGGGCCACGTCGAAGGCGCCCAGTCCTACAGCAACGAGTGGGTCCGATTCTTCAGCAACCTGCAGCGGGACAAGGGAGCCAACGGGACCAACAATATCGAGAGCCTGGTGCGCCAGGCCCTGAGCGCCACGCATCGCTTCACGATGGTCGAGCGCACGAACGCGCTCGGCGACGTGGTGGACGAGCAGGACATGGGCGGCAGCGGCCGGGTCGACCCGAAGTCGGCCGCCAGGACCGGCCGGCTGCGCGGCGCCGAGTTCGTGGTCAAGGTGGAGATCATCGAGATCAATCCCGAGAAGGAGTCCAGGAACATCAACGCCGCCGGGGGCGGCATGGGCCGCCATTCGTTCGGGGTCGGCAGCATCGGGTTGACGGGCAAGGTGGCGTTCGCGCGGCTCAACGTCCGGGTCATCAACTCGACGACCGGCGTGGTGGTCAAGGATCTCACCGTCGACGGGACCGACAAGACCACCGGCCTCAGTCTCGGCGGCGGGCTCATCAAGGTCGGGGGCGGCGGGGCCGGCGGCGGGGCGGGAGGGTTCGACTCGAAGAAGGCGGCGTTGCTCTCGAACGCGGTGCAGGTCGCGGCGAACAAGGCCGCCTACTGGACCGCGATGTCGCTCCAGGACGAGCCCTGGACCGGATCGGTCGCCTCGGTCAACGGCACCACGCTCCACATCGCCGGCGGACGCAACGTGGGCCTGAGCGAGGGC
>JBGQIE010000191.1:0-5154 GCA_041498315.1 Candidatus Eiseniibacteriota bacterium
CGCCTTCCTGGTCGAGCACCGCGAACGGATCCTGCTTCAGGATGCCCTCTTCCAGATAGGCCGGCAGGAACTTGTTGATGTCGTCGCGCGAGAAACCGAACGTGGTCTGCGTCAGGTCATTGGTACCGAACGAGAAGAACTCGGCTTCCTTGGCGATCTCGTCCGCCACGAGCGCGGCCCGCGGTAACTCGATCATCGTCCCGACCATGTACTCCACGCGCTGCTTCTTCTCCGTGAAAACTTCCTCCGCCACGCGGCGCACAATCCCGGCCTGGTTCGCCATTTCCTTGAGCGTACCAGTCAGCGGAATCATGACTTCCGGCAGGACTTTCACGCCGTCTTTCGCCACCGCAACCGCGGCTTCGAAAATGGCCCGCGCCTGCATCTCGGTGATCTCGGGATAGGTGATCCCGAGGCGGCAGCCGCGGTGGCCGAGCATGGGGTTGAACTCGTGGAGCTCCTCGACGCGGCGGAGCAGCTCCGGCATCCCGCGCTTGAGCTGCGCCACGGTGAGCCGGTACTTGCGGGCCATCTCGCGCTTCTGCGCAGGCGTAGCGCGCGGCAGGCGCACGATGTCCACCATCAGGTCCTCGCGATGGGGCAGGAACTCGTGGAGCGGCGGGTCGAGGGTCCGGATCGTGACCGGGTAGCCGTCCATCACCTCGAACAGGCCGCGGAAGTCGGCGCGCTGTTTCGGGAACAGCTTGGCGAGCGCCTGCTCGTAAGCCCGCGCGGAGGGGGCGAGCTGGCGCTTGAGGTCGGCGATCCGCGCCTTGAGGGCGCGGGCCTCCCGGGAATCGAGCCCCGCGAGCTCCTCGTTGCGGGCCGCGATCTGCTCGCGCAGCGCCTTGGTCTGCGGCGCGTGCATGATCATCTGGACCACCCACGGCAGCCGGTCCTCGGCGAAGAACATGTGCTCGGTGCGGCACAGCCCGATGCCCTGGGCGCCGAACTCGCGCGCCTTCTTCGCGTCGCGCGGGATGTCGGCGTTCGATCGCACGCCCAGCCGGCGGAACTCGTCGGCCCAGCTCATGAAGGTGCCGAACTCGCCGCCCAGGTCGGGATCGATGGTCGCGATGCGTCCCAGGATGACGCGCCCCAGGCTGCCGTCGAGCGAGATCCAGTCGCCCTCCCGCACCACCCGGCCGTCGACCTCGAAGCGGCGGCCCTTCTCGTTCACCTTGACCATGCCGGCGCCGGCGACGCACGGCTTGCCCATGCCGCGCGTGACCACGGCGGCGTGCGAGGTGTAGCCGCCGGTCGCGGTCAGGATGCCTTCGGCGGCGTCGATGCCGTGGATGTCGTCGGGAGTGGTCTCCTTGCGCACCAGGACGACGCGCTCCTTGCGGCCGGCCCACACCGCCGCGGTGTCGGCGTCGAACACCGCCCGGCCCACCGCCGCGCCCGGCGAGGCCGCGAGGCCGTGGGCGATGACGTCGAGCTTGGGCCTAGGATCGAGGCGCGGGTGGAGGCACTGGTCCACGTGCGCGGGCGTGACCCGGAGGATCGCCTCCTGCTTGGTGATCAGGCCCTCGTTCGCCATCTCGACCGCGATCCGGACCGCGGCGGTGCCGGTGCGCTGCCCGGTGCGGGTCTGGAGCAGGAACAGCCGTCCGTCCTGGATCGTGAACTCGAAGTCCTGCACGTCGCGATAGTGCTGCTCGAGCCGCCGGGTGATCGCCTGGAGCTCCCGGTAGGCGTCGGGCATGGTCTTCTCGAGCTGCGCGATCGGCAGCGGCGTGCGCACCCCCGCGACCACGTCCTCGCCCTGCGCGTTGGTGAGGAACTCGCCGTAGAACGCGTTCTCGCCGGTCGCGGGATTGCGCGTGAATCCCACTCCGGTCGCCGAGGTGTCGCCCAGGTTGCCGAACACCATCGCCTGGACGCTCACCGCCGTGCCCAGGTCGTCGGAGATCCGGTTCTGCTTGCGGTAGTAGATGGCGCGGTCGTTCATCCACGACCGGAACACGGCGTCGCGCGCGTAGGTGAGCTGCTCGAGCGGATCCTGCGGGAACTCGCGGCCCGAGCGGCGGCGGACCAGCGCCTCGAAGTCGCGCACCAGGGTCTGGAGGTCGGCGGCGGTCAGGTCGGTGTCGAGCTTGATCCGCCGCTTCTGCTTGAGCGCGTGGATGCGCTCCTCGAACTCGGGCTTCTCGAGCCCCATGACGACCGAGCAGAACATCTGGATGAAGCGGCGGTAGCAGTCCCAGGCGAAGCGCGGGTTCGAGGTGAGCCGGGCCAGGCCTTCGACCGAGCGGTCGTTGAGCCCCAGGTTGAGGACCGTGTCCATCATGCCCGGCATCGAGAACTTGGCGCCCGAGCGCACCGACACGAGCAGCGGATCGGCGGCATCGCCGAGCCGCTTGCCCATCATCTGCTCGAGGCGCGCGACCGCCTCGCGCTGCTGGTCCTCGAAGCCGGGCGGCAGCTGCCGGTCGTGGGCATAGAACCAGCGGCACACCGCGGTCGTGATCGTGAAGCCGGGCGGCACGGGCACGCCGGCGTTCGTCATCTCGGCCAGTCCCGAGCCCTTGCCGCCGAGCAGGTCCCGCATCGTGGCGTTGCCGTCGGCGCGTCCTTCTCCGAAGGAATAGACGTACTTCTCCGCCGTCCCGGGCTCCGGGGCGGGGGATGTCGGTGCTGCGTCTCGGTTCGAGATCGTGGGCGTCGTCGTCATGGCCTCGGTACTCGTGGAGCGTGAGAGGGGGCTCGGGCAAGCGAGGGGCGCCACGCGGGGCGTGGCGGGGAATGTGAGCGCGAGGATAGCGGCCGGGTCCCGGGGACGCAATCGGGCCCGCGGCCCGCCGCAGTGGACGGCCGGGAGGCCCGGATGGCATCCTGCCGGCGCCATGCACGGTTCCCGGCCGCCGCTCCTCCCGCTCATCGCCGCCTCACTGATCGTGGCGGCGGGCTGCGCCCCGGGCGGCGGCGGCGAGCGCGGAGCCGGCGATGCGGGAAGCACCGCGAGCGCCGCGTTCGACCCCGACTCGGTCCCCGAGGGCTACGCGCGCCCGACCGCGGCGCTGGTCTGGCCGCTCGCCACGCGCGCCATCGAGGTGACCCCGGCCGGCGATCTCTACAACGGCGACTGGCAGGTCGCGATCCGGCCCAGCGCGGATGGAATCGCCGCGACGGGCCCCAAAGCCGTCGCGTACGAAGCGCGCTGGCGTCCGATCGCGCACTGGCGGCGCCACAGCGCCGGGGTGCGCTGGGATTTCGAGGCCTGCGCGCTGCCGACCGGAGCGCCCGTGGACTCGGGCCTGTTCGCGAGCGTCGAGATCCGCGCCACCAACCTGGGCTCCGCGCCGAGCGCCGCCGCGATCGAGATCGCGCTCGAGCCGCGGCCGTCGGGGGCGCCGTTCGTGTTCTTCGACGCCCCCGAGTCGACCGCGATCCTGCGCTGGGCCGGATCGGACAGGGCCCCGGCGTACGGCTGGGCCTCGGGCGGCGGATCGGGATCACGGGTCCAGCGCTCGTGGCGGCTCGAGCCTGGCGCCCAGGCCACGCTGAGGATCGTCGTGCCCGCCTATCCGGCTCCGGGCTCGCGGCTATCGGCCTGGGCGCGCACGCCCCATGCGCGCCGCGCCGACGAGGCGCGCCGGGCGTGGGAAGCGCTGCTCGGGCGTTCCACCCGCTTCGAGCTCGGCGATCCGGAGGTCGAAGCCGCGCTGCGCGCTTCGCTGGTCGTGCTGCTCGCCTGCCGCGAGCGGCGCGGCGCCGGCACGGTGCCGATCGGCAGCCCGTTCCAGTACCGCGACGTCTGGCTGCGCGACGGGGCGCGGGCGGTCGCGGCGCTCGCCGTGACCGGCTATGGAGCGGAAGCGCGCGATCTGGCCTCGAGCCTGACCCTGCTCCAGTGGCCGAGCGGGGCGTTCCTGAGCCAGGCCGGGCAGCTCGACGGCACCGGCCAGGCGCTGTGGGCGTTCGGGCAGGCGTATCTGCGCCCCGCCGCCGGCCCCCTCGAGCCCCGGCTCGCCGCGGCGATCGCGCGCGGCTGGCGCTGGTGCGAGGCGCAGCGCGCGATGGGCCGCCGCGAGGGATCGGGAACCCCCGGGATGTTGCCGTTCGGCGATCCGCACGACAACGAGTACGTGCGCGCCGAGCTGACCGGCAACGACGCGTGGTCGATCGCCGGCTATCGCTGGGGCGCCCTGCTGCTGCGGAGCGGGAGTGGCGCGGCGCTCGCGGATTCGATGGATCGCGCGCGCGCCGCGTACCAGGCCGATTTCGACGCCGCGCTCGCGCACAGCGGCAGCCGCGACATTCCGCCCGCCTGGACGGCCCAGGGACAGCGCTCCGCCCTCGACTGGGGCAACCTCGCCGTCGCCTGGCCGTGCCAGGCGCTCCCGGTGCGGGACCCGCGCTGCTTCGCGCTGGCGCGCCGGATGTGGGCGCGCACCGGCGGCGCCGGCCTGGTGAGCTACCGCGCGCCGGATTCGCTCTCCTACTACCTGGGCGCCGATCTGGCGACCTGGGCGCTGCTTGCCGGCGAGCGCGCGGCCGCCGACAGCGTGCTCGACGCCATGCTGCGCTTCCGGACCGCGAGCGGCGGCGCGGGCGAGCTGTTCAACCGCCTCACCCGCGACTTCGGCGACAACCTGCCCCCTCATGCGACCGCGGCCGCCGCCCTCGTCACCTTGATCCGCAATACCCTGGTGTTCGACGACGGCGACACGCTCGAGCTCACTCTGGGCGCGCGCGAGCGCTGGTGGCGGGGCGCGCGGGTGAGCGGCGCCCCGACGCGCTGGGGAACGCTCGAGCTCGAGTTCCACCGCGCCGGCGATGCGGCCGAGTGGGGCTGGACGCCGGTGCCGGTGTGGACCGCGCTCCATCTACCGCCCGGGACCCGCCTGGCCGCGCCGCCCGCGGCACCGCTCGAGGGGGCGAAGGGCGGCACGATCGTGCGGGTGCCGCCCGGGGTGGGCCGGGCGCGGGCCGAGCTGGCTTCCGGGGGCTAGCGGGGAGGGCTGAGTCCCGGGCGGGAGCGGCTACTTCTTCAGCTCGATCGGGGGCGGCTTGAGCGCCGCGGGCCGCTCGAACGTCCGATCGGGAACGCCACGATCGAGCTCCACGCTCCGCAGCGTGAGCAACATGATCCGCATGCCGTCGACCTGGCGCTCCTCCGCCATGGGCCAGAGCACCCCGTCCGTGGAC
>JBGQIE010000192.1:0-5150 GCA_041498315.1 Candidatus Eiseniibacteriota bacterium
ACGTTGGTCGGGATGGCGTTGATGGACGAGACGCCGGCCGGAAGCTGAAGCCGCACCGGAGGACCGGCAGCGTCGCCCGGAAGCACACCCTGCTCGGGCGTCACCGGCCGCACGCGAACCCCCGGCTGGCCCTGGGCCCGGAGCCGCATGAGCCGGCGGTAGGCCCGGGCGCGCTCCTCGCGCTCGCGCCGCTCGACCGTGGCGCCCCGCATGATGATCTCCCGCTTGGCGCGGGCGATCTGGTCCGGGAAGTCGCCGACCCGCATCGCGGAGCCGGGTTGGGCATGGAGGGCGGCGGGAACGAGGACCAGCGCCGTCGCCAGGGCCAAGGCGAGCGGGCGGCGGGTGGATCGGACGGCGTCGGGCACGGATGAGCCTCCTGGCTGAGCCTGGCCTAAGGTGCGTTTGAAGGCGGACTCCCTAAGAATAAAGCAAAGTCCGTGCGCCGCGCACCTCGGATACAGGCCCTGGGGCTCGGTGCCACCGCGGAACTTGGCGGGAAGGCCCGGCGGGCTTCGACGGACCGGCGTGCAGGACGCAATGCGGGGCTTGCCCTTAGCGCGTCGCGGTCCTCAGCACCCCGAGCTCCTGGCCCACCTTCGTGAAGGCGTCGACCGCGCGGTCGATGTGGCGCGGCTCGTGGGCGGCCGAGAGCTGGACCCGGATGCGGGCCTGCCCCTTCGGCACCACCGGGTACGAGAAGCCGATGACGTAGATGCCGAGCTCCAGCAGGCGGCGCGCCATTTCGTGGGCGAGCTTCTCGTCGTACAGCATGATGGGCACGATCGGGTGGGCGCCCGGCTTGATCTCGAAGCCCGCTGCCGTCATCGCGGCACGGAAGCGCGCGGTGTTGGCCTCGAGGCGGTCGCGCAGCTCGGTCGTGCGCGAGAGCAGGTCGAACACCGCGATGCTCGCCCCCACGACCGGCGGCGGCAGGCTGTTCGAGAACAGGTAGGGACGCGAGCGCTGGCGCAGCATGTCGATGATTTCGCGCCGCCCGGTCGTGAAGCCGCCGATGGCACCGCCCAACGCCTTGCCGAGCGTGCCCGTGATGATGTCCACCCGGCCCATCACGCCGGCATGCTCGGCGCTGCCGCGCCCGGTGCGGCCCACGAAACCGGTGGCGTGCGAGTCGTCCACCAGCACGATCGCGCGGTGGCGCGCGGCCAGGTCGCAGATCGAGCGCAGATCCGCGACCGTGCCGTCCATGCTGAAGACCCCGTCGGTGGCGATCAACGTGTGGCGGCAGCCCTTCGCCGCGGCCTCCTCGAGGCAGCGCGCCAGGTCGGCCATGTCGTTGTTCGCGTAGCGCCAGCGCTGGGCCTTGCACAGCCGCACGCCGTCGATGATCGAGGCGTGGTTCAGGGCGTCCGAGATGATGGCGTCCTGTTCGCCCAGCAGCGGCTCGAACACCCCGCCGTTGGCGTCGAAGCAGGCCGCGTAGAGGATCGCGTCGTCGGTGCCGAGAAAGCGCGAAATCTTCTGCTCGAGCGTCTTGTGGAGGTCCTGGGTGCCGCAGATGAAGCGCACCGACGACATCCCGTAGCCGTGCGAGTCGAGGGCGCGGTGGGCGGCGGCGATCACGTCGGGATGGCTCGACAGCCCCAGGTAGTTGTTGGCGCAAAACACGAGCACGGTCCGGCCGTCTGCGAGCCGCACCTCGGGGCCCTGCGGCGAGGCGAGCACGCGCTCGTCCTTGGCGAGCCCCGCCTCGCGGATCGCGGCGAGCTCGGATTCGAGGTGGGTCCGGAAAGGGTCCCTGGGTGTTCCGGCCATCACGCGTCCTCCCCCCACGGCACCAGCACCACCTTGCCCGCCTGCCCGGAGCGCAGCAGCCCGACCGCTTCGTTGAACTTCTCCATCTTCATGACGTGGGTGATCGCCGGGCGGATGTCGAGGCGACCCGAGCCCAGGAGGTTGTCCATCTGGTACCAGGTCTCGAACATGCGCCGCCCGATGATCCCATGCACCGTGATGCCCTTGAAGATGACGAGCCGGTTCCAGTCCAGGTCGTAGGGCTCGTGGGGCAGGCCGAGCATCGACATGCGCCCGCCGCCCCGCAGCGCCGCGAGCCCGTCGCGCACCGCCTGGGGGTTGCCCGACATCTCGAGGACGCCGTCGAGCCCCCGCCCGCCCATGAGCTGGCCGACGCGCTCGGTGAAACTCTCGCGCGACGGGTCGATGACCGCGTCGGCATTCAAGCGGCGCGCGAGGTCGAGCCGGTAGGGGGAGATGTCGCTTGCGAATACGCGTGCCGCGCCCGCGGCCTTCGCGACCGCGATCGCGAACAGGCCGATCGGGCCGCAGCCGGTCACCGCCAGGTTGCAGGCGGCGATCGGCCCGGCGAAGGCGGTGTGGACCGCGTTGCCGAGCGGCTCCATGACTCCCGCCGCCTCGAGCGAGATGTTGGCCGGGGCCCGCCAGGCGTTGACCGCCGGTACGGCGACGTACTCGGCGAACCCCCCGTTCACGTCCACGCCCAGGATCTTCGTGTTCTCGCACACGTGGCCGTTGCCGGTGCGGCAGGCGACGCAGTGCCCGCACACGATGTGGCTCTCGCACGAGACGCGCTCGCCCAGCTTGAATTCCGAGACCCCGGCGCCGCGCTCGATGATCTCGCCCACGAACTCGTGGCCCAGGGTCACCGGCGGCTTGATGCGCCCCTGCGACCAGCGGTCCCACTCGAAGATGTGCAGATCGGTGCCGCACACGCCGGCGCGCAGCACGCGCAACAGCAAATCGCCGGCGCCGCAGGTCGGCACCGGCACGTCGCGAATCTCGGCTCCGGGTCCGGCCGTGGCCTTGACCACGGCCTTCATGGTTCGCGGGGTGGCCCGCGCGCTCGTGCGGGGCGCCTGCGTCGGAACGGGGGTTGTCGGGTTCATGGTCCAAGCACCTCGCGCAAAGCCTCTCCGGTGTAGGACCCCCGGGCGCGGCTCACCGCTTCGGGGGTGCCGGCCGCGACCACGGTGCCGCCGCGGTCGCCGCCTTCGGGTCCCAGGTCAATCAGCCAGTCGGCGCACTTGATCACGTCCAGGTGATGCTCGATGACGACCACGGTGTTGCCGCGCTCCACCAGCGCCTGGAGCACCTCGAGCAGGACGCGCACGTCCTCGAGATGCAGGCCGGTGGTGGGCTCGTCCAGAATGTACAGCGTCCGGCCGGTCGCCACACGCGAGAGTTCGGCCGCGAGCTTGACGCGCTGCGCCTCCCCGCCCGACAGCGTGGTCGCGGCCTGCCCGAGGTGGATGTAGCCGAGCCCCACCCCCTTCAGGGTTTCGAGCTTGCGACGCACCGCCGGCACGGCGCCCAGGAACTCGAGCGCCTCCTCGACCGTCATGTCGAGTACGTCGGCGATCGAGCGCCCCTTGTACATGACCTCGAGGGTCTCGCGGTTGTAGCGCCGGCCATGGCACAGCTCGCAGCGCACGAACACGTCGGGCAGGAAGTGCATCTCGATCTTCCGCAGCCCGTCGCCCTCGCAGGTCGGGCAGCGCCCGCCCTTGACGTTGAACGAGAATCTCCCCGGGCCGTAGCCGCGCACCTTGGATTCGGGGAGGGCCGCGAACAGGTCGCGGATGAACCCGAACACGCCCGTATAGGTCGCCGGGTTCGACCGCGGCGTGCGGCCGATCGGGCTCTGGTCGATCGCCACGACCTTGTCGATCGCGCCCGCGCCCTTGAGGGCCTTGTGCGCCCCGGGCGAGGGCCCCACGCCCCCGAGCTGGCGAGTGAGCGCGGCGAGCAGGATGTCGTTGACGAGCGTGCTCTTGCCCGAGCCCGATACCCCGGTCACGCACACGAAGCGCCCGAGCGGGAAGGCGACGTCCACCTGCTGGAGGTTGTTGGCGGTGGCGCCCAGCACCTCGATCGCGGCCCCCTGGCCCCCGCGGCGGGCCGCGGGCACCGGGATCGTGCGCGTGCCGTTCAGGTACTGCGCGGTCAGCGACCCGGCGACGCGGCGCACCTCGGCGGGCGTGCCGGCGGCCACCAGGCGCCCGCCGTGACGTCCCGCGCCCGGACCCAGGTCCACGAGCCAGTCGGCCGCGTTCATGGTGTCACGATCGTGCTCGACCACCACCACCGTGTTGCCGAGATCGCGCAGGCGCAGCAGGGTCGCGAGCAGCCGGCGGTTGTCGCGATGATGGAGGCCGATCGAGGGCTCATCGAGGATGTAGAGCACGCCGGTGAGCTGGGAGCCGATCTGGGTGGCGAGCCGGATGCGCTGCGCCTCGCCCCCCGCCAGGGTCGCCGCGGAGCGGTCGAGCGTCAGGTAGCCCAGCCCCACGTCGTCGAGGAAGCCGAGCCGGCTCGCGATCTCCTTGACGATCGGGCTCGCGATCGTGGCCCGCGCCCCGCTGAACTCGAGGGCCGCGACCGCCGCCCGCGCGGCACTCACCGGCATCGCGACCCACTGGGCGATGTCGCGCCCCTCGAGACGCACCGCCAGGCTCTCGGGCCGGAGCCGCCGGCCGCCGCAGTCCGGGCACGGGGTCGGATTCATGAGCGCATGGATGTTGCGCCGCGCCGCCTCGCTGCTGGTGGTGCGATAGCGGCGCTCGAGGCTCGGGATCACGCCCTCGTAGGAGGCGTGCTGGATGAACGCCGAGCCCTTGGAGGTGCGGTACTCGAAGCGCACCTTCTCGTCGCCCGAGCCGTGGAGCAGCAGCCGCTGGGCGCGCGCCGGGAGCTTCTTCCACGGGGTCTTGAGCGAGAACTCGAACCTTTTCGCCAGTGCCCGGAGCGTGCCGGCGGTCCAGGTGCCGCCCGCGTCGCCGAGCGGAGCGAGCGCCCCCTGCTCGAGCGACTTCGAGGGATCGGGCACCACCCGGGCCGGATCGACGCGCAGCAGGGTGCCAAGCCCGTCGCAGGTCTTGCAGGCACCGTAGGGCGAGTTGAACGAGAAGCTGCGCGGCTGGGGCTCCTCGACGCTGGTGCCGCACTTGGGGCACGCCGCGCCCTGGCTGAAGATGACGTCCTCCTTGCGCCCCTCGCGCGCCACCGCGACCAGGCCACCGCCGAGCTTGAGCGCCGCTTCGAGCGAGTCGGCGAGGCGGGTGGCGTTGCGGGGCTCGATCGTCATCCGGTCGATGACGACCTCGATGTCGTGACGCTTGTAGCGCGCCAGCTTGGGGGGCTCGTCGAGCTCG
>JBGQIE010000193.1:0-5149 GCA_041498315.1 Candidatus Eiseniibacteriota bacterium
CCGGATGGACTGGCCGTAACGGTCGTCCCCGGGGCGGTCGGCGCGCCGCTCGAAGGCGCGCACGTAGCAGAACGTGCAGCGGTGCGCGCAGCCCATGTACGGGTTGAGCGACCACTCGAAGCCCATCCCGGTCACCCGGTTGAGGGCGCTCTTGCAGGGCTCTTCGCGGTACTCGGATCGCATGGCGTGAGGCCTCCCCGAGCGGCTGACCGGGGCCATGGTCGCACGGAAACGGCTGGTGCACAAGTGTGCAGTGCGGCCTGAGAGCTGATGGGGTGTCCCACATGGAGGCCGGACCTAGATCCTGCGCCCCAGCACCGCGGCGATGGTGGCGATCTGCTTCACGAGCTCGGCGTACTGCTCGGGCCACAGGGACTGGGCGCCGTCCGAGAGCGCGTGATCGGGGTCGTGATGGACCTCGATGATGAGCCCGTCCGCCCCGGCCGCGATCGCCGCCCGGGCCATGGGGGCCACCTTGTCGCGCAGCCCGGTGCCGTGCGAGGGGTCTACGATCACCGGCAGGTGGCTCAGCTCCTTGACCACCGGGATCGCGTTCAAGTCGAGGGTGTTGCGGGTGTAGGTCTCGAAGGTGCGGATGCCGCGCTCGCACAGGATGACCTGGGCGTTGCCGTGCGAGACCACGTGCTCGGCGCTCATGAGCCACTCCTCGATGGTCGAGGCGAGCCCGCGTTTGAGGAGCACCGGCTTGGAGCAGCGGCCCACCTCGCGCAGCAGCGAGTAGTTCTGCATGTTGCGCGCCCCGACCTGCAGGATGTCGGCGTAGCGGGCAACCTGCTCGACCAGCTGGGAGTCCATGACCTCGCTCACGACCGCGAGGCCGTGGGCGTCGGCTGCGCGCCGCAGGAGCTTCAAGCCCTCCTCCCCCAGGCCCTGGAACGAGTAGGGCGAGGTGCGCGGCTTGTAGGCGCCGCCCCGCATCACCGTGGCCCCGGCGCGCGCGACCGCCTCGGCGATGCGGAAGACCTGCTCCTCGCCCTCCACCGAGCACGGCCCGGCCATGAGCGCGAGCTGCTGGCTGCCGATCGCGCACCGACCCACCGTGATGATGGTGTCGTGCGGATGGAAGGCGCGGCTCACGAGCTTGAAGGGGACCGGGAGCTTCGCGACCGACTCGACCCCGGGCCAGCTTCGCACCTGGTCCCAGTCGATCCCCGCGCCGTCTCCGACCGCGCCGATGCGCACCTGACCCTCGTGGTCGGTGCGGTGGACCGAGAAGCCCGCCATGCGCAAGCGGCTCGTCACGTCGCTCGCCTGGGCTTCGCCCGCCCCCTTCTTGAGCAGCACCAGCATGGTGCCCCGGCCCTCCGGCTACCAACGGAACGGCCCATGCCGCACTGGCATGGGCCGGGACTTCACGGTCGGTTCGAGAGCTTCAGCGGACCAACGCGGTCACCCGGCCACGCGACGCGTAGCCGTACCAGCGCCAGATCCAGAGTTGAAGGCCTCGTTCCACGATGGGGTTCTCCGAACGACGTCATCGAGCGTATCACGCGGATTCCGGGCGGCGCAATCGCAGGGCCCGCCGGCTCACCGCTCCCGGCCCCGCAGCGCCCGCTGCCGGAGCCAGGCGTCCACGAGCGTGATCGCCATCATGCTCTCGGCGACCGGCACCACGCGCGGGCAGATGCACGGATCGTGGCGGCCCTGGATCTCGATGGTGGTCGTGCCCCCGCCCTGGCTCGCCGCGGTCTGGGGCTTGCCGATCGAGGTCGCCGCACGCACCGCGACGCGCACCACGATGTCGGCGCCGTTCGAGATGCCGCCCGAGATGCCGCCCGCGAAGTTGCTCAGGTACCTCGTGCCGTCGAACACGTCGTTGGTCTGCGAGCCGTGCAGCTCGGTCATGCCGAAGCCGCCGCCGATCTCGACGCCCTTGGTGGCGGGGATCGAGAGCATCGCGGCGCCGAGTCGCGCGTCGAGCTTCTCCATGGTGGGATCGCCCCAGCCCGCCGGCACTCCGGTCGCGACCACCTCGACCACGCCGCCCACCGAATCCTTGGCGTCGCGTGCCCTGAGGATCACCTCGGCCATGGTCTGGGCCGCGCCGGCATCGGGGCAGCGCACCGGGTTCTGCTCGACCTCGCTCCAGTCGCGCCGCTTGGCCTCGACCGTTCCCACCCGCACCGTGCCGCCCACGATCGTGACCCCCACCGTGGCCAGCGCGGCCCTCGCCAGGGCGCCGGCCGCCACCCGGCCCACGGTCTCGCGGCCCGACGAGCGGCCGCCCCCGCGATGGTCGCGCACGCCGTACTTCTGCATGGTCGCGTAGTCGGCATGCCCGGGCCGGAACACTTCCTTCAGGGCCTCGTAGTCCTTCGAGCGGGAATCGGTGTTGCGCACCAGCATGGCGATCGGGGTGCCGAGCGTCACGCCCTCGAACAGCCCGGATAGAACCTCGACCTGGTCGGCCTCCTGGCGCTGGGTCGTGAGCGCGCTCTGCCCCGGCCGGCGCCGGTCGAGCTCGCGCTGGATCGCGGCGACCTCGATCGCGATGCCCGGGGGCATGCCGTCCACGACCACCCCCACCGCCGGCCCGTGCGACTCGCCGAAGGTCGTGACGACGAACAGCTGGCCGAACGAGGACGACATCGTCAGCGCTTGCGCTGCCGGGTGCCGTCGGCGCGGCGGGCGCCGCCCGCCCGGCGGGTGCCGCCCTTCGTGAACGCCGCGATGGTGCGCGCGCGGAAGGCCTGGTGGTCGGCCACCAGGCGCTCGAACTGATAGAGGTAGGTGGGGCGGATGTCGGCGCGCGCCCCGGCGATCCAGGGCTTGCAGCGCTCCCAGGTCACGATGTCCTCGCCGCTGTGGTCGAAGAACAGATCGGCGTTAAGCACGCCGCGATTGACGAGCGTGCCCACCATCTCCCAGTACGAGGTGGTCATACGGAAATAGCGGTCCTCGTCCGTGTGCGAGAGGTAGCGCGACTTGATCTCGGCCCAGGTCTGGGCCTTGAAGTCGGTGAGGAACCACTTACGCGCCTGGCGCAGCTCGGGGTCGCGGCGGACCTCGTAGAGATGAAGGAGCAGCTCGGCATCGGCGTGCGTGGGCTTGCGCATGGCGGGGACCTCGCGGGAATTCGGACGGTGAACGGGCCGCGAATGTATCAGCCGTCGGGGCCCGGGGAAACCGCGCCTAGGGCGCCGGCCGCAACGTGCCGGTGCGGTCGCTCAGGAAGAGCTTGCCCGGAGCCCCGGTCTTGGTCTGGAGCGCCACGCTCGAGCCGCCGTCGTCCGAGCTGAGCACGAGCGAGGGCTCGACGCCGCCATTGAACGCCCCGCGCACCAGGCCCCCCGGGCTGCGAAGCTGGAGCTGCACCATGCCGGTGGGCTGGGCCAGGAGCAGCGCGGCTCCGGTGTGACCGTCCTGGTTGCCGATCGCGAGCTTGACCGTGCCGTCGCGCTCGACCTCCATACCTCCGCGCACCGTCCCGTCGGGCCCGCGGAGCAGGAAGCGCGTGCCCTCGACCACGCCCGGTGGGCGCGCCGCCTCGGGCACGAGCGGCGGCGGCGGCGCCAGACGGGCGCCGATGACGAATGCCGCGACCCCCAGGCTCACGAGCATGGCGAGCAGGGTGAGATTTCGTTGTCCGCGGCGGTGCCGCTCCACTTCCTCGAGACGATCGAGAACCGATTGCAGCTCGGGCGTCATGAATCCTCCCTCTCGTGTGGGCTCGGATGACTGTGGTACAAGGGGCACCGAGGCCTCATGGTGGACACCCTATCCTTCCACGCCGCAAGCCACCACTCCGACGCGGACCTGGCCGCGCTCTTCAACCGCGGCTACGCCGGATACTACGCGCCGGTCACGCTCGATGCCGCCGCGTTTCGCGGCATGGTGGACGCGAACCAGATCGACCTGGAGGCCTCGCGGATCGGCGCCCGGGGAGAGGAGCCGGTCGCCTTCGCCATGCTCGGCATCCGGGGCGCGCGCGGCTGGATCGGCGGCATGGGGGTGGCGCCCGAAGCGCGCGGCTGCGGTTGCGGGCGCGCGGCGATGGAGGCGGTGCTCGACTCCGCCCGCGAGCGCGGGCTTCAGCACGTGGACCTCGAAGTGCTGGAGCAGAACACGCCGGCCTACCGGATCTACGAGGCGCTCGCGTTTCGCGAGCGGCGCAAGGTCGAGGTCTTCGCCCGCCCCCCGGCGCCGCTGCCGCCCGAGTCCGGTCCCGCGGCCGAGGTGGTGCCCCTCGCGGTGCGCGAATGCCTCGACCGGCACGCGGCGCTTCACGCCGAGCGCGCGCCCTGGCAGCGCGATCTGCCCGCCCTCGAGCACTGGGCGGACCGTCTGCACGCCCTGGGCGTGCGCGAGGGAGCGGACCTCGGCTGCTGGGTGCTCTATCGCCCGGATGGCGCGCGACTCAACCTCGCCGACCTGGCTCTGGCGGAGCGGCGTCCGGGAGCCCTGCTCGTGGCCACGCTGCGGGCCCTGATCGGCGCCCACCCCGAATCCACCCTCACGCTCGTCAACCTTCCTGCCGATGACCAGGCGGGGAACTGCCTGCGCGCGCTCGGCGCCACGGTCAAGTTTCGCCAGCGCGAGATGACGCTGGCGCTGTGAGCGCGAGACCGCGCTGGGCCTCCCCCGAATGCGATTGGGAGGCGCCCATGCTCGGCAAGCTGCTCTACTTCTGTCTCACGATGCTCGGCGGCTGGATCGGCTGGGCGCTCGGCGAACGCTTCGGCCTCATGACCGCCTTCTTCCTGAGCCTGGTGGGCACCGCGTTCGGGATCTACGCCTCGCACCGCATCACGCGCTCGTATCTCTAGGCGGCACGCCCGGCGGTCCAACTCCCCCTTCGTCAGGACATGTCCCGACGCCGATCGTCCGTCCGAACTCACTTGCGAATTAACTTGACGACCGTAACCGAGCCCGACCTCGCCGCCTGGCCGCCCCCGCCCGAGAGTGCGCGATAACGCGCGCAGGCGCGCGCTCCCACGCCCGGCGTCCCTCCTCGCACCCATCAAGTCACCACGCTCTGTTTGAGTCGCATGGCGGGGCTCTGCGAGCGTCGAAAACGCGCATGATATGAATGGCGAACACCCGCCCCCGGGAAAGGCTCGCCATCATGCGCGCCTACTCCCTGTCTCATCTGAGCGACCCCGAGCTGATGCGCAGCACCGCCGCCTCC
>JBGQIE010000194.1:0-5113 GCA_041498315.1 Candidatus Eiseniibacteriota bacterium
ACCGCCCGCCGCGGCCCGCCAGAGTGGCGCCCTCGGGCACCTCGATCGAGCCGTGCAGGAGCGCGCGCGACAGCTCGAACATCGTGACCTCGTCGCTGCCGACGATGCGCCCGCCGCCCGTGAACGCGTAGAGCAGGAACGCGGCGAGCGCGAGCGCGCGCGCGCTGCGGCCCACCGCGGCGGCGGCGCCCGCGCTCATGGTGCCCGGGGCGCCGGGCACGGGCGTCACCGCCACCCCCGGCCCGGCTCGAGCCGGTCGATGAGCTCGACGGTGCTCGCCGCGAGCGCGTCCCAGGAATGCGCGTGCCGCAGCGCCGCGACCCCGGCGCGCAGCGCCGGTCCCAGCCCCTCGGCGAAGAAGCGCACGATCGCGCGCGCCAACGCGGCCGGGTCCTCGGGGGGCACGACCAGCCCGGTCTCCCCCGGCGTCACGGTCTCGGCGAGCCCGCCCACGTCGGTCGTGATGACCGGAACGCCGAGCGCGTAGGCCACGTGGGTCACGCCGCTCTGGGTCGCCGAGCGGTAGGGCAGCACCGCCACGTCGGCCGCCTTGAACAGCGCTTCGACGTCTTCATCGGGCAGGTAGCCCTCCATGAGCCGCACCGCGCCGTCGTCGCCCGCCGCCGCGGCCAGGCGCCGGTAGGGCGCCGCGTCCTCGTAGAAGTCGCCCGCGACGACCAGCGTGACCGGGCGCTCGCGCCGCACGGTCGCCCAGGCCTCGAGCAGCGTGTCGAGCCCCTTGTAGTGCCGCACGTAGCCGAAGAACACCGCCACCTCCGCGTGCTCGTCGAGGCCGAGGCGGGCGCGGGCGCTCGCACGCGTGAACCGCCCGCGGTCGAACTGGGCGTAGAACGGGTGCGGCACCCGGCGCATCACGGCCCCCGGCTTGAGCCGCGTCAGGTCGCGCCCGACGCTTTCCGACATGACCAGGTAGCCGTCCGAGTTGCGCAGCATCCAGCGCGTGAGCGCCAGGTCGAAAGGCCGGCGCTCGTGCGGGATCAGATTGTCGCACACCAGGACCACCCGGGTGCCGCGGCGACGCAGCGGCCCCACCGCCGAGGCGAAGCCGGGGGCGAAGAACGGCATCCACCACTTGAGGATCACGGCGCCGGGCGCGAAGCGCTCGAGCGCCCCGGCGCTGCGCCGCCAGCTCGCGGGGCCGATCGAGTCGAGCAGGGCCTCGACCGGGAAGCGCGGCCGCTCGGCCTGGGGATCGAACTGGGAGCGGCCCGGGAACAGGAACCCCGGGTACTGCCGCGTGAAGGTCACTCCCCGGACCTCCGCCCGGCTCATGAGCGCCTCGCCCAGGAGTGCCAGGTACTGCGCCAGGCCGCCGCGCCACGGGGCCAGCGGGCCGAGCAATGCGATGCGTAACGCGCGATCCGCGGTCCCGTTCACCGGCCGGCCGACGACCAGGTCGCGAGCCCCTTCGCCTCGAACTGGAACGGCACGACCTGCCCGCCGTGCTTCTCGAGCACCCGGGCCACCCGGTGCTTGCGGTCGAAGCGGGTGAGCAGCAGGAAGTAGCCGCCGCCGCCCGCGCCCGGCATCTTGCCGCCGATCGCCCCCTCCTTGCGAGCGAGCTGATAGAGCCGGTCGACGTGGGGGTTCGAGATGCCCTCGTCGAGCCGCTTCTTGTACTCCCACGCCTGGTGGAGCAGCTCCCCCATGCCGTCGATGTCGCCGAGCAGCAGCGCCTGCTTCATCTCGAGGGTCTCGCGCTTGAGACGATGGAGCGCCTCGACGGTGCGGCGGCGGCCGCCGACGTAGCTCGCGGTCTGGCGCTCGATGATGTGGGCCGACTGGCGCGTTTGCCCCATGTAGCACAGCAGCATCCGGTACTCGAGCTCGCGCAGCACGTCGGGGCGGATGCGCAGCGGGTTCACGACCGTGGTCACGCCCTGGAACTCGATGAAGTTGAAGCCGCCGAAGGCGGCGGCGTACTGATCCTGCCGGCCCCCGGCCAGGCCGAGGTCGACGCGCTCGATGCGGTACGCGAGCTCGGCGGCCTCGTAGCCCGAGAGCGGCTTGCGCAGCCACGCGCCCAGCACGCCGATGAGGGCCACGACCAGGGTCGAGGAGGAGCCCAGACCCGAGCCCGGGGGCGCGTCGGAGTGCACCCACAGGTCGGCGCCGCGCCGCACCTTGAGCGTCTTGACGACCGACTTGATGAGGTCGAGGTTGCCGTCGAGCTTGAGACGGCGCGGGTGGTCGTAGCGCGCGACCACGTCGTAGTCGAGGCTCGCGATCGTCAGCCGGCTGTCGCGGCGCGGCCGCAGCGAGGCGTAGGCGTACTGGTTGATGGTCGCCGAGAGCACCATCCCGCCGTGCTCCTCGGGGTAGGGCGAGACGTCGGTGCCGCCGCCGCAGAACGAGAGCCGCAGCGGCGCACGCGCGCGGAAATAGACGGCCGCTTTCATGCGCTGAACGCGCGCTCGGCGCGTTCCCATTCCTCGGGGGTGCCGATGTCGAAGAACTCCCCGGCCACCCGCAGGCCCCGCAGCCGGCCCTCGGCGGCCAGCGCGGGCAGCACGTCGCGCTCGAGCGAGCTGGGCCCGGCGGGCAGGCGCTTCCACAGCCCCGGGCCGAACGCGTAGAGCCCGCCGTTGACCCAGGCCGGTCCGCGAAAGGACGCGTCCTTCTCGACGAAGCGCGCGATCCGCCCCGCGGCGTCGCATTCCACCCGCCCGCGCGCGCGTGCGTCGGTCACCTCGTAGAGCGCCACCGCGCCGAGCGCTGCCTGCTCCCAGCGCGCGCGCTCGAGCGCCCAGGGGTCGCAGGTCGCGAGCGTGTCGCCGTTGACGATCAGCGCCGGTCCCGAGACCCGGCCCTCGGCGAGCTTGAGCGCCCCGCCGGTCCCGAGCGGCGACGGCTCGATCGAGTACTCGAGCGCCACGCCGAAGCGGCGGCCGTCGCCCAGTTCGCGCTCGACCTCCTCGGCGCCGTAGCCCGCGCATACCACGGCCTCGCGCACGCCGTGGCGCGCGAGCCATTCGAGCTGGTGGGCCAGGAACGGGCGGCCGGCGAGCGGCGTGAGGGCCTTGGGCCGGTCGCCGAAGCGCTGGCGCAGCCGGGTTCCGAGCCCGCCTGCCAGCACGAAGGCCTTCATTCGGCGCCGTCCAGGTTGTAGCGCTGCCGAACCGGGTAGTCCACCCCCGCGCCCAGGTGGGCGATCATCTCCCCCAGCAGCCCCATGAGGATGAACTGGATGCCCACCAGCGCGAGCCCGGCGCCCACCAGCATGAGCGGCCGCACGCGCATCGGCTCCCCCCCGATCCACTGGGCGACGAACCACACGCCGAGCCCGAATCCCAGGACGAGGAAGGCGAGCCCGATGCGCCCGAACACGTGCAGGGGCTTGAGCGCGCTGGTCGAGATGAAGGCGGCGGACAGCAGGTCGAGGAACCCGTTGACGAAGCGCGAGGCGCCGAACTTGCTGCGGCCGAAGCGCCGCGCGCGGTGCCGCACCGGCACCTCGCCGACCCGGAAGCCGCGCCAGTGCGCGAGCGCCGGAATGAAGCGATGGAGCTCGCCGTAGAGCTCGAGCGACTCGGTGACCTCGCGGCGGTAGAGCTTGAAACCGCAGTTGAAGTCGTGGAGCCGCACCCCCGCCACCCAGGACGTCACCGCGTTGAACAGGCGCGAGGGGACCGTCTTGCTGATCGGATCCTTGCGCTTCTGCTTCCAGCCCGAAACCAGGTCGAGCCCCTGCTCGAGCGCTTCGACCAGCCGCGGAAGCTCGGCCGGGTCGTCCTGGAGGTCGCCGTCGAGCGTCACGACCCATGCGCCGCGCGCGAGCCGGAACGCGGTCGCGAGCGCCGCCGACTTGCCGAAGTTCTGGCGCAGGGAGACCCCGCGCACCCGCCGGTCGGAGGCCGCGAGGGTGGCGATCGCGCGGTCGGTCCCGTCGCGCGAGCCGTCGTCCACGATCAGGATCTCCCACGGCCGGCGCAACGCGTCGAGCGCGGCGGTGAGCTCGCGCACCAGCTCGGGCAGGCTCTCGGCCTCGTTGTAGGCCGGAATCACGGCGGTGATCCCGATGCGCTCGCCGCCGCTCATGCCCGTTCCTCCGCGTAGAGCTCGCGCGCCCAGGCCGCCTGGGCCTTGAGGCCCGGCTCGATGCCGACCCGGGGACGGAAGCCGAGATCGGCTTCGAGGCGCGTGGCGTCGGCGCAGGTGCGCGGCGGATCGCCGGGCGGCCGCGGCTCGAAGCGCATCGAAGGCTTCACCCCGAGCGCGCGGCCCAGAATCGCGATCGCCTCGCGCAGCTCGATCTGGCTCCCCCCGCCCACGTTGTACACCCCGCTCGCGCGCCCCTCGCGCCAGGCGCGCCAGTTGGCTTCGACCACGTCCGCGACGAACGTGAAATCGCGCGCCTGGGAGCCGTCCCCGTAGACCGTGATCGGCTCGCCGCGCAGCAGCGAACGGCAGAAGCGGTGGAACGCCATATCGGGCCGCTGGCGCGGACCATAGACCGTGAAGTAGCGCAGCGCCACGACCGGCAGCCCGAAGTTCCTCCCGTAGAGCAGGGCCAGGTGCTCGCCCGCGAGCTTGCTCACCCCGTAGGGCGAGAACGGACGCGGCAGCGCGGTCTCGGCGGTCGGGAAGCTCTCGGCGTCGCCGTAGACGGACGAGGACGAGCTGTAGACGAAGCGCTCGGGACGCGCATCGCGGTAGCGCTCGAGCAGGCGCTGGGTCGCGAGCACGTTGCGCTCGACGTAGACCGCAAAGTCCGCGCCCCACGACGAACGCACGCCCGGCTGGGCGGCGAGGTGGTACACGACCGAGGCGTCGGGCAGGCGCGAGAGATCGCCGCGGGCCAGGTCGAGCTCGAGGAGCCGGAACGACCCGTGGGCCGCGGCGCGCCCGAGATTCCGGCGCTTGAGCGTGGCCTCGTAGGTCTCGGTGAAGCAATCCACGCCGGTCACCGCCACCCCCTCGGCGAGCAGACGCTCGACCAGGTGCGAGCCGATGAATCCCGCGGCTCCGGTCACCAGCGCCAGCGGCTCGCGCATCGACCCCTCAGGGCAGGTCAGGCTGGGGTGGGCGCGGCAGAGGCCGACTCGACGGCCCAGAACTGGTCTTGCCGCGGGCGCTCTCGAGCATCTGCTGC
>JBGQIE010000195.1:0-5083 GCA_041498315.1 Candidatus Eiseniibacteriota bacterium
AACCGGGTGACCGGGATGGGCTTCGAGTGGTCGCTCAACCCGTACATGGGCTGCGCGCACCGCTGCACGTTCTGCTACGTGCGCGCCTTCGAGCGGCGCGCCGACCGCCCCGGGGACGACCGTTACGGCCAGTCCATCCGGGTCAAGATCAACGTCGCCGAAGTGTTGCGGCGCGAGCTCTCCCGGCGCGGCTGGACTCGGCCCACCGTGGCGATCGGCGCGGCCACCGACCCCTATCAGCCGGCCGAGGGACCCTACCGGCTCACGCGCCGCTGCCTCGAAGCGCTGTGCGAGCATCGCAACCCATTCGGGATCATCACGCGTGGACCCCTGGTGGTGCGCGACTCCGACGTGCTCGCCGAGGCGTCCCGGCGCGCGAGCGTCACCGTGAACCTGTCGGTGCCCACGCTCGACGAACGGGTGTGGCGGGCGACCGAACCGGGCGCGCCGCCGCCGCTCCAGCGCATTCGCGCGGTCGCACAACTAGTCAAGGCGGGCATCCGGGCCGGGGTCGGCATCGCCCCGATCCTGCCCGGCATCTCCGATCATCCGGAGCAGCTCGCCGCGGTGGTGCGGGCCGCGCGCGACGCGGGCGCCACGCACGTGTGGGCGAGCCTGCTCCACTTGCGCCCGGGGACGCGCGAGCACTTCCTCGAGACCCTGGCCCGGGAGTGGCCCGAGCTGTTTTCGGAGTACGAGCGGCTCTACACGCCGGCGCGCCCCTACTTGTCGCGCGCCGCGAGCGGGCCGGCGCTCGAGCAGGTGCGGGCGCTGCGCGACCGCTTCGGCATCGCCGACCGGCGCGACGTGCGCCTGGCGCCCCCGCCCGAGCCGGCCCAGATGGTGCTGGCGATGTAGCGGGGGGCGCGCCGGCCGGCACTCGTGTACCTTGGGGTCGGGAGCCGCCCGCGCGCAGGCCACGACCGTGCGGCCCGGGCGATTCGGGGGCAGGAGGGAAGCGCATGGAAACCAGCGCGTCACGGACCCGCGCGCCACAGCCACTCTGGGCCTGGATCCTGGGCGTGGCGCTCGTGGTCGCGGCCTGGATCCTGGGCGGCAGCGCGGTGCAAATCGCCAACTCGCGCGCGACCATCACCGTCACCGGCTCCGCCAAGCGGCAGATCCGCTCCGACCTGGTGGTGTGGCGCGGCTCCTTCAGCGCCCAGTCGGCCGAACTTCAGACCGCCTACGCGCAGCTCAAGACCGACATGGGGCGCGTGAAGACCTACCTGGTCTCGAAGGGGATCCCCGCGGACTCGCTGGTGTTCGGCTCGATCACGACCCGCATCTTCTACGCCCTCGGTCCGGGTGGGCGCGAGACCAGCACCGTCACCGGCTACGAGCTGCGCCAGACGGTCGAGGTGCGCTCGCAGGATGTCGCGCACATCGAAGCGGTCGCGCGGGAAGCGACCGAGCTGATCAATCAAGGGATCCGGTTCGAGTCCATGCCGCCCGAATACCTCTACACCCGGCTCGCGGAGCTCAAGGTGGCGATGCTCGCGGATGCGACACGGGACGCCAAGGCGCGGGCGGAGGAGATGGCCCGCAACAGCGGATCGCGAACCGGCCGGCTGCGCTCGGCCCGCATGGGCGTGTTCCAGATCACGCCCGCGTTCTCGACCACGGTGAGCGACTACGGCATCAACGACACCTCGTCGCTGCTCAAGGACATCACCGCGGTGGTGACGGTGAGCTTCGAGATCCGCTGAGCGCCATGCCGAAGCTCACGCCCGCCGGGGCGCCCGCGCGCCGGCCGGGCGCGTAGGACCCTCCGCTTCTTGACACCGCACCCCGCATCCGGCTTAATCCTTCGTTCCTCGGGCGATTAGCTCAGCTGGCTAGAGCACCTGCTCGACAAGCAGGGGGTCACTGGTTCAAGTCCAGTATCGCCCACCACTTTCGCCGACCGCCGGCTTGGGCGGACCACCTCGCAGCGCCGGGAATCGAACCGATGTCCATGGCACCCGCCGGCCAGTCCGGACCCGATCTGTCGCACTATCCGGGCGGCGAGGCGCTCTACCGCCTGCGCCACTCGGCCGCCCACGTGCTAGCGACCGCGGTGACCGAGCTGTTCCCCGAGGTCAAGGTCGCCGGCGGTCCGCCCATCGACTCGGGCTTCTACTACGATTTCGCGCGCGAGCAGCCGTTCACGCCCGACGACCTGGTGCGCATCGAGGCGCTCATGCGCGAGATCGTCGCCGCCGGCCAGCCCTTCGAGCTGAGCGAAGTCTCGCGCGCCGAGGCCGAGAAGCGCTTCAAGGCGGCGGGCGAGAAGTACAAGCTTCACTTCCTCTCGCAGATTCCGGCCGACGGCCGGATCACGTTCTACACCAACGGGCCGTTCGTGGACCTGTGCCGCGGACCCCACGTGCAGAGCACCGCCGACCTCAAGGCGTTCAAGCTCACCCACGTCGCCGGCGCCTACTGGCTCGGCAGCGAGCGCAACGAGATGCTCCAGCGCATCTACGGCACCGCGTTCGCGACCCAGGCGGAGCTCGACGAGCACCTCAAGCGCATCGAGGAGTCGCTCAAGCGCGACCATCGTAAGCTGGGGCGCGAGCTCGAGCTCTACTCGGTTCACGAGGAGGTGGGGGCGGGGCTCATCCTGTGGCATCCGCGTGGCGGCATGGTGCGCCACTTGATCGAGGAGTTCTGGAAGGCGGAGCACCTCAAGCGCGGTTACCAGTTCGTGTACACGCCGCACCTGGCGAGCGAGAAGCTCTACGAGATCTCGGGCCACCTCGAGAACTATGCCGACCTCATGTACTCGGCGATGGACATCGACGGCAAGCCCTACCGGGCGAAGCCCATGAACTGCCCGTTCCACATCATGATCTACAACACCACACGGCACTCCTATCGCGACCTGCCGCTGCGCTTCGCCGAGCTGGGCACGGTCTATCGCTACGAGCGCTCGGGCGTGCTCCACGGCATGGAGCGGGTGCGCGGCTTCACCCAGGACGACTCGCATATCTTCTGCACCCGCGAGCAGCTGGCGGACGAGGTCGCGGGGGTGCTCGACCTGATGGATTTCCTGCTGCGCGCCTTTCGCTACGAATACCGGTGCTACCTCGCGACCCGCCCGGCCGAGAAGTTCCTGGGCAGCACGGAGGAATGGGACTTCGCGACCGCGGCGCTGCGCGAGGCGCTCGAGCGGCGCGGCCTGCCCTACGAGCTGGACGAGGGGGGCGGGGCGTTCTACGCCCCCAAGATCGACGTCAAGCTCAAGGACGCGCTGGGCCGCGAATGGCAGTGCCCGACCATCCAGGTCGACCTCATGCTGCCCAAGCGCTTCGGCGTCTACTACATCGGCGCGGACGGGAAGGAGCACGAGGTCGTCATGCTCCACCGCGCGCTGCTGGGCTCGCTCGAGCGCTTCGTGGGCATCTACATCGAGCACACGGGCGGCGAGTTCCCGGTGTGGCTCGCGCCGGTCCAGGCCAAGGTGATCCCCGCGAATCCCAAGGCCAACGACTACGCGCAGGACACCGCGCGCATGCTCGAGCTCGGCGGCCTTCGGGTGGAGACCGACCTGCGCGACGAGAAGATGGGCGCCAAGATCCGCGATGCCGAGCTCGAGAAGGTGCCCTACATGCTGATCGTGGGCCCGCGCGAGGCCGAGGCGGGAACGGTGTCGCCGCGCCGCAAGGGCAAGGGGCAGCTCGAAGCCATGACCCGCCAGGCGTTCATCGAGATGGTCGGACGCGAGGTGCAAGCCCGGCGTTAGGCGCGCCTGCGCGGCACCCTCCGCACCAACGAGAAGGCCCTGCCTCTTGCGAGGCAGGGCCTTCGTGCTTCCAGGCCGGCCGAGATTCGGCCGCGCCCTTTCTATCGACTACTTACCACCGAAGCCGAACTGCACGCCCCAGGCGGCCTCGAACGAGCTGTAGTACCAGGTGGTCTTGCCACCCGTGTCCTTGACCGAGGCCATGCCGAACGTGTCGCCGATCTGGCCCTTGATGCCGACCTGCGGGCTCAGCATCATCACGCCACCAATGCGGCCGTTGATGCCGAATTTGTTCGACGGCTCGCTCTTGAGGCTGTTGTCCGGCGACGGGGCGTAGTCCTCGAACTTGGCCTTGCCGCTGGCGTACTCGAGGCCGGGTCCCATGAACCAGTGGAACCGGTCACCGATCTTGCCGGTGCGATCGCCGCCCAGGCGGACCTTGTACGACGTGGTGGTCGCCTTCAGCGTCGGGGATCCCGCTGCGGCATTGGTCGTGGGCTCCTGCTTGAGGCTCCCGAACCGGAAGTCCCCCGACAGCACCATCGCGTAGTCATCGCTCATCGCCATGCCGAACTCGGCGTTCGCACCGATCTCGGGCACTTCCAGCACGTCGATGTAGTCGGCGCCCGTAAACGAGACGGGCTGGGAGTACTCGCCCGACCCATGCGACAGGCCGATCGAGAACGTCATTCCCTTGCTCTCGGCCGCACTAGCGACCGCCGCCGACGCCGCGACAGCCAGCACCGCAACGCTCCAGATGATCAGCTTCCTCATTCTCTCCTCCGTGATTGAGATAGAGCACCCTCCGCCAGCGCGCCAGCCGGCACACGCGGTGGGGCTCCCACAGCGGCGCGTAGTGAGCCCCAAGTGGGTCCGCTTGTCAACCCCGCTAGCGCCCGAGTGGCCATAAGCGCCACAGGCTCAATGAGATGCCCGCGCGCACCGGAGCCCACACGTGCGCGGGCTCGGTGCGGCCCGGGGCGACGACGAGGCGGGCGTCAATGAAGCCACCCGTGGACCGAGGGCGGAAATACTCGATCCCGCCGCCCACCGAGTAGCACGGGTAGAAAGCGAAGATCTCGGCCCCATCGAACGACCCCTAGCCCTTGACGGGATCGTCGTAGAAGCCCGGCCTGGCCGACCCCGATGGCTTCCCGATCCACCCCTCATCGTGGAGCCGCCCGCGATGGGATGGAACGACGGCCGCCAGGCCGGAGGCGACCGACCGGACGCTAGGGAGGGGGAGAAGGGCGTGTCAGCGCGCTTGCGCCCCGGGACCGCGCGCCTGTAAACTGCGCCGGCAGTCTTTCAAGCAGAAGCCCCGCGCTTCTCACCCCCGCGGGCCCGGCACCCGGA
>JBGQIE010000196.1:0-5076 GCA_041498315.1 Candidatus Eiseniibacteriota bacterium
CCCCTCGGCCAGCGCCTCGAAGATGGCCGGGAATCGACGGGCCGCACGCGCCGCGGTGATCCGCCGGTAGGCGGCATCCTCTGACTTGTGCAGCACCTGGACGCAGTAGGCGTGCAGGGAAGGATAGCCCGCCGGCAGGTAGAGGCGGCGCGCATCCATCTCGGCGAGGTGGGCCAGGAAGCTGGCGGTGGCGGTGTCCTCCTGGCTGGAGGAGGCGGCGGTGCTGCGCATCAGCTCGGGGTCGCTCAGATGAGACAGGGAGTAGGCGCGCATGATGGCGAGCCTTTCCCGGGGGCGGGTGTTCGCCATTCATATCATGCGCGTTTGCGGCGCTCGCAAAGCCCCGCAGGGCGCTTCAGTGAGCGTAGCGTGACTTCGTGGGCGCGGGGGCGACGCACGCTGCGAGAGCCCACGCCTGCGCACGTTATCGCGTGCTTTGGCGCCGGGGTGGCGAGACGACGCCGCCGGGCTCGGCTCCGCGTGTCAAGCCGAATCGCAAATCAGGACAGCCTACAGCCCGTCGTACTTCGAGTAGCCCCGCTCGTTCCAGTAGTCGTCGGGCTCATCGATCATGTAGACGATGTCCGTCACCGCCTTGATGTTCTTGAGCCCGAGCTTCATGGGCACGAGCAGGCGCAAGGGCGCGCCGTGCCCGACCGTGAGCGGGGCGCCGCCCTGGTGGGTCGCGAGCAGCGTCTGCGGGTGGCGGGCGGTCTCGAGGTCGATCGAAACGTAGTAGGGATCGCTCCGTCCCGCGCCGTCCAGATTGACCGCCGAGCGCAGCGCCGCCCAGCGCGCGCCGGGCGCGGGCGGAAACGCGGCCACAACGTCGGCGAACCGGATGCCGCCCCACCACGCGACCGCGCTCCAGCCCTCGACGCACACCAGGCGCGTGACCTGCTCGACCTGAGGGAAGCGCCGCATCAGCTCGTCGATCGTGAAGCGCTCGGTGCGGCCCGAGGCCAGGCCCGCGAGCGCCAGGCTCCACCCCGGCAGGTACTCGGGGCCCGGGGTCTGGCCGTTGTAGTTGTTGCGCAGCGCCGTCACCTGGGAGCGCGAGTAGGCCCGCACCCGGCGGCCCTTGGAATAGAGCGCCTCGGCCACGTCGTCGTCGAACGTGAGCGAGCGATCGAGCACCTTTTCGCGGTTCGCGCGCGAAAGCCCGACGCGGGCGGCGAGGGTGTCGAGCCGGTCGTTCCCGGAGCCGGGCAGCAGGCGCGCCCGCGTGCGATCGGGTAGCAGCCACCACGCGCCCGCGGCCGATGCCACCAGTCCGGCGGCAAGCATCATGAAATCGCGGCGCGACTGGGCTTGCAGCCGGCGAGCCGGGATCTCGATTACCACCTCGGGGCGCTCGGCCAGCGCCTCGAGCCATCCGCGGCGCGGCGCGGGTGGCGGGGCCGGCCTCGGCGCGGCGAGCGCCGGGGGCGCGGGCTTCGCCTCGCCGGGGGATGCGGGCGCGGTCGACTCGGCGGGCGCCACGGCCGCGAGGCCCGACTCGGGCGCCGCATCGGGAGGCCGACCCTCGGCCGGCGGCTCCGTCGGGCGCGCCTCGCCCGACAGCTCGGCCGCGTCCGCGGGTTTCGGTTCCTCGCGCGGGACGTCACTCATGAGCCGCCTCCTTCACACGCGCCGACCAGCCCACGACCATCGAGCGGAACGTGTCCCAGCCGTCCGCGATGACCAGGATGACGTGGGGAATGACGAACGCCCCGAGCACGAACATGCACGCGAAGTGAACGATGCGCGCCCCGTCGTAGTTCACGAACAGCCGCTCGAGCCAGCCGAGCTGAACCGGCTGGTGCATCGCCCAGCCCGAGAGCACGACGAGAGCGCCGCACACCGGCATCGTGAAGTAGGCGCCGCGCTGAAGCGCGTTGTACTTGGCGCTCACCGGCGGATGCGGCCAGCGGCGGCGCCGGATCGCCATCGGAACGACGCCGAGGTAGAAGCGGATCATGGCGAGCCCATCCGCCGGGTCCGAGGGGCGCGGGAGCAGTGCCCGCCAACCGCCCCCGGCGATGAGCCCGAGCAGGTAGAGCGCGCCGTTCACCATGAACAGGTAGGCGAGCGCCCAGTGGAGGCGCAGCGCCAGCGCGAGCTGGCGGGGTCCGATGCTCAAGTGGTCGTACACCCAGTTCCAGGTCTGGCCGCCCTGGTGGAGCCAGCCCGAGATGGCGATGCCGAGATCCGCGAGGTAGTCGTTGCTCCCGGTCACGGGATCGCGCGCGTGGGTGAACACCGGCGCCGCCCAGTAGATCGCGAGCCCGCTCGCGATGAGCCCGAGGAGAAGCGGCACGTTGGCCCAGTGCGACAGGCGCACGAGCCCATGGTGCTTGGGCACCACGCGGACGGGAGCTTCCGCAATCGTCGGTCGGGTCACGGCGGGGCCACGATAGGGGGACCACGAACGGCCCACAACCGCAAACTCGCCTTGAACCGGCGCCGCAATCCATGCGGCGCCGGTCCGCACATCGGCGATGCGACTAGAGCAGGAGCGTTCCCGTGCGAATCAGGTACGCGAGCCGCGCGCGCTGCTCGGAATCGAGCCGCGCATGCATGCCCTCGAGCGTCTTGGCGATGACGCCCTGCAGACGCTCGGCGCTCTGCACGCGCAGGCGCTGCGCCTCGGTCGCCTTCGCGGCGTCGAAGCCCTCGCCCGCCACGGCGTCGGCGAACGCGGTGAGCGCCCGCCGGTCGTCCACCGCCGCCTGCGCGCGCTCGGTCTTGAGCTCGTTGAGCAGCGCGGCGAACTCCGCGACCTGAGGCTCGTCGAGCCGCAGCTTCCAGGCCAGGAATCGCAGCGGCCGGCGCACGCCGAAGGCTCCACCGCCCAGGTCGTCGCCCGGGGCGTAGTGGTGGTGTCGAACGTGCTCCGCTTCGTGGAAGTCGCTGGAGGTGTCGCCGCAGCGACAGCGGCGCGCTTCGGGCCCGCGGGCCCAGTGGAACATGCGGGGATGCATGATCCGTCCTTTCTCTCGCCGCGGCTCATCGCGCGCGGCGGGTCTTCATGGCATCGGCCCCATGCCTGATGCCGGGTGACGCCCGGATGGGCGTTACTCTGTCTGATGCCCCGCGGCAGCGCGGGGGTGCCGCCAATCTTTGGAGCCCTCCGGCCCGACCGCCGTCGGCCGGGGGCTCTCTAGCCGCGCACCGCGCTCGCGACCTTGCCCGGGTAGGCGGCCAGGGCCGCGCCGAAGATCTGCATCGCGCGCTTGAGCTTGGGCTCTTCGAGCACGTAGGCGATGCGCACCTCGTCGCGGCCCAGGCCCGGGGTGGCGTAGAAGCCGTCGGCCGGCGCCACCATGACGGTCTCGCCGTTCTGCTGGAAGTCGCGGAGCAGGAACTCGGCGAACGCGTTGGAGTCGTCCACCGGGAGCCTCGCGCACACGTAAAAGGCGCCCTCGGGCCGGCGCACGACCACGCCCGGGACCGCGGCGAGCGCGTCCACGACCACGTCGCGGCGGCGCTGGTACTCCCCAATCACGCCCGCGATGTAGCTCGCCGGCACCTGGGTGAGCGCCGCGCACGCGTGCTGCCCGAGCGTGGGGGGGCAGAGCCGCGCCTGGCCGAAGCGCAGCACCGCGTCCATGAAGCCGCGGTTGCGGCTCACGATGTTGCCCACCCGCGCGCCGCACAGCGAGTAGCGCTTGGAAACGCTGTCGCACATGATGACCTGCTGCTCGAGGCCTGAAAGGGTGAGTGCCGAGCGGGTGGTGCGCCGGTCGTACACGAACTCGCGGTACACCTCGTCGGCCACCAGGCAGAGCCCGCGCTCGCGGCACACGGCGGCGAGCAGCTCGAGCTCGGCATCGGTGTACACCGTGCCGGTGGGATTGTTGGGCGAGCAGATCATGATGGCGCGGGTGCGCGGGCCCAGTCGGGCCTCGATCGCGGCGCGCGCCGGCAAGTGGTAGCCGTCCTCGGCGCGGGTTGTCACCGGCACCAGCTCGACCCCCATCAGGGCGGCGAAGCCGTTGTAGTTGGTGTAGAAGGGCTCGAACACCACGACCTGATCGCCCGGATCGCACAGCGCGCCGAGCGTGAACAGGACCGCCTCGCTCCCCCCGGCGGTGACGAAGATCTCCTCGGGCTCGAGCGCGAGTCCCACGCCAGCGTAGTAGCCGCGCAGCGCCTCGATGAACTCGGGCAGGCCCTGCGAGGGTCCGTAGGGAACGTTCGCGGCGTCGTAGGAGCGCAGGCGATCGAGGATCGCGCGCGGGGTGGGAATGTCGGGCTGCCCGATGTTGAGCGAGTAGATGGACTTTCCCGCCTTGCGCGCCGCGGCCGCGAGCGGCGCGAGGCGCCGGATCGGCGAGGCCGGCATGAGCGCTGCGCGTTGGGATAGCCGGATCGACTGCGTCATCGGTGCCTCCAGGAGAGCGACTCGATCCAGTCTAGCGCACCGAGCTTAAGCGCGCGAAGCGCCGCCTCGCTGGCGTGGCCACGGGCGGCATGCGTAAACTGGCGGGCATGAACCCGCGCCCCGCACGTGCTTCCCTCCTCGTCCTGGCGGCGCTCACGCTTCCGGCCGCTGGTCCGGCGGAGGTCCCGGGGCGCATCGACCTCGCCGTGCCGATCGTGGTCCAGTCGCGGGAGCATTGCGGCCCGGCCTCACTCGAGATGGTGATGCGCTTCTACGGCGCCGGGGACACCGCGATCCGCGAGGCCGATCGGGCCTACGATCCTCAGCTGCGCGGCGCGCTCATCACCGATCTCGCGGCCGCCGCCAGGCGGGCCGGCTTCGCGGCCGAGATGGGCACCCTGACGTCCGATTCGCTCGTGGCGCTTCTTCAGGCTGGCGTGCCTCCGATCGTGCTCTACCAGGCGGGCCCGGCGCCGCTCACGACCCCGCACTACGGGGTCCTGAGGGGCTGGAATCCTGCCCGCGGGACCTTCACGCTCAACATGGGCGAGGCGCGCCCGCGCACCATGCGCCGCGAGGAGTTCGAGCGGCGCTGGCGCACCGCGGGCTCGCAGGCGCTGCTCGTGCGCCGGGTCGCGCCGTGAGGGCTCGGCGCGCCGGATGGCGTCTGGATGCGGCGCCCGTCGCGCTAGCGCTGGCTCTGGCGCTCG
>JBGQIE010000197.1:0-5038 GCA_041498315.1 Candidatus Eiseniibacteriota bacterium
CGACGACGGATCGAGCTCGAGGGATGGGTCGAACGTCCCGTCCCCGCGTCCCCGGGCGACGAACAGGCTGTACCCGTCGGACCAGATCGCGTCGGTCTTCCCGTCCGCGTCGAGATCGGCGGTCCAGGTCGAGTAGTCGTCGTACACGTTCGCGTCGTGCGCGTCCGCCTTCGGACCGAACGTGCCGTCGCCGATCGAGAGGCGAACGGCGAACGCATGCAGCTGCGTTGGGGTCAGGAGGTCCGGCAGGCCGTCGCCGTTCAGGTCGCCGATGGCGGTGGAGCTCGCGAAGCTGCCGTTCTCGTAGGCGATGAAGCTCGACTGGAATAGAGGTCCCGAAGCGGCCGCGCGGGCCAGGATGGCGATCGTGACGAATCCCAGGCTCGCAACGGCCCGGCCACGGGAGTGCGTGCGCGCAGGCATGATCGCGCCTCCTCGGCTATGAGGTCCGCACGGCCGTCGGTCCGGAGGGATTCGGATGCAGCCGCGGCAGCGCCCGGGGTGGGAACCGCCCGGGGCGCCGTGGGAAAACGTTACACCCTCACGGCGTCATGAGCCACGGTGGGTTTCGCCTAGGCCTTTGCCTGGGCCGCGGCCCTCATCGCCGCGGTCTCCTCCCGGTTGGGGCCGTAGATCCCGGGCGTCCTGCCGCCCGCGAGCCGGTTCATGAGCGCGAGCTGTCCGCGGTGGTGAATGAGGTGATGGAGCAGCGCTCCCCACAGGATGTCGCCGACGCGCATCATCTCGCCGTTGAAGAACTTCAGCTTGCGGTCGAGGTCCGACGGCTTGAGCTTGTTGACGCGCACGACCGCGTCCTCGTGGATGCGGCGGTAGCCGGGCAGGATCGCCTTGATCTCGCGCGGCCGTTCCAGGTTGGGCGGCTTGCTGGTCAGGTCGAAGGATCCGGACTCGACCCCGAAGGTCATGTAGGCGTCGATCTCGGCGAGGTGCCAGGCCAGCTCGCCCAGGGAGCGGCCGGTCATGTCGGGACGGTAGTCGTACTTGTCGGGCGGCAGGGCTTCGAGCATGCGGACGGCGTTCTTCGCCTCCATCTCCCAGGTGGCGATGAACGATTCGAGTTCGTGCTTGGTCGCGGACATGGCGAACCTCCGGGGATGGGCTTGGGTCGACGCGGGCCTGTCCGGGAGATTACGCCCCGCGCCGGGCGCGGGCCAGCGGCAGGGTAGCCAGCGGGTGGGTGCGCTCGATCCGCGGTTGTGTCGCCGGCTATCCGTGGTGCTCGAGGTAGTACAGGGCTCCGAACGCCAGAACCACGGCGGCGGCAGAAAATGCCAGGGGACGCGCGCTTCGCAAGGGCCGCCTCCAATCCAGCGTGGCGAGGAAGAGCAGGATCGTGGGCGCCAGCGCCACGATGGAGAGCTGGAAGATGTGGGCCCCCGTGCCTTCGTCCGGTTGGGGCGGCGCGGTGTAGAGCGAGAAGGGTTGGAAGGAAACGCGGTATCCGGTCAGCACCGTAAGCAACGCGGTCAGGGACAGAACGATCAGGCCGATGCCGGCAACGCGGTTGATGCGCTGCTCACGCACGGCGTCGCTTCGTTCCCGGCTGGTCGTCAAACCGACTCGGTACCCGTAGCGCCTTCGGGGCAGCGCCGAAGCGGCGCTCGCGGCGCCCGAACTCCTCGAGCGCGCGTTCCAGGTCGGCGGCGTCGAAGTCGGGCCACATCCGGTCGTAGAACACCAGCTCGGCGTAGGCGCACTCCCACAGCAGGAAGTCGCTCAGGCGCCGCTCGCCGCCGCTGCGGATGAGCAGGTCCACCTCGGGGGCGCGGCCCAGGTCGTGGTTGACCGCGCTCAGGTGGCGCTCGAAGGCCTCGCGGGTCACCGCGCCGTCCGCCCGGCAGCACTCGGCCGCGCGCAGCACCGAGTCGCGCGCCGAGTAGTCCACCGCCACGCGCAGGTGCATCCCCACGCGCCCGCCGGGCAGCGCCGCCGGCGCGGTCGCGGCCTCGGCGGCAGCGATGGCCTCGAGCAGCGCGGGCGGCAGGCGGTCGCGCCGCCCCAGCACCGTGAGCCGGACGCCGTTGGTCACGCAGCGCGCGGTCTGGCTCGCCAGGTACTGGCGGAACAGGCGCATGAGGGCCGCGACCTCGCGCGCGGGCCGCTGCCAGTTGTCGGACGAGAACGCGTAGAGCGTGAGCGTCCCCACCCCGGCGCGGCGGGCGGCCTCGACCACCCGGCGCACGGCGAGCGCCCCGGCGCGATGGCCGGCGATGCGCGGCCAGCCGCGCTCGCAGGCCCAGCGGCCGTTGCCATCCATGATGATGGCGACGTGGAGCCCCGCGGGGTCGCGGGGCGGCGAAGCACTTTGCGCCATAAAGCCTGACTCCAAGAAAAAAGGACCGGCCGGGCCTAGCGTTCCCGCATGGTCCGGATGAGCGCCTCCATGTGATCGAGGTAGCGCTCGAGGGCGCGGCGGCCGGTGTCGGTGAGACGGTAGCGGGTGCGCGGCACCCGGCCGTCGAAGGATTTCACGCACTGGACGTAGTGCGCCTCCTCGAGCTTGCGGGCGTGGACGCTCAGGTTGCCGTCGGTGGTCTTCATGAGCCGCTTGAGCTCGTTGAACGTCAGGGTCTCGCTGACCGCGAGCGCGCTCACGATGCCGAGCCGCATGCGCTCGTGGATGAGCCGGTCGAGACTCGCGGTCGAGCGCGGCTGCCGCCCCGCGACGCTCGCGAGCGTGCGCCCCGTGCCGCGCCGGCGCGTGCCAGCGACCGCTCCCGCCCTAGCCACCGTGCCGCCGCGCGATCAGGACGCCGAAGGCGACGTGGATGAGCCCGAAGCCCGCGGCCATCGCGACGTCGGACCAGGCGGCGGGCAGGAACAGGGCGATGGTTCCGGCGAGCATGAAGGCGAGGCCCATGACCGGGACGATGCGCACCGAGAACGCCCCGCCCGTGACCACCCCGGTGCCGTAGAGCAGCAGCCACAGCCCGGGGAGCACGCTCGTGCGCCCCGCGGCGAACAGCACGAAGGTCAGCACCGCGCCGGCGAACAGCGGGGGCGCGAACGAGAGCACGAAGCGCCGGCCCGGCCCCGAAAACAGCGGCAGCCCGGCCCCCCGCGCCTTGCGGCCCATGGTCGCCGCCGCGATCGCCAGCGCCACGCCCGCCTCGGCCATCCACACCGTGAGCCAGGCCGCCGGAGCGTGCGTGCGCGAGGCGATCAGCGCCGCGACCAGGGCACTCGCACCCATCGCGACCGCGCCCCAGCCCGGCACCGCGGTGAACGAGCCCGCCTCCTCCATGGTCTGGCGGATGAAGCGCAGGTCGTCCATCGCATGGTCGTGGAGGGCCGGCGGGAGTTCGAGCGGGGGACGCAGTGCGGACATGCCCCAATGCTAGCGCCCCCGGCGGGCGCAGGCAAGAACTACTTTGCGGCGCAAAGCGGAAGCGGGGTCAGCCGGTCGCAGGGATGAGCGCCACTGTAGCCGCTCATCCCCGCGACTCAACCGAAAGTGGGAGGACAGGTGTCCTTAGGGGATCAGCGTCATCTTCCTCCGGTCGTGGAACGCGCCCGCATCGAGACGATAGAAGTACACGCCCGGCCCAATGCGCCGTCCGCCCGCTGATGGGTTCCAGGGCACCGCGTGGCTCCCGGGTGGGAAGTAGCGGTTGGCGAGCATCCCCACCCGCCGTCCCTGGGCGTCGAACACCTCGAGCCTCACCATCGCCCCCACCAGCTTCACGCCGGAACGTAGACGTGGGGCGATACTGCGATCGATGGGCGGGGTATTCATGGCGACCTCCGCGAGCAATGACGCAATGCGATCCGTACGCGCGTCAAGACCGTCGCGGAAGCGTGCCCTGGGATGTGAACGCAGGGCGGCCCTGAGGGATGACGAAAGCCTGGACCTTTCCCCCCCCTTCGTGTCAAGATTCATTTGGCCGCGGGCGACGCTACGGCGCAGAGTTGACAACGCAGCTGGGATCAACCTGACGCGTACGCGAGGAAGACTCTTCATAGTATGAATCGGGCCTGGTTGATATCCGTAGCGGCGCTGCTCGCGCTCGTCCTTGCCACGGCCCCATGTGGCGCGCAGCTCTGGCTGCCGACGGGAATCCCGGTCTGCCAGAACGGCTGCCTGGGCGACGTCCCACAGGTCGTACCCGACGGTGCGGGTGGCGCGTTCATCGCGTGGCGCAATGCCCACAATTCCAGCGATGTCTACCTCCAGCGCATCACCTCATTCGGCCTGATCGCCCCGGGGTGGCCGGTCGACGGCTTCCCGATCGTGGTTGATCCCGCCAGCCAGGAATTCTCGAGCCTCGCCCCCGACGGCGTGGGCGGTGCCCTGGTGGCATGGGAGGACAATCGCTACTTTCCGGGCACGGCCACGGACGCATTCGTTCAACGAGTGCTTGCGGATGGCTCGCTCCCGCCCGGCTGGGCGCCCAAGGGCAACCCGGCGAGCCTCGCGCCCCGCGATCAGAGCTATCCTCAAGTGGCCCCGGACGGGCTCGGCGGCGCCTATCTCGTCTGGCAGGATTCGCGCGACTACTTCACCACCGGCTACGACGTCTACGCCCAGCACCTGAGCGCGAGCGGGACCGTCGCACCCGGCTGGCCCGGGGGGGGGCTCGCGCTGGCTGCGCTCCCCGGTGGCCAAGGTAGCACCCACTTTCTCCTGCCCGACGATTCCGGCGGGGCGGTGTTCGTTTGGTCTGACGGGCGGCCCGGTGCGCCCGGCGGCTACGCCCAGCGGGTCAACGCGGATGGGGCGATCGCTGCGGGATGGCCCGCCAACGGGCTATTGGTGACCGGCCAGTTCCTTCGGCCCGCGGTCCGGGACGAGGCGGGGGGATTCTACGTGGTCCGGGCACCTGCAGGCTCCGAGCCCGGCTTCGACGGGGCGTACTACCTGCTTCGCTTCACGTTCGCCGGCACGCCGGCCCCCGGCTGGCCAGCGGGCGGGGTGCTGGTGTGCAACGCGCCCGGTATCCGCGCCGGGGTGACGATCGATTCCGACGGCGCGGGGGGAGCGCTGCTCTCCTGGTACGACTATCGCCTCGTCTGCGGA
>JBGQIE010000198.1:0-5007 GCA_041498315.1 Candidatus Eiseniibacteriota bacterium
CCTCCTTGGGTGGTTGTTGCGGTGAGATGACCCGCATCGGTGATGATCCGCGAGGCGGGCAGAGGCCAGCATGTCGCCGACTCGGTCGACAAGAACCCCCGCGCACGGAAACTGCGCGAGGGTCCCGGGGTTCCCTGACGGACCGCGTCGAGGCTACTTCGTCTCGATGAAGCTCTTCGCCTTCTTGATCTCGGGCCGGTCGGCATCGGCCTCCTTGCCGAGGCTCACGAGCCGAGCGTAGTAGGTGCGGGCCTTGGCGCCGTCGCCGGCCAGCTCTGCGGCCCGCGCGGCACCGTAGAGCCCCTGGAAGCGGTTCGGCTCCACCCGATGCGAGGCCTCGAACTCCTTGAGCGCCACCGCCGGCTGCCCGAGGTCGATCAGCATTTCGCCGAGCAGCTCCCGGGCGGGCTTGATCGAACCCGGTGTCACCGGATGCTTCTCGGTGGCCTCCTCGGCCTCCGCGGAGGCCCGCATGAGCGACAGGGCCTCCTCGTTCCGGCCGTCGGCGCGGGCGATCCAGGCCGCGACCGCCAGCCGTTGCACCTCGCTCTGATGCGCCCAGTAGAGATTCTTGGCCGCGGTCATCGAGTCGCGCAGGGCCTCGATCCGGGCGAGGTCCTCCCGGGCGCGCACCGGGTTGCCGCTGCGCGCGGCGCCGAGCCCGCGCGCGAACCAGATGATGGACTCGGCCTGCGGGAAGCGATTCCAGGCGAGGTCCGAGGGGGTCGGGACCAGCGTCGCCGCGTCCGCCCACTGGCCCCGCTCGAGCGCGTAGCGCGCCGGGATGGCGGCGAGGGCGAACGCGCCCGCGAAGTGATCCACGTTCAGCTTCCGGGTCGCGGTGACCTCTTCCACGAGCGCCCGCGCCTCGCGGTCCCGGCCGAGCTGGAGGTAGCCGTACATCATGTAGTCGTAGGCGTGCAGGCCCTCGTACGACCGGAGGCCGGTCTGCGACCCGCCGGCGGCCAGCGTGTCCGCGGCGGCCTTGGCGGACGCGCGATTGGTCTCGATGGACTCCTGCCAGCTCCCCACGCGGGTGAAGATGTGCGAGGGCATGTGCAGCGCGTGCGGCGCCGCCGGGGCGATGCCGGCATAGCGCTTCGCGGCGGGCAGGCCCTTGGCCGCGATCGGCGGGAAGTCGTAGCTGTGGATCAGGTAGTGGGCCACGCCGGGATGATCGGGCTGCTCGGCGAAGACCTTTTCGAGGATGCCGGCGGCCTTGAGCTGGTTGGCGTAGGTCTTGTCGTTGGGGTCCAGCGTGATGTTGAGCGCGAGCGCGTAGAAGACCGCCGCCTCGCGGTCGGTGGGATAGCGCGCGGCGATCTGTTCCATGGCGCGCTCGTAGGCCACCGCACGGGTGCGATGGTCCACCCGGTCCGCGTCCTTGTAGATCGTCTCGATCGCGGCGATGTACTCACGCTCGCGGTCGGTCCTGGCTCCCGCCGCCTTCGCCCGGTCGACCGCGGCCGAGCCCTCCTTCAGGCCGCGCGCGCCCGGGGGGCCGGCGAGCGGGTTGCCCAGCCACGCCATGGCCACGCCCCAGTGCGCCATCCCACAGGCGGGGTCGGCGGTCGCCACCTCCGTGAAGGCGTCCACCGCCGCGTCCAGGTGAAATGAGTGCAACAGCGCGACCGCGCGATCGAACCGGGGCTGGACGGCCGGCGCGCAGGACGTCACGAACCGGACCGTCCCGAGGCGCTCGACGGTCTTGCCCTGGGCCTGGATGGGGCCGGCGGTGAGGGTGGCGAGTCCGACGATGACAAGAGCGCCGGCGATGTTTCTCATGGTGATTCTCCTTTGGGAAGCTCTGCTATGCTCTACGCGTGGCCGACCTCGTCAACGAATTCTCCTGGTCGCGCACCCGCGACAATGTCTTCCAGGACTGCCGGCGGCGTTACTACTACCAGTACTACGGCGCCTGGGGCGGCTGGAACGCCGAATCCGACCCGCTCGTCCGTCGCCTCTACATCCTCAAGCAGCTCGCCACCCGTCAGATGTGGGCGGGCCGGCTCGTCCACGAGGCGATCGAGCGCTCCCTGCTGGCCCAGCGCGACGGCCACGGCCTGAGCGAGGCCTCCCTCATCGAGGACACGGTGCGCCAGATGCGCGAGGAATGGAAGGGCTCGCGCGCCGGGGTCTACCGGCAGGCCCCGAAGCGGCCCTCGCTGTTCGAGCACGAGTACGGCGTGGCCATCCGCGACAGCGAGTGGCAAGCCCTGCGTGATCACGTGGTCCGCTGCCTGCGGAACTTCCACCGGCTGCCCGTGCTGACCGACATCAAGCGCACCCCGACCGAGCGCTGGGTGTTCATCGAGGACATCGGCTCCTTCCCCTTCGAGGGCACGCGCGTGTTCAGCGCGCCCGACTTCGGCTACTGGAGCCACGCCGACCGGCTGCAGCTCCTGGACTGGAAGACCGGGGGCGGCGGCGAGGGCGCCGGGCTCCAGCTCGGCGGCTACGCCCTCTACGCCCTCGAGGTGCTGGGGGTCGACCTCGGTCGGGTGGACCTGCTGGAAGTCAACCTCCGCGAGGGCAAGGTGACGACGCACCCGTGGGACGAGGCCAGCCTCGACCGGGTCCGCGAGCACATCCGGCTCTCGATCCGCTCCATGAAGGCCTACCTCAAGGATCCCGAGCGTAATCTCGCCGAGGAGTCGGGCTTCGAGAAGACCGAGGAGCTGCGCATCTGCCGTTGGTGCAACTTCCGGGCGGTCTGCCGCCCAGAGCTTGAGCCGTTTGTCGCCCTCTCCGCGGCGGGGGGAAGGCAGGGGCAGGGATGAAGGCCCTGCTCGTCGATCTCGACGACACGCTGCTCGACTACTCGGGCGGCGTGGACGAGTGCTGGCTGCACGCCTGCGAGGCGCTCGCCGGCCCCGCCGGCATCGATCCGCCCGGCCTCGTGGGCGCGATCGCCGAGACTCGGCGCTGGTTCTGGAGCGACCCGGGCCGCCACCGCACGGAGCGCACCGCCATGCTCCGCGCCTGGACCCGGATCACCGCGCACGCGCTCGACCGCCTGGGGCGCCCGGACGAGGTGCTGGCGGCCTGCATCGCGGAAGACTTCGCTGAGCGTCGCTGGGAGCGCATGACGCTGTTCCCGGGCGTCACGGCCGCGCTCGAGGCCCTGCGCGCCCGCGGCGTCCCGCTGGCCATGGTCACCAACGGCGACGCGACCCATCAGCGGCGCAAGATCGACCGGCACGATCTCGAGCGGTTCTTCGACGTGATCGTCGTGGAGGGCGAGATGGGCGTCGGCAAGCCCGAAGAGGTCGTCTACCGCTACGCCCTCTCCAAGCTCGGGGTGAAGGCGGAGGAGGCCTGGATGGTGGGGGACAACCTCGAATGGGACGTGCTGGCGCCCCAGCGCCTGGGTCTCCGGGGCGTCTGGGTGGACGCCCCGGGCGAGGGGTTGCCGAAGGCCTGCTCGGTGGCGCCGCACCGCATCATCCGTGCCTTTCCGGAGCTGCTCGAATAGCTTGGGTGGAAAATTCCGGTGTGCAACACTGTGATTCCACATGGGTTTTGATTGGAGGGACTCACCAATGCGCCACCGGACGCTCCTGCCGCTGCTCCTGGGCTCAGTAATCCTGTCCACCGGGTGCGCCGCCACTCATCGCGAGTGGGAGGTCTGGCGCGCGCACCCGACGCACTACGCCACCGACAACCATCTGGCCTTCTCGATGAAGAACACGGTGGGCGCCGCGCCCCAGGTCACGCCGGAGCTGATGGATCAGGCGAAGGGCGAGGGGTGGTGGGGTCGGAACACGCCCTTCGTCACACCGCGGGCGAATGTCGCCGGGCGCTGGGAGGGCACCTGGAGCGGTTACGGCATGTCCCGCACGCTGCGGGGCGGCGTGGCGCAGGCGGTCCTGACGGTCGACGGCGCCACCGGCCAGGGCCGGCTCGTGCTCGCGGACGCGCGCATGGCCGAGGGCGTCCCGCTATCGCTCCGCGAGAACTCGTCGTTCGGCGCGCCCATCGAGCTGTCCGTCTCCGAGACCGATATGTGGGTCAACGGCACCGAGCCGGGCCGGCCGTTCGCGGCCACGTTCACGCTGCAGGGAGACAAGCTGATCGGCCAGTTCCTCTACACCAGCTCGCCGGTGCGGATCGAGCTGATCCGCATGCCTTGAGGCGACGCCTCAGGGCGCGGTGGGCTGGACGATGACGGTGCGCAGGACGGCGAGGTAGCGCTGGGCCACGCGCTGCACGTCGGCGGCGGTGACCGCGCGCACCGCGGCCACGTAGCGGTCCAGGAACTCGTAGCCCACCCCGGATTCCTCGTAGGCCGCCAGGTACCACGCCTGGCGGGCGTTGGTGCGCCGGTCCATCGCGAGGTTCCCCAGCACGTACGCCTTGGCCACCCGCAGTTCCTCGTTCGACACGCGCTCGCGCTGCACCCGCTCGAGCTGCGCCCGCAATGCCGCCTCCGCCCGCGCCACGTTCTCCGGCGCGGTGCCGAGCTGGGCCAGGAAGTAGCTGTTGTCCACGCGGGCCGGGTACTGCGCCGCCGTCGTGTAGGCGAGGCCCTGCTTGTCCCGTAGCTCCGAGAAGAACCGTCCCGCCATCCCGCCGCCCAGCACGGTGGCCAGCACCTTGACCGCCGGATAGTCTGGATCGGTGAGCGCGGGCGCCACCGCGCCCATCAGGATCTGCGCCTGCGCGCCGGGCACCACGCGCGCCTCGCGCCACGGGGCCGGCGCGGGGGGCCGCGGCGGGGCCGCCGCCGGCGCGGCCCCCGCGGGCATCGGCCCGAAGAGCCGCGTGGCCTGCGCCATCACCTCGGCCGTCTTCACGCGGCCGCTCACCGCCAGCACGAGGCCGCTCGGCACGTAGTGCCGCTTGTAGTGGGCGAGGAGCGCGGTGCGGTCGAACCGCTCGAGGCTCTGCTTGAGCCCGAGGGGATCCCAGGCGTAGGGGTGGCGACCGAAGACGCGCGCGGTGAGCGCGTCGAGCGCCACGTCGTAGGGCTTGTCACCGCGATTGCGCACCTGGCGCAGGAGGAAG
>JBGQIE010000199.1:0-4949 GCA_041498315.1 Candidatus Eiseniibacteriota bacterium
CCGGCCGTGCGCAGGACGACGCCGATGCGCTGCTCGGTCTCGCCCGCGATCGAGGGCAGGTAGGCGTAGTCGAGCCACACGCCGCCGAGCCCGGCCCCGAGGCCAAAGCTCGGGCCGTTGAGCGGCTCGGTCGAGGCGTCCGACTGAAGCTCGTGGCGGTAGCCCGCGCGCAGCGCGAAGCGCTCGTGCCAGCGGTATTCGACGCCGGCGCGCACGTCGTTGTAGTAGTCGACCGGGAAGTGGGCGTCCACCTCGAGCCTGACTCCCGAGGCGTGCTCGAACGACAGGCCCACACCGTAGTCGCTCGGGAAGTCGTAGCCCACGCCGCCGAAGCGGAGCGAGCCGCCCACGTTGCGGGCGCTGGCCCCCAGGCCGATCGGTCCCGCGTGCGTCGTGAGACCCGCGTCGAACGTCACCCCGGTGCCGGTCACGCTGCCGAGGTTCTCGCTCACCAGCTTGGCACCGAATCCCACGGTGGCGAAGCGCGCGAGCGGCTGCGCGAGGGCGGCGCCGATCGCGAAGCTCGAGGCCGAGAAGTTCGCGGTCGGCTGGTTCGAGGCGTCGCGGCCCTCGAACGTGCCCTGGCCCGCGTAGAGTCCCGACAGCGCCCAGCGCGTGGTGAGCGGCCCCATCGCACCCCCGGCCGCAGCCCACTCGTGCCGGCTGCCGTCCGGAAGCTCGGAATGGGACAGGGCGAGCTCGAAGCCGCTGATGCGGCCCAGCGAAGCGGGGTTCATCGTGGCGCCGGCGAGGTCGGCCCCGAGTGCCAGCGTGGTGCCGGCCATCCCGGAAGAGCCCGCGCCCGGCGACATGGAAAGGAAGCCGGCGGCGGTGGTGCCGGCGTTGCCGATGTCCGCGCGCGCCGGGAGGGTCCAGCCCAGCGCGGCGGCCACGGCGATGCCGGCCGCGAGGGTTCCCGCCTGAAGCGCGTGGCTGCGCGAGCGCGTCATGGCACGCGCACCAGGCGCACGACCTGGGCGAGGTTGTGGCCGGTGAGAAACGCCGAATAGACGCCGGGCGCGACCAGCCGTCCGGCATCGTTGCGCCCGTCCCACACGATCTCGCTGCTGCCCGCGGGAAGCGAGCCAAGATCGATGCGGCGCACGCGGTGCCCGCCCGAATCGAGCACGTCAATCCGGGCGCCCGCGGGCGAGTCGGAGACCAGGATCGGGATGCGCACCGGGCCCGAGAGCGGGCTGGGGTTGGGATAGGCGGGCTTGAGCGCGATGGCGGGCCCGGCGAGCGAGACCGAGACCGCGGCGCCCATCGGGCTCGTGTTGCCGCTCAGATCGAGCGCCACCAGGCGGTACCAGGCCACGTCCTGACCGCCGGGCAGGGCCGCGTCGTTGTCGCGGGCCTCGACCAGCAGCGAATCGTTGATGCGCGCGAACGACCCGGTGGCGCTCGCCCCGCGATAGACACTGTAGCCCGCGAGGTCGGGCTCGGCGTTCGCGGCCCAGCTCAGCCGCACCGAGCCTCCCGAGCGCGCCGCGACCAGGCCCACAGGTGCTGCGGGGGGCGTCGTGTCGAAGGTCCCGTTCCAGGCCACCAGGTTCGAGAGCCCCGACCAGTTGCCCGCCTCGTCGCTCGCGCGCACCGCGAAATAGTAGGTGGCCCCGGGCGTGAGACCACGCACGACGACGCTCTCCTGCGTGCCGCTCGGCCCGGGAGCGGGAACGCCGGGGACCACCGAGGCGAGATCCCAGTTGGCGAGGGTGATGGGGCTGCCCGACAGGCGCAGCTCGACGGTGGTCGCCGTTCCCGCGACTCCGTCGTCGCCGGTGTCGGTCCAGCCCAGGACGACGCTGTCGGGAAGGGCCTGGGCGTGCGCGAGCAGCGGGGCGGCCAGGGCGAGCAGCACGATGATGATGACCGGAAACCACCGCCGCCAAGGCGCCCGGCGCCGGGAGCCGAACGAGGCGCGCCGAACCCGTCTCCGCCGGGCCAGCCTTGCCGCGCGCCTCAGGCTCATCGGATGTTCTCCCTCGATGCGGGCCCACGGCCGCGGGCCCTGCGGGACCGACTGGCTTTGTGAAAGCAAAGTGGGGCGCGAGGCTTTGCCACGGGACTCTGGCACGTCCTGAGGGGTCATTTCCACTGGAGGCCGCAGCGACTTCATCATTGGCCCCGCGCCGCGCCCATGTTCAGGCACGAAGCGTGCCCCTGACCACGCCACGGGGCCTGAGTCGGCCCCCCACGCGGCAGCCGCGAAAGTCGCGGCCCCGCTGTGGCTTCGACGAGGTCCGCCCCCGCCGGGACGCCTTCAAGGCACACGCGGGGATTGGAAACTGCAACGCCCGCCTCTCCCGGCTGCAACGCGCGGTTGTCCGCGGGCGCGGCGGCGAGGCTATACTGCCGGCCCCAATGGTGAGAGCCCCGATGGCGCGAAGCGAGAGCGGCCCGAATCCCACCAGGAGCATCGTCCGGATGGCCTTGCGCCTGAACCCCGCCCGCAGGGAGGCGCGCTGAGGTGGGGTTGCCCCCCGGCCTCGAGTACGCGGTCCTAGCCCTGCTGGGCCTGGTCGCGGGCAGCACCGTCAGCGCGGTCGCGTTTCGCCTGCCGCGCGGCATCCCGTGGACGGTCGGACGCTCGCGCTGCACGTCCTGTGACGCCCAGCTCGGAGTGCTCGATCTGGTGCCGCTCTTCTCCTTCCTCTGGAGCCGCGGCCGTTGCCGTCACTGCGGCGCCCCGATCGGCTGGCGCTACCCGATCACCGAAGTCGTGTGCGCGGCGTGGACCGTGCTGCTCTACCTCGGGATTGGCGCGGTGCCCGCGTTTCCCCTGCTCGCGTTGTGGGGCTACGTGCTCGTCACGCTGATGTGGATCGATCTCGACTACCAGATCCTCCCGGACGAGCTCACGCTGCTCGGCACGCTGCTCGGCCTCGGTGCCGCGTTCACGCGTCCGGGCGGGGGACGCGAGGCGCTGCTGGGCATCGTGCTCGGGAGCGGCGTGCTGTGGCTGCTCGGCTGGGCCTATCTCAAGCTGCGCCGCATCGAGGGCATGGGCGGCGGCGACGTCAAGCTCGCCGCGATGTTCGGCGCCGTGCTGGGGTGGAAGCTCACGCTCGTGACCATGTTCCTCGCGGCACTCGCGGGCAGCATCTGGGGCCTGGCCCTGATCGCGAGCGGGCGCGGCGGCGGCAAGACCGCGCTCCCCTTCGGCACCCTGCTCGCCCCCGCGGCGATGCTCGCCTGCCTGTGGGGCACCGCCTGGCTCGAGGCGTACTCCGGGCTCATCGGGCGGCACTAGGGCGGCCCGGAAAGCCGGCTGAATTTACTCTTGCCTTGCCCCCACCGCGGGCGGAAGATGATTTCATCCCGGCGCGGAATGTGACCCCCTTTGCTCCGCGCGACCGGTTGGACGAGGTGGCCGTGGGACGCACCATCCGCTCCCGTTCGTCACTCGGGATGCGGGTCGTTACGCTGCTGCTGGCAGGAGCGGCGACGCTCTTCGCGGCCGCCGTGCCCGCGCAATCGCTCGAAGAGATGCGGGCCGAGCCCACCGAGCGGCTCGCCACGCCTCGTATCGCCGCCTCGCGCCCGCGCCCCGGCACCGGCGCGAGACCCACCCGGGTGCTGACCGGACAGGACAGCGTCTGGGTCGGGCACTCGATCCAGGTCCAGAACCCGGCCGATCACACGACGTTCAGCTACGGCCCGTTCCATGTCGGTGTCGGCCGCAACCGGCCCAAGGCCGGAGGCTCGGCGGCGGACAACAGCGGCGTCTGGACCTGGGATCACTTCCAGGCGGGCGAATCCGATTCGCTGCAGGGCTGGTGGCCGATGCGCCGCGCCTACAGCATCGCCGTCGCTCAGACGGCTTCCGACGTCGACCGTCCGTGGTGGGCGGTGGATATCGGCAACCAGGGTAACTACGTGCTGCCCAGTGCCCAGGGTCGCACGTTTGGCGTCCTCAGCTACTGGCACGTGGACGGTGGCAGCAGCGCCACGCAGGTCGAGATTCCCGGCACGAACGCGCTCCCGATGACCTGGGCGCCGATCACCGGGGCCGGCTCGGCGTGGTGCGGTCTGCGTGCGCACGGCGATATCACGTACAGCGACCCGCTCACCGGGAACGCGTACAACGCGTCCGTGCTCGAGTACAACGGCGAGACCGGCGGCGGTACGGCCGGCGGCGGCATCGGGACCAACAAGAAGTTCCCGGGCTACCCCTCGCAGATGGATCAGCTGCTTTACGCGGACGTCGAGATTCTCTCGTCGAGCGCGAACCTGAACCTGAGCTTCAACTATCAGACCGCGATGTCCACGCTCACGACCACGACCCTGCTCACCCGGACCGGCTGGTTCCAGTTCGATCCGACCAAGGTGGGCAACGTGTCGGTGGCGGGACCGAACAGCGGCATCCCGAACTACATCAGCAACAGCGGTATCGGGCAGCCGGCGGACTCGTTCATGGTGTATCTGGGCGTGCCGGTCGACAACTCGGCGGCCTACCTGGCGGACGGCAGCAATCCGCCGGTCTACGACCTCAAGCGGCGCTGGCTCTCCGAAGTGATCGCGCTCGACAAGCCGATCAAGGAGGTCCTGCACGTTGCGGGCAACAACAACACCTCGTTCACGCTCTCGGCCTCGGCGCTGTCGGCGTTCTACGCGGCGCAGAGCGGCAACCCCAACAAGTACCTCCGTATCGTCCTGCGCGCGAAGAGCAACCGCGGCAACGACGACCAGGGCGGTAGCGTTGTGGGTGCGTTCTCGTCGGGTGGCAAGGGCATGGTGCTGGTGGATGACGTCGTCATCGGCGGGACCGGCGTGGGCGGCGGGGCGGTCGGCACGACCACCTTCAACAGCCCGAGCGCCATCGACAACGGTGTGGCGACCGACGTGCTGGTGCTGGGCGGCGCGTGGCGCGCGACCGGCAAGCCGCCGGCCGTGTTCTTCCACACCCACCCGATCAGCGGTGGTTTCGTCGATTCTCCGACCAACGC
>JBGQIE010000200.1:0-4920 GCA_041498315.1 Candidatus Eiseniibacteriota bacterium
CGCCGCGACCGCGGCCGTCGATCTGGAAAGGAGACCTGTCATGAGACGCATCCTCGTCACGCTCGCACTGCCGTTCGTCCTGGCGCTCGCGCTCGAGTCCTGCACCCGCAGCAGCGCCGCCGACCGCTCCGTGGCGGCCCCGGTCGCGGTGCGCGTGGCGCCCGCCACCGTCCAGCGCGTAGCACTTCCCTTGACCGCGAGCGGCACGCTGGGTCCCAAGGAAGAGGTGGCGCTGAGCTTCAAGATCGGCGGCGTGATTGCCCGCGTGCTCGTGGACGCGGGCCAGACCGTGGCCGCCGGGCAGGAGCTGGCGGCCCTCGACCTGGGCGAGATCGATCCCGGAGTCGCGCGGGCCCGCAGCGCCGCCGAGAAGGCCGAGCGCGACCTGGCCCGCATGCGCCGGCTCTACGCCGACAGCGTCGCCTCGCTCCAGCAGGTGGAGGACGCCCAGACCGGCCGCGACATCGCGCAGGCCGAGCTTCAGAGCGTCACCTTCAACCGCCGCCACGCGGTGATCGTGGCGCCCTCGGCGGGAGTGATCCTCGAGCGCCGCGCCGAGCCCGGGGAGCAGGTGCAGGCCGGTGCCACCATCCTCACGCTCGGCAGCCGCGCGCGCGGACAGGTGCTGCGCGCCGGGCTCGCCGATCGTGACGTGGTGCGCATCCAGCGCGGTGATTCCGCGGTGGTGCGCTTCAGCGCCCTGCCTGGTCGCGAGTTCGCGGGCACGGTGAGCGAGATCGCCGCCGCCGCCGATCCGGTCACCGGCACCTACCGCGTCGAGGTGGCACTCCCCGGTGCCGCCGGGCTCGCGAGCGGGCTGGTCGGCTCGGTCGAGATCCGCCCCGCCGCCGCGCGCGCGCTGGTGGTCGTGCCCATCGAGTCGGTGCTCGAGGCCGACGGCGCGAGCGCCACCGTGTACGCCCTGAGCGCTGACGGCAGGCACGCGGAGAAGCGCCCGGTCACGCTCGCATTCGTCGCCGGCGACCAGGTCGCGGTCGCGGGCGGGCTCGACGGGGTGCGATCGGTCATCGTGGATGGCGCCGCCTACCTGAGGGACGGTCGCGCGGTGGAGGTGAGGCCATGAAGCTCGCGGAGTTCTCGGTCAAGAACTGGCAGTTCACCGTCGTCCTGTTCGTCATGCTGGCGGTGCTCGGGCTCGCCTCCTGGTCGGCCATCCCGCGGCTCGAGGATCCGCCGCTCGATTTCCCCTCGTACTCGGTGATCGCCGTCTATCCCGGCGCCATCCCCAAGGATCTCGAGCGGCTGGTCGTCAAGCCGATCGAGGACAAGCTCCACCCGCTCGAGCACCTCAAGACCCTCGACAGCCGCATCCTGGATGGCGTGGCGGTCATCCGGGTCGAGTTCGAGGCCAACCAGGACGCCGAGCGGAAGTACGACGAGGTCGTGCGCGAGGTCAACGCCCTGCGCCCCTCGCTGCCCGAGGAGCTCGCGCGGCTCGACGTCAAACGCGGCACCACGCTCGACGTCAACATCGTGCAGGTGGCGCTGGTCTCCGACGCCGCCAGCTACCGCACGCTCGACTCGCTCGCCGAGGCGCTCGAGGATCGCCTGAGCGCCGTGGGCGGCGTGCGCAAGTCCGAGCGCTGGGGGGCGCCCGAGCGCCAGGCCCAGGTCGAGCTCGACCTGGGGCGGCTCGCCGAGCTGCGCCTTCCGGTCGGGCAGGTGCTGGCCGCGATCGGCGGTGAGAGCGCCGACATCCCCGCCGGCACCGTCGAGGCCGGGCGGCGCACGTTCAGCGTGCGCTCGTCAGGAAGCTACGAGAACCTCGACCAGATCCGCGCCACCGTGATCCGCGGCGACGCCGGCAGCCTGGTGCGCATCGGCGACATCGCGACCGTGGGGTGGGGCTACGCCGATTCGACCTATCGCGCGCGCTTCAACGGACAGCGCGCCGTGTTCGTGACCGCGTGTCAGCAGGGCGGCTTGAGCGCCCAGACCGTGCGCGACCGCATCTACGCCGAGCTCGACCGCTTCGAGAAGGGGCTTCCCGCGGGCGTCACGCTGGGACGCGGCTTCGACCAGGCCGCCAACGTGCAGAACCGGCTCGCCCGGCTGGGCGAGGACTTCCTGATCGCCATCGCCCTGGTCCTGCTCACGCTCCTGCCACTCGGGCTGCGCGCAGCACTGGTCGTGATGATCTCGATCCCGCTCTCGCTCGCCATCGGCCTCACGGCGCTCAACTGGACCGGATTCAGCCTGAGCCAGCTCACCATCGTCGGCATGGTGATCGCCCTCGGCCTGCTGGTGGACGACTCGATCGTCGTGGTCGAGAACATCAGCCGCTTCCGCCGCGCCGGCCACGGGCGGCGCGAGGCCGCGATCCTCGCCACCCGGCAGATCTGGGTCGCGGTGCTCGGCGCCACCGCCACGCTGCTGTTCGCGTTCCTGCCGCTCGTCTTCCTGCCCGGGGGCCCCGGGCGCTACATCCGTTCGCTGCCCATGGCCGTGATCTTCTCGGTGCTCGGCTCGCTGTTCGTCGCACTCACTATCATCCCCTGGCTCGTGAGCATCCTGCCCGGCGGCGACCAGGGACCCGGGGGAAACCGCGCGCTGCGCGCCTTCGACCGCGCCATCCACCTCACCTACGCGCCGCTCCTCAATCACGCACTTCGGCGGCCGGCGAGGGCGCTCGCGCTCGCCGCGGTGTTCGTGATCGCCTCGCTGGCGCTGGTGCCGGTGGTCGGGTTCTCGCTCTTCCCCAAGGCCGAGACGCCGCAGTTCCACGTCGACATCACCGCGCCCGAGGGCGCCAGCATCGCCGTCACCGACTCGGCCGCGCGCTTCGCCGAGCGCGTGATCGCGCGGCGGCACGGCGTGCGCACGATCTACACCTCGGTCGGGCACGACAACCCTTCCATCTACTACAACGTCGGCTCGCGCTCCGACAGCCCGCGGGTCGGGCAGCTCTTCGTGCTGCTCGATCGCTACGACCAGCGCCGCACCCCGGCGATGTTCGACTCGCTGCGCGCCGAGCTGGCCGCCTATCCCGGCGTCGAGCTGGCGCTGCGCGAGTTCGAGAACGGCCCGCCCGTGGACGCCGCCATCGCGATGCGCATCGAGGGCTCCTCACTCGACTCGCTCGATGCCATCGCCACGCGCGTCGAGGAGGCGCTCGAGGCCACGCCCGGCACCCAGTACGTGACCAACCCGGTGCGGCTCAAGCGCACCGACCTGCGCGTGGACATCGACCGGGAAAAGGCCGGGCTGCTTGGGATCCCGACCCTCGAGATCGACCGCACCGTGCGGCTCGGCCTGGCCGGGCTCGAAGCCGGAAGCCTGCGCGAAGCCAACGGCGACGAGCGCCCGGTCGTGGTGCGGCTCGCCCGCACCGGCCGGCCCAGCCCCGCCGAGCTCGAGCGCGTGTACGTGAGCGCCACGAGCGGTCGGCTCACGCCGCTCGCCCAGGTCGCGGACCTGCGCTACGAGCGCGCCGTGCCCGAGATGCAGCGCTACGACCGCGTGCGCGCCGTGACCGTGTCGGCCGGCGTGCGCACCGGCTTCAACACCGACCGCGTCACCCGACAGGCGCTGGAGCGGGTCGGCCGATTGGCACTCCCGGCCGGCTACCGCATCGTGCCCGCCGGCGAGATCGAGAGCCGCCAGGAGAGCTTCGGTGGCATCGGCGGCGCCATCCTGGTCGCGGTGTTCGGCATTCTCGCCATCCTGGTGCTCGAGTTCCGCACCTTCCGCTCGACCATCATTGTTGCGTCGGTGATCCCGCTCGGCATCAGCGGCGGCATCCTCGCGCTGCTCATCGCCGGGCAGACGCTCTCGTTCACCGCGACCATCGGCTTCGCGGCCCTGATCGGGATCGAGATCAAGACCTCGATTCTGCTCGTGGACCTCACCAACCAGCTCCGTGCGAAGGGGATAGGTCTGGAGGAGGCGATCCGCAAGGCGGGCGAAGTGCGCTTCCTGCCCATCGTGCTCACCAGCCTCACCGCGATCGGCGGGCTGCTGCCGATCGCGCTTCAGGGCAGCGCCATGTACGCGCCGCTGGCGTGGGTGATCATCGGCGGGCTCGTGTCGAGCACGCTGCTCGCCCGGATCGTGACGCCGGTGATGTACAAGCTGATCGCGCCGCGGGTGGAGGTGGTGGCGGCGGAGGTGAAGGGGAGTGGGGCTGAGGTTGCGATGGCGGCGGCCTAAGGGAGGCGATGACGCGATGCTCACCCCAACGCTATTTCACATCAGCCGGCCCGAATTGCTCGAGCATGGCTTGTTCAGACGGCGGTTTGAGAACTCCGTCCGCCGCTTCCTGCGCCTGGGGATACCGCGTGTTGCGCAGCCGTTCGGCCGCACGCGCGAAGTCGTAGAGCGTGTGCCGCAGCTGAACGTCGGGTCCCAAACGGACCCAGTACGCGCCCGGTTCCCCGAACGGCGCCCCGACGCTGCCCGCGTTCACAACCCGTGTGGTCCCGACCAAGCGATCGAACTGCATGTGGGTATGGCCGCACACGACCACCGACGCGTGGAGCCCCGCGAAGAGCGGCAGGAGACGTTCTTCGGGGGTCAGGCGGGTGAAGAGCTCGGTCTCGCTGCGCGGCGTGCCGTGGCAGAACAGCACCTGGCCCAGCCCGTCGATCTGAAGCCGCAGGGTCTTGGGCCAGCTCCCCAGCAACGACTGGTATTCCGGTTGAAGCTGCTGCGCGGTCCAGCGGTAGCCCGCGCGCAGCGGTTCAGGGAGTGGCTTCCCCGAGGTGGTTCCCCAGTAGGTCGCCGCATCGGCGGTCGGCGCGGCCATCTGGGCGAGGATCGCCAGCTCGCAATTGCCATGGATGAAGCGTACGGGCCGGTCGAGTGCCAGTAGGCGCTCGAGCGTCTCGCGTGGCATCGGGCCCAGCACGACATCGCCCCCCACCACGACCTCGTCGACGTTGGCCCGATCGACTTCCGCGA
>JBGQIE010000201.1:0-4894 GCA_041498315.1 Candidatus Eiseniibacteriota bacterium
ATGTCGAGCGGGGCTCGAGCCCAGGGCCTGAGCCTAGTCGGAGGGCGCCCAAGCGGGCGCGGGGGGGGGGGTTACGTCGCGGGGGCCCCGGCGGCCCGGCCCCACCCACAAGACCGCCCCTTCGCTCCAGCCCCGCTCCGACGGACCCCCTCCGAGCCCGCTTGGGCGCCGCCCGCTTGGACGCCGCAGGTTTCGCCGCGCGCTTCTTCACGTGGTCTCCGGAACGATTCTAAGCAGCGGCTGGCCGGCGCTTACGGTCGCGCGCTCGGCCGCGAGCAGCTCGCTCACGACCCCCCCATGCCGCGCTGCCAGCTCGTTCTGCATCTTCATCGCCGCGACAACGGCGACCGGCTGGCCCGCGACGACCCGCTCGCCCACCCTTACGCGGTAAGCGACTAGCAGGCCGGGCATCGGCGCCTGCACCGTCTCGACACTGTGGGCCGCCGCCGCGCGCCGGACGGCCTGGAGCACCTTCTCGATGGGGTGACGCACCTCGACCGGAAACGTGACGCCCCCCAGGGTGACCTCGAGGGCCCCCGGTCCCGCTTCGGAGCCGGGCGCCGGTGCCACCCGCACCTCGTGCGAGCGGCCGTTGACGATGAGCGAGTAGACCTCGCCGTCGGGCAGCCGGTGGAAATCGGCCTCGAGACGCCGGCCCTCGACCTCGAGCACCAGCGTCTCCCCGGCGGTGTGGAACTCGACCTCGGCGTCGCGGCCCTCGAGCGTCACCCAGAGCTTCATGCCTAAGGCCCGGCCCCGCTCAGGCCTTGAACCACGGCGCCCACCAGCCGCCCGGAGCGGCCGCCCGCGCGCCCGCGATGCGCTGGCTCAGGCCGGCGACCGTGGCCTGCACGCCCACCGCGTAGCAGCACAGCAGCACTCCGAAGGCGAGCACGATGAAGAACCGGCCGATCGTGAAGCTCGGCTCGGCGGCGGCGGCGGCGTAGAACGCCAGCACCTCCGCGGCGATCAGCGCCGACCAGCGCGGCTCGAGCTTCCACCACTGCCGCAGCGTATTGGCGATCGCGACGACCGCCGTCGAAGCGACCGCGAAGGAAGCGATGAATCCCCAGTCGAACACCTGCAGGAATCCTCGTTCCATGGCTCATTCCTCCGGATGGGGGGATGGACGTGCTGCGGTGATCATGACTTCGCCCCGGTGCGCGGCCGGGGCAGGCTCCCGGCCGCGCGCGGCCGGGCCCAGCGCCACGGCGAGCGTGGCGTGGCTCCGTTGGCGCGCCCGGGAAGGGTGACGCGCAGTCGCTCCTCGCGCGCGTGCAGCGCGGCGGCGAGGAGCGCGATCTCGGTGGCGTCGCGGCTGGGCTCGAGCACCGCGGGGCGGAAGTGCTCCTCGACGAAGCGGGTCGAGAGCCGACCGGCGATGAACTCGGGGTGGGAGACGAGCCAGCGGTGAAAGGCGACGTTGTGGCGCACGCCCTCGATGACGAACTCGGAGAGCGCGCGATCCATGCGCCGCCGGGCCTGCTCGCGGTCCGCGCCCCACACGATCAGCTTCGAGATCAGCGAGTCGTAGTAGACCGGTATCTCGAAGCCGCGGAATACGCCGGCGTCGTTGCGCACGCCCGGGCCGCTCGGGAATCGCACCCGGTCGATCCGGCCCGCGCCCGGCATGAAGCCCGCGAGCGGGTCCTCGGCGATGATGCGGGCCTCCATCGCCCAGCCGCGCGGCGCGGGGGGCTCGTCGCCGAACGACAGCGGCCGGCCCTCGGCGATCCGCACCTGCTCGGCGACCAGGTCGAGCCCGGTCACCATCTCGGTGACCGGATGCTCGACCTGGAGGCGGGTGTTGACCTCGAGGAAGTAGAACTGGCCCTCCGGGTCGAGGATGAACTCGACCGTGCCGGCGTTGCGATAGCCGACCTGCTTCGCGAGCCGGCAGGCCGCCTCGGCGAACCGGGCGCGGATGGCCGGGGTGAAGGCGGGCGAGGGGGTCTCCTCGAACAGCTTCTGATGGCGCCGCTGGACCGAGCACTCGCGCTCGCCCAGGCACACCACCCGCCCGCTCCCATCGGCCAGGATCTGGGCCTCGACGTGGCGCGGCCGCTCGATCATGCGCTCGAGATAGACGCGGTCGTCGCCGAAGGACTGGAGCGCCTCGCCGCGGGTGAGCGCCCAGGCCGACTCGAGCTCGGCCGGGGCGCGCACCACCCGCATGCCTTTGCCGCCGCCGCCCGCCACCGCCTTGAGGAGGACCGGGAAGCCCAGCCCCGCGGCGGCCGAGCGGGCCTCGGCCAGGTCGGCGAGCGGCCCGTCGGTGCCCGGGATCACGGGCACGCCCGCCGCGCGCGCCGCCGCGCGGGCGGCGAGTTTGTCGCCCAGCGCCTCGATCGCGCCCGGCGGGGGGCCGATGAAGGTGATCCCGGCCGCCTCGCAGGCGCGCGCGAAGTCCGCGTTCTCCGCGAAGAAGCCGTAGCCCGGGTGGATGGCGTCGGCGCGCGAGCGCTTCGCGGTCTCGAGGACGCGCTCGAGGTTCAGGTAGCTCTCGCCCGAGGGGCCGGGCCCGATCGGGTAGGCCTCGTCGGCGAGCAGCACGTGGAGGGCGGCCCGGTCGGGCTCGCTGAACACCGCGATCGAGGTGATGCCCAGCTCGCGCAGGGTGCGGATGACGCGCACCGCGATCTCGCCGCGATTGGCGATCAGGACGCGCCGGATCGGCATCAGCCCTCGATCACCACGCACGCGACCGCGAACCCGCCGTCGTGCGTGAGCGACAGGTGGGCGCTCGTGCACCCGAGCGCGGTGAAGCGCGACAGCGCCACGTCGTGGAACAGGAGCCGGGGTTGCTGCCCGCCGGGCTGGAGGACCTCGGCATGCTTCCAGCCCACCCCGCCCGAGAGGCCGGTGCCGATCGCCTTGAAGGCCGCCTCCTTGGCGGCGAAACGGGCCGCCAGGTGGGGCAGGGGGTCCTTGTGAGAGCGGCAGTAGGCCAGCTCCCCGGCGGTGAAGATGCGCTTCTCCATACGCTCCCCGAAGCGCTCGAGGGCCTGGACCAGGCGCTCGACCCGGATGATGTCCACACCGATGCCCCGGACGGGCATCTCGCCTCCACGGTGAGAGAGGGCGAAAGCTACTTCCTCGGCGCTCGGCGGGGCAAGCGGCGGCGCGCCGCACCCGCTCTCAAGCCCATGCGGCGCAAGGCCGATAACGCCTCGGAAGCCCCGCGTTCCGATCTCCGGGACGGCGGGGTGATCCCGCATGGCCGGGAAGGGACTCCCCGCGTGGCCCAACATCGTTACTGTCGCTGGATCGTGATCGCCGGCCTGTGCCTCGCCGGCCCCGCCTCCGCCGGGGTCATCCGGGGTGTGCTGCGCGTGCCGCCCTCCGCGGTCGCCCATTCGCAGCCCATGAACCCCTACCCGGGGCACGCGGGCGCGATGCCGGGGATGCACGCGGTCGAGCGCGGTCGCGTCACGGACGCGGTCGTGTACGTCGAGCAGATCCCAGCTCCGGTCGACTCGGCGCTGGCGGTGGCCCTGGCCGCGGGCCCGGGCTCGCGGCCCCAGCTCGCGCAGATGAACGAGGCCTTCGTGCCCCGGGTGGTGGCGGTCGCGGTCGGCTCGTCGGTGGACTTTCCCAACCGTGATCCGATCTATCACAACGTCTTCAGCCTCTCCTCCACCCGGCGCTTCGATCTCGGCAAGTATCCGCGCGGGCACTCGAAGTCCGTGGCCTTCGATCACGTGGGCCTGGTCAACGTGTACTGCGACATCCATTCCGAGATGGAGGCGTTCGTGCTCGTGCTCCCGCACCACGCCTTCGCCCAGCCCAATGCCGACGGGGCCTTCGAGCTGCCCGCCCTGCCTCCCGGCCGCTACCGCCTGCACGTCTGGCACCCGGATCTGACCGACATCGTCCGGGCGGTCGAGATTCCTGCGCAGGGCGATACCAGCATCGAGCTGAGCTTCTGACCATGAACCTGTCGCTGCGCACGCGCATCCTGCTCATCACCGTGATCCCGATCGTGACCCTGGTGTTCGCGACCCTCGGGATCGTGAACCGCAGCATCACGAGCCAGGTGCGGCGCAACATCCACGACGACCTGGTGCGCGCCTCGGCGGTGGCCCAGAACGTGCTCGAGGCCCGCGCCCGCATGCTGGCGGTCGCGGGCCAGATCATCGCCCGGGATCCGAAATTCTTCTCGGTGCTCACGATCCCCGGCTCCGACCGCGACCCGCAGCTGCGCAACACGGTCGCGGGGGTGGCGCGGGACTTCAATCTCCCGGGCCAGACCGACCTGTTCGAGGTCATGGACCGTCGCGGGGGCCTGCTCGCCTCGGTCGGTCGCGAGCACTCGGCGCCGGAGGCGCGCGCCGGCCTGGTCGCCGAGGCGCTGGCCGGGCGGCCGGCGGCGGGCATCCTCGCCGGGGCGGCCGCGCAGGTGCAGGCCCAGGTCGCGCCGGTCACCGTGGGCGGCCGGATCGTCGGAGCGCTGCTCCTCGGCGCGCGCATCGACGACCGTTTCGCGCACGAGCTCACCGCGCTCACGCGCAGCCAGGTCACGTTCGTCTCGGGCGGTACCAGCACCGGCACCACGCTCGAGCGTGCCGGCGACCTCGAGGCCGTGCTCGCCGCCCTGGCGGGCCCGCGCGCCGGATCGGACGACCAGCTCGAGCGCGGCAAGGTGTTCGAGGTGCGCGCGCGTGGCGGCGTGGCGCTCACGCTCGCCCGGGCCCTGCCCGGCTCCGCGCCGGGCCGGCGCCAGCTCTACGTCATGCAGCGCTCGCTCGACGCCGAGACCGCGTTCCTGCGTGCGGTGCAGGCCAGCCTGGCCGGGCTCGGCCTGCTCGCCCTGCTGCTCGCGGTCGCGGCGGGGATCGTCATCGCGCGGCGCATCCTGTCTCCGGTTCAGCGGCTGGTCCAGGGCGCCGAGGCG
>JBGQIE010000202.1:0-4870 GCA_041498315.1 Candidatus Eiseniibacteriota bacterium
TCCCGCGCTGGGCGCGCTTGGGGCTGGCCGCCGGCGCGCCGCCCCGCATCATCGTGCGCAGCGAATGGCCCGAGCACTGGGAGACCGGGCTCGAGGCGCTCGGACGCGAGTGGCTCACCCCCAACGACCTGTTCTTCGTGCGTAGCCACTTTCCCGTGCCGGTCGTGGACCCGGCGACCTGGCGGCTCGAGGTCGCGGGCCGGGTCGCGACCCCGCTGAGCCTGAGCCTGAACGAGCTGCGCTCACTCCCGTCGGTCGAGGCGGCGCACACCCTCGAGTGCGCGGGCAACGGGCGCGCGCTCTTCCCCCTCGCCAGCACCTCGGGCACGCAATGGGAGCGTGGCGCGGTCGGCACCGCGCGCTGGCGCGGCGTGCGGCTCAGAACCCTGCTCGAGCGCGCCGGCATCCGCTCCGAGGCCAGGCACGTGTGGCTCGAGGCCGCCGACCGGGCGCCGCTTCCCGGCGTGCCGCCGTTTCTCCGCAGCATCCCGCTCGCGAAGGCGCTGGACGACACCTTGCTCGCCTGGTCCATGAACGGCGCCCCGCTGCCGCGCCTTCACGGCGGACCGCTGCGCGCGATCGTGCCGGGCTGGTACGGCATGGCCTCGACCAAGTGGGTCACGCGCGTGCGGCTCGAGGCCGAGCCCTCGGACAACCACTTCATCGCCCGTGGCTACCGCTACGTCTATCCGGGCGAGGATCCGGCGGCGGCACCACCGGTCGAGGAGCTGCGCGTGAAATCCCTGATCACCTGGCCGCTCGAGGGCGCGCGCATCCGGCCGGGCGCGGTCAACCTGCTGGGCTTCGCCTGGGCCGGCCCCGCCGGGGTGCGGCAGGTCGAGGTCTCGGTCGACGGCGGGAGCCGCTGGCAGACGGCGCGCTTCAGTGGCGAGGCCGCGCCGCTCGCCTGGCGCCGCTGGCAGGCCGAGGTGGTGCTCGAGCGCCGGGGCCCGGCCACGCTCATGGCGCGCGCGACCGACGGCGCAGGCGTCCCGCAGCCGCTCGAGGCGCGCCCCAACGCCGGCGGCTACGGAAACAATTCCATCCACCGGGTGGGCATCGATGTCCGGGGCTAAGATCGCCGCGCTCATGCTCGGGCTCGCGGCCCTGGCCCTGGTGCTCATGACGCGCACCTCGGGCGACCGCGGCGCCTCGCAGCGCGTGGCCGCTGCTCCCGCCCGGCTCACCGCCGGCGCGGGCGAGGAGCTGGCCGCCCGCCACTGCCTGATGTGCCACTCGGCGATGCTCATCACCCAGCAGGCCAAAGACTCCACGGGCTGGGAGAAGACGATCGCCCAGATGGAGAAATGGAGCGCGCCGCTCGAGCCGGTCGAGCATCAAACCCTGCAGTCCTACCTGACGCGGCACTACGGGCCGCGGACCCCCCGCTAGGCTTCCTCCATGCTCGGACAGACCCTCTCCCACTACCGCATTCTCAACCGCGTCGCCGCCGGCGGGATGGGCGTGATCTATTGTGCGCGCGACGAGCGGCTCGAGCGCGAGGTCGCGCTCAAGGTACTGCCCGAGGGGGCACTGGCCGACGCCGCGGCGCGGGCGAGGTTCCGCAACGAGGCGCTCGCCCTCTCGCGCCTCAACCACCCCGCGATCGCGACCATCTTCGATTTCGACTCCGAGGACGGCACCGACTTCCTGGTCATGGAGTACGTGCCGGGCACCACGCTGGCCGAGAAGATCCGGGCCGGTCCGCTGCCGGAGCCCGAGGTGCTCGACCTGGGCATCCAGATCGCCGAGGCACTCGAGGCCGCCCACGAGCAGGGCGTCGTCCATCGCGATCTCAAGCCCGGGAACATCGTGGTGACGCCGCGCGGACGCGTGAAGGTGCTCGATTTCGGGCTCGCGAAGCTGCTCGCGCCCAGTGGCGCTCCGGCCGCGACCGCGGCGGCCCCGGGCTCCAGTGGCACGGGGGCGCTCGCCGGCACGCTCGCCTATATGGCGCCCGAGCAGTTCCTCGGCACCGCCGTGGACGGGCGCACCGATCTGTTCGCGCTCGGGCTGGTGCTCTACGAGCTCGCGACCGGGCGGCATCCGCACGCCGACCAGCCCCCGGCCGCCATGATGTACGCGATCGTGAACGCCCGGCCCGCTCCGCCGCGCCGCGCGCGTCCCGGGCTCTCGCCGCGGCTCGAGGCCGCGATCCTCCAGTTGCTCGAGAAGCAGCCCGAGCGGCGGCATGCGACCGCGAAGCAGCTCGCCGACGAGCTGCGCTCGATCACCGCCGCCGGCGCGGCGGCGGCCGAGGCCTCGCCCGCGAGCCGCATCGAATCGGTCGCGGTGCTGCCGCTCGCCAACCTGTCGGGGGACCCGGCCCAGGAGTTCTTCACCGACGGCATGACCGAGGCGCTCATCGCCGGCCTGGCCCAGATCCGGGCGCTGCGCGTCATCTCTCGCACCTCGGCGATGCAGTACAAGGGCGCGAAGCAGCCGCTCCCCGAGATCGCGCGGGCGCTCAACGTGGACGCGATCATCGAGGGCGGCGTGCTGCGCTCGGGCGATCGTGTGCGCGTCACCGCCAACCTGATCGAGGCCGCGACCGACCGCCACCTGTGGTCGAAGAGCTACGAGCGTGACGTCGGCGACGTGCTGGGCCTCCAGGGGGCGGTGGCGCGCGCGATCGCCGACGAGATCCGCGTCGAGATCACGCCGCGCGAGCAGCGCCGGCTCGCGACCGGGCGCACGGTCGATCCGCGCGCTTACGAGGCCTACCTGCGCGGGCGCTACTACTGGAACAAGCGCAACCCCGCCGAGCTGCGCAAGGGCATCGAGTTCTTCCAGCAGGCGATCGAGGCCGACCCGACCTACGCCGAGGCCTACGCGGGGCTCGCCGATTCCTACAACATCCTGGCGGACCTGAGCGCCATGCGCCCCAGCGAGGGATTCGCGATCGCGCGCGCGGCCATCGACCGCGCCCTCGAGATCGACGATCAGATCGCCGAGGCCCACACCTCGCTGGGCTTCCTGCGCGCCTTCAGCGAATGGGACTGGGCCGGTGCCGAGCAGTCCTACCGGCAGGCGATCGCGCTCAATCCCGGCTACGCGACCGCGCACCAGTGGTACGCCGAGCTGCTGGTGAGCCAGGCGCGCTTCGAGGAGGCGCTGGTGTCCGCCCGCCGCGCCCACTCGCTCGATCCGCTCGCCTTCATCCTCGGCACCACGGTGGGCGACGCGCTGTTCTTCGCGCGCCGCTACGACGAGGCCATCGCCCAGCTCCGCGCCACGGTCGACATGGAGCCGCGCTTCGTGCCGGCCCACAACGACCTGGGCCGCGCGCTGGTCCAGGTCGGCCGCGTCGAGGAGGCGATCCACGAGTTCCAGACCGCGCTCCAGCTCGCGGGCGGCGAATCCAAGACCTCGACCGGACTCGCCCACGCCTACGCCGTCGCCGGCCGCGCGGCGGAGGCGCGAACCATCCTCGCCAACCTCGAGGCGCGGGCGGACACCGGACTGGTGTCGCTCCACGGGATCGCCGTCATCCACGCCGCGCTGGGCGAGATCGAGGAAGCCTTCGCGTGGCTCGAGCGCGCCTACCGCGAGCGCGACCGCGCGCTGGTGTGGGCCAAGGTCCACCCCCGGCTCGACGCGCTGCGCCCCGACCCGCGCTTCGAGGCGCTGCTGCGCCGCATGGGGCTCGCGGGCTGAGACGCGCCCGCGAGCGCTCCGGCCCGACCGGCGGATGTCCTCCGCCGGACGGCGCACCTGGGCTATAATCTCCGGTGTCGGGCCATCGGGCTGCCCGGTGTCCAAGTCGTTCCTAGCGATTGGAGATCGGGCACGACGAGTGGCGGAGTAATGGTCGTGAAGTATCGATTTCATGACGTGGGTCCGGCGCTGCTTGCGCTGATATTCGTATGGTCCAGCGCGTCGGGCGCAGCCACGTCGCCCCCGTTCGCCAAGGACATTCCAGACGCGGCGGTCGAGGAGCCTGCCATCCCCGGGCAGGCTAGCGGCACGTCCTCGGCCTTCGGCCGCCTCGAGCAGCCTCCGATGACAAGGCTGGGTCCGAACGGACCGAGCCATGGCGCTGCTTCGAGCCTTGCCTCCTATCAGCCGACACTCGGCGATGGGATCTGGTCCGAGACCCCGCCTCCCCGCCGCCGGGGTTCGTCCGCAGTGTTCGATGCCGAAGGTGGGCGAATGATCGTCTTCGGCGGACTCGTCAGAGGCGGAGCTCCGCGCAATGACGTCTGGTCGATGAGCGTTGTGGGTCCGCCGACCTGGACGAGACTCACACCGGCGGGTGAGCCACCCCCGCCGCGGGCGTTTCACTCCGCGATCATGGATCCGGATGGTGGGCGCATGCTCGTCTTCGGCGGCTGGAATGGTGCGGAGATTGGCGATCTCTGGGAACTCAACCTCCGGGGCGTCCCCGCTTGGCGTCCGCTCCTGCCAGCCGGCGCGGGACCCACCCCGCGAAGCGATCATTCCGCCATCTACGATCCCCTCCATCGGCGAATGATCGTCTTCGGTGGCTGGGACGGAACCTTTCGTAACGATACCTGGTCGCTTCCCCTCGACGGACCGCCGAAATGGATCGAGCTAAGGCCCGCCGGGCCTCTGCCGAAGGGCCGCTACAATCATGCGGCGGCGTATGACCCGGTGCATCATGGGATGCTGATCTTTTCCGGATTCGCCGGCGACTATACTTCGAGCGGACCCCACCCCGGGTACTCGTCGAGCTACGATACGTGGGAACTCTCTCTCGGCGATGTCCCCGCCTGGAGTGACGTCACCCCCCTCCAGCTGAGGCGGGGTGGCCTCCTCCTGCCCTTCGACGGGCACATTGCCGTCGCTCTCCCAAACCCGCCACGGGTGATCCTCCAGGGTGGCGCGTCGCATGGATACAATCTCCCCA
>JBGQIE010000203.1:0-4799 GCA_041498315.1 Candidatus Eiseniibacteriota bacterium
CGCGCCGAGCTGGAGAACATGCTCGGCCAGGTCGTGCGCAAGGCCGCCTAGGAGGAGCCGATGCCCGTCTTCATGTGGAAAGGTCGCACGCTCGCCGGAGAGACCCAGTCGGGCGAGATCGAAGTCGCCCGGCAGGAGGAGGCGGTCGAGCAGCTGCGCAAGAAGCGGATCCTGGTGACCTCGGTGCGCCCGAAGTCGGCCGGGTTCAAGCTGCCCAACATCGGCGGAACCGGGATCAGCACCAAGGACCTGGCGATCTTCACGCGCCAGTTCGCGACCATGATCTCGGCCGGCCTGCCGCTGGTCCAGTGCCTCGACATCCTCGCCAAGCAGGCCAGCAAGCCGTCGTTCGGGCATGTCATCGGTGACGTGACGCGCGAGGTCGAGTCGGGCTCGACGCTGTCGGATTCGCTCGGCAAGCACAAGCGGGTGTTCGACGACCTGTTCCGCAACATGGTGGCGGCGGGCGAGGCGGGCGGCGTGCTCGACGAGATCCTGATGCGGCTCGCGAACTACATCGAGAAGGCCGACGCGCTCAAGCGCAAGATCCAGAGCGCCATGGTCTACCCGATCGTCGTGCTCACCGTGGCCCTGGGCGCGACCGCCTTCATGCTCATCTTCATCATTCCGACCTTCGCGAAGATGTTCACGGACTTCGGCGGCGAGCTGCCGCTGCCGACCAAGATCGTGCTCATGATGTCGCATTTCCTCCAGGGCTTCTGGTGGGTGCTGGTGCTCGCGGGAGTGGCGATCGCCGTGCTCTTCAACCGCTACTACGCGACCGAGAACGGCACGCGCACCATCGACGGGCTGCTGCTCAAGTTCCCGGTGCTGGGCGACGTGCTCCTCAAGGGCGCGGTCGCGCGCTTCACGCGCACGCTCGGCACCCTGATCGCCTCGGGCGTGCCGATTCTGGGCGGCCTCGAGATCACCGCCCGCACCGCGGGCAACCGGGTGATCGCGGACGCGATCATGACCGCGCGCGCCTCGATCCGCGAGGGCGAGACGGTCGCGGCGCCGCTCAAGACCTCGGGAGTGTTCCCGCCCATGGTGGTCCAGATGATCTCGGTGGGCGAGCAGACCGGCGCGCTCGACGAGATGCTCACGAAAATCGCGGTCTTCTACGAGGCCGAGGTCGACACGGCAGTCGACACCCTGACCTCGATCATCGAGCCGGTCATGATCGTCGTCATGGGCGGCATCGTCGGCGGCATGGTGGTCGCGATGTACCTGCCGATGTTCAAGCTCATCAGCGTCGTCTCGGGCGGCAGCAACTGATGATGGAGCTCACGCTCGACGGCGCCCGTCCGGGGCCCGAGGGCCCCGGGCGCCCCTTCGCCGGGGCGGGGGCGGCGGGAGACCGCTGGCAGGGGCTTCGCACTCTGACGCGCGCGCGCCTCGTCGTCGCCTCCCTGGCGCTGCCCCTCGGGGTCCTGTTCCGGCCTGAAGCCGGAGAGGCCGCCTGGTGGGTGCTGGGCTGGACGCTGCTTGCGGTCGGCGTGCTGTCGGTGCTGTTCTGGCTCGGGGTGCGGCTGCGGCGCGGGCTCGGGATCCAGACCTATCTTCAGATCACCTCCGATCTCACGCTCGTGACCTGGCTGTCGGCCCGCACCGGCGGGCGCGAGAGCCAGTTCGTCCTGTTCCTCGCCCTGGTCGTGCTCACCGGAGGGCTGGTGGGGCGCCTGGCGGGCGGCGTATTCGCGGCCGCCGGGGCGTGCGCGGTGCTCCTGACGCTCCCGTGGTTCGCGGCGATGCTCCATCCGTCGCCGGCCAGCACGCTGCGCGCCACGCTGCCGGCCCCGGGGATGTTCATCGCCTTCCTGGTGCTCATGGGCGTGCTGTCGGGAGTGCTCGGGCGGCGGGTTCAGAACGCGCGCGTCGAGCTCGCCCGCACCGAGCAGGAGCTCGCCCGGGTGCGCGTGGACAACGACTTGATTCTGCGCCACCTCACCACCGGCGTGCTCACCGTGGACGGCGAAGGCCGGATCGCGTTCATGAATCCGGCCGCCGAGCAGGTGCTGGGGCTGAGCGCCGCCGCGATCTGCGGTCGGCCGCTCGCCGAGGCCCTGCCGCCGCGCCTCGAGGCCCTGCGCGCGGCGATGGCGCGCACCCTCGAGGAGCGCGCCGCGCGCGTGCGGCTCGAGCTCCACGTCACGGCGGCGAACGGCGCCGAGCTGCCGCTCGGGATCTCGACCAACCCGCTGGTTCACAAGGGCGACGTCACCGGCGTGGTCGCGGTGTTCCAGGACCTCACCGAGGTCCGCGAGATGGAGCGCCGGGCGCGCCGCAACCAGACCCTGGCCGAGGTCGGCGCGCTGGCGGCCGGGATCGCGCACGAGCTGCGCAACGGCCTCAAGCCGATCAGCGGCTCGGTCGAGTACCTGCAGCGCGAGCTCAAGCCCGAGGGCGAGAGCGCCGTGCTCATGGATCTCATCGCGGTGGAATCGAGCCGGCTCAACCGGTTCATCACCGACCTGCTCAACTACTCGCGCGAGCGCGATCTCGCGCTCGAGCCGCTCGACCTCGCCACGCACCTCGCCGAGCTGTGCGACGAGCTGGGCCGCGACTCCGGGCGGCCGGCCGGCGTCATCGTGCGCTGCGATCCCGGCCCGGACCATGCGCTGGTGGGCGGCGATCGCGAGCAGCTCCGCCAGGTGTGGCTCAACCTGTCCAACAACGCCTTCGAGGCCATGCCGCAGGGGGGCACCCTGGCGGTGCGCTGGCGGGCCGACGGCGTCCGTCAGGTCGTGGTCGAGTTCGAAGACAGCGGCCCGGGCATCGCGCCTGAAGACCTGCGGCACGTGGGCGAGCCGTTTTTCACGACGAAACAGAATGGAACCGGCCTGGGGATCGCACTGGCACAGCGCATCGTCGAGCGTCATGGCGGCGCGCTGTCGTTCGAGTGTCCCCGCGGCCGCGGCACCATCGCACGAGTGGTCCTGTCCCGCGCCCAGGCTTCTGTGGCGCAGGCGGCCTGATGGAATTCCCCGAGCGACGAAACGAGGTGAACCCGATGTCCGCCGAAAAGATCCTGGTCGTGGATGACGAACAGAGCATGACCCAGTTCCTGGGGATCGTGCTGCGGAAGGAGGGGTACCAGGTCACGACCGTCAACAGCGGCCGGGAGGCCCTCGAGCGCGTCAAGGCCGACAACTTCGATGTCGTCATCACCGACATCAAGATGCCGGGCATGGACGGGATCCAGCTCCTGCAGGGGATCCGGAAGCACGATCCCGTGCTGCCGGTCGTCATCATGACCGCCTACGCCTCCCAGCAGTCCGCGATCGACGCGGTCAACCTGGGGGCGTTCCAGTACCTCATCAAGAACGCCAAGAACGACGAGATCAAGCTCGTGGTGCGCAACGCGCTCGAGCTGCGGAAGGTGCGGACCGAGAACGTCTTCCTCAAGCGCGAGCTCAAGCGCGGCCACGACGAGAAGGTCATCGTCGGGTCGTCCGACGAGATGGTGCGGGTGTTCAAGATGGTCGAGAAGGTGGCCGACAGCGAGGCCACGATCATGATCCAGGGCGAGAGCGGCACCGGCAAGGAGCTCATCGCGCGCGAGGTCCATTACCGCAGCCGCCATGCCCAGGGCCCGTTCGTCAGCATCAACTGCGGCGCGATCCCGCGCGACCTGCTCGAAAGCAACCTGTTCGGGCACGTCAAGGGCTCGTTCACGGGCGCGGTGCGCGACTCCCCGGGCCTGTTCCAGGTCGCCGAGGGCGGCACCTTCTTTCTCGACGAAGTGGGGGAGACGCCGCTCGCGACCCAGGTCAAGCTGCTGCGGGCGCTCCAGGAGCGGGAAATCATCCCGGTCGGAGGGACCCAGGCGATCAAGATCGACTGCCGGCTGGTCGCGGCGACGAATTCCGATCTGGAGCGCGGGGTCGCCGAGGGCCGCTTCCGGGCCGACCTGTTCTACCGCCTCAACGTCATCCCGATCCGGCTGCCGTCGCTGCGCCAGCGCCGCGACGACATCCCGTTGCTCGTGGACCATTTCCTCAAGCGCTTCGCCCAGAACAACCCGGCCAAGACGGTGAGCAAGGAGGCCATGGAGCTGCTCATGAAGTACGACTGGCCCGGCAACGTGCGCGAGCTCGAGAACGTCATGGAGCGGGCGCTCATCCTGGACGAGGGCGGGGTCATCGAGCCCGAGGACCTGCCGGACAAGATCCGCTTCGGCCAGTCCCACCGCGGCAGCCTGGTCATCGATTCACCCACGCTGAGCCTCGAGGAGCTCGAGAAGGAATACATCCTCAAGGTGCTCAACTACACCCGCTGGCAGAAGAAGCGGACCAGCGAAATCCTGGGGATCAACGCCTCGACGCTCTACCGCAAGCTGCTGGCCTACGGGGTCGAAAAGTCCCCGGAGCGCGGCGATGACGGGCAGGAGCTGGGAGGACCGGAGGCTCACCGCGACGACGAGCCGCAGGCGGACGCGGCGTAAATCGTGCGAAACGCACGGTCGGGCAACCGGCCGTGCAGAACGCGGCGGGGTCGAATTTCCGCCATGGAGTTTGCCCGAAAGCATGCACCGCATCCCTCCCTGCCTGGAGCTGGGCCGGGGCGCTAGATCAAGGCGCGGCAGCAACTTGTACCCGTGACCCGCACCTGGAGGCCCCGTGGCATCCGGGTTGCGATGAACCCAAGCGAGTGCCCGTCCTGAGGGGCGGCACAGTCCAGTTCAACAGGAGGACGCCAGCATGTTCAGGAACCAGAAGGGCTTCACGCTTATCGAGCTGATGATCGTGGTTGTGATCATCGGTATCCTTGCGGCGATCGCGATTCCGAACTTCATC
>JBGQIE010000204.1:0-4742 GCA_041498315.1 Candidatus Eiseniibacteriota bacterium
AGGCGCCGTGGAGGAGGGCCAGCGTCACGCCGGAGTAGGCGGGATGGTGGAGCGCCCCCTGACCTTCGACCATCACGATGCCCGCTTCATTCGCCGCGGCGAGCACCAATGCTTCGACCTCGCCCGCGACGAAATCCGCCACCACCGCGTCCACGACCACGCCCCGGTCGGCGATGCACACCCCGGTCTGGCCGGTGGCGACGAAGGCGATGCGCTCGCCGTCCGCCTCGAGGGCGCGCACGATCTCGAGCGCCGCGGTCATCTTCCCGACGTTGCAGTCCGAGCCCACCGTGAGGACGATGGTCGCCTCGAGGCGCGCGGCGCGGCCGGCGGCGATGCGCCGCGCCGCGGGCGGGCGGCGCACGTCCACGATGCGCGCCTGATGCGCCGCGGCCAGCGCCGCCAGCTCCCGATCGTCGCCCAGGAAGACGTGGAGCCCCGAGATCACGTCCCAGCCGCGCTCGAGCGCCGCGCGCACCGTGACGCGCCAGGCCGGGGGCAGCTCGCCGCCCTGCGGCGCCACGCCGATGAGCAGGCTGTCGGCCCCCAGCGCCGCCGCCGCCGCGACGTCCGCCACCACCGGGAGCGCCCCACCCACGCCGACGCACGCCGCGGCACTCCGGCCGGCGCGGGTCGAGTCGAGCACCGCCGCCACCTCGGAGGCACGGTAGCGCAGCACGCCGACCGCGGTCTTCGCGTCGAGCGGAGTGAAGCAGCCCTCCGCCATCAGGGCCAGGCGCCGGGTCTTGCCGAGCATCGGCCCTACCTCAGGGACTCGTACACCTTGACGTAGCGGTGCACCATTTCGTCCGTGCTGAAGCGCTCGCGCGCCCGCATGCGGCCGCGGCGCCCCATGACGCGGCGTAGCGGCTCGTTGGTGAGCAGCTTGAGCGCCGAAGCGACCAGGCCCGCGACGTGCCCGGGATCGTGCAGGTATCCCGTCACGCCGTGTTCCACCACTTCGGGCAGCCCGCCCGCATTCGACGCCACCACCGGCACTTCGGCGCTCATCGCCTCGAGGGCCACGAGCCCGAAGCTCTCGGAGGAGCTTGGCAACAAAAAGACATCGGCCATCGGCAGCAGCTCCTCCATGCAATCCTGATTGCCCAGGAACAGCACGTCGCGCTCGAGCCCCAGCTCGCGCGAGAGCTGTTCCGCGGCCGGCTTCTCCGGGCCGTCGCCCACCATGACCAGCTTGGCCGCGAGCTTTTTGCGGACTTCGGCGAATACGTGAATGACGGTCGGGATGTTCTTGACCGGGCGGAAGTTGGAGGCGTGCATGAGCACCTTGCTCTGCGGCGGGGCGAGCCGCATCCCGCTGCGCCGGCGCGGGGCGAACACCTGCGGGTCCACGAAGTTGTAGATCACCTCGATCGGGCGCGTGATGCCGAAGCTCTCCTCGGCGCGGTCGCGCAAGAAGCGGCTCACCGCCGTGATGCGGTCGCTCGACTGGATGCTGAACTGGGTGATGCGGAAGAACGCGGGCTCCATCCCCACCACGGTGATGTCGGTGCCGTGGAGCGTGGTGACCACGCCGAGGTGGCGCGGCAGCAGGAGCTGCCGGGCGAGGTAGGCGCTGGCCGCGAACGGCATCGCGTAGTGCACGTGGATCACGTCGAGCGAGTAGTTCTCGACCACCTCGACCATCTTGGTCGCGAGCGCCAGATTCGAAGGCGCCTGCTCGAACACCGGGTAGGAGGCCATGGAGACCTCGTGGAAGAACACGCCCGACTCGAAGGTGCGGAGCCGGAACGGCAGCCGGTGGGCGATGAAGTGGACCTCGTAGCCGCGGTGGGCGAGCGCCAGCCCCAGCTCGGTCGCCACCACCCCGCTCCCGCCGAAGTGCGAATAGCAGGTGATGCCGATCTTGGGCTTGCGCCGGGATTTCGCCGCGCGCGGGCGCTCGGCGGCTGCCCGCGGCTGGGCGCGCTTGCGGGTCATCGCGTTCCCCCGGCGAGCGCGTGGGCGCCCGGGAGCAGCGCGCGTCCGTCGGCGATCGCGACCGGGCCGCGCGCGCGATAGGCCTCGCCGTGCGAGGCGCCGATGAGGGCACCCCAGTGCCGCGCGCGCGCCTCGACCCCGGCGATGAAGTCGGGTTCGGTCAGGTAGGTCGATGGTCCGGCCGCGGGATCGAGCTGGCTGCGGTGCGCGCGCAGAGCCGCCGTGCGGCGCTCCCAGGCGCGGCTTACGTCCACGACCAGGTGGGGCCGCGCCCCGGTGCGGTAGAGCGCGAACAACAGGCGCCCGGGCCGGTGCCGCTCGCCGGGCGCCTCGAAGCGCGCGAGCCCCGCCAGGTAGCAGGCACGCTCGACCAGGTGCGAGCCCTCGACGTGGTCGGGATGCTCGTCGTCGCGGTCGGGGGCCACGACCAGCCCGGGCCTGAACCGCCTCAGCAGGGCGACCATCGCGACCTGCTGCTCGCGGCTCGAGCGATCGATGCCGAGGTCGGGAAGCCGCAGGCACTCGCGCGCGGCCACCCCCAGGGCGCGCGCCGCCTCCTCGGCCTCGCGCGCGCGCTCCTCGACCGTGCCGCGGCTTCCAGCCTCGCCGCGGGTGAGATCGAGGATGCCGATCCGATGGCCGTGGCTCGCGAGCAGCGCCGCGAGCCCGCCCGAAGTGAGCTCGACGTCGTCGGGATGCGCGCCCACGAACAGGGCGTCGAGCCCGCTCACAGGTCGATCACCAGGTGCTCGAGCGTGCCGCCGGCCAGCCGGCGCGCGTGCTCGGAAGCCAGCTCGCACAGGTCCCCCACCACCGACGTCCCGCGCCGCGCCACGACCTCGAGCGAGGCGAGGCGGCGCTCCTGGAGCTTATCGCCCGGCATCAGGAAGTAGCGCAGGCGCAGCCACTCCGGGTGCTGGCGCTCGAGGCGGTGGCGGGCCTTGGCGACCAGGCCCTCCTCGAGGCGCGCGAACTGGTAGTCCACCTTGCCGCGCGCCGACTCGACCATCTGGGGCAGGCTGGCGTCCACCTGGCGCGCGGTCTCGGCGAAGCGGACGAGCCCCTCGCCCGCCGCGGCGCGCGCGCGCTCGAGCGCCGCGAGCACTCCGGGCGGCATCGCATGAGCGGCGTGCTTGCGCAGCACCGCGTCCGCCCCCACGACCACCTCCCACGGGGAGGCGCCCGAGGCCTCGATGAGCTCCGCCGCGGCGGCCGGCAGCCAGGTCGCCGTGAGCCGCGGGACGGCGCACGCGGGCCGCACCTCGAGCCCTTCGTACACCTCGCGGAGCTGGGCGAGGTAGGCGACCTCGCCGGGGCCGCAGGCCATCGCCACCGTCGGGAGCACTCCGTCCTGGACCACCGGGCGCAGGACGACGCTGGGCGAGAGCGGTGTGTCCGCGCCCAGCGCGCGCGCCTCGGCCGGAGTCACCTTGCGGCGCGCGCCGTCCTGGATCGCGAACACGAACGATTCGAGCGCGGCGTCGGCGATCGGCCGGCGGCCGATGGCGACCTCGAGCCGCTCGCCCGCCCGCCGCGCCGCGGCGCTCAGCGCCGGAGCGCGCTCGAAGTAGCGCTCGAGCAGCGGGCGCGCCGCGGCCCGGAACGATGCGAGCCGCGGGTCGAGGACCACGACCCCCTGCTGGGCGTAGAGCGCGAGCACCAGCGCGCTGGTCGCTTCGCCCAGATCGCGCGCCGCGGCCAGCGAGCGCTCGAGCAGGGCGCGACAGCCGGGGGCCCCCGGCAGCCCGGACCAGCGCTCGAGCGCCTCGCGCCCGAGCGCGGCGAGCGGGGCGACGCCGATGGTCCCCACCATCTGGCCGTCGTGGTGGGCGCTCGCCTCGAGCGCCAACTCGTGCAGGGCGAGCCCCACGTCCGCGAGCGTGGCGGTCCGGATCTCCGCGAAGTCCGAGTCTTCGCCGTGCATCCAGAACAGCGGCACGCACGGCACCCGGGTGCGCGCCGCGACCGCAGCACTCATCCCCACCGAGGTGGCGATCTTGTGGAGCGAGTAGAGCGGGCCGCCGAGCGGCGCCGGCTGCTGGCCCGAGACCGTGCACACCGCCTCGCCGCGAACCAGGCGATCGAGCGATGCGAGCGAGGCCGGCGAGGCGCCGAGGCGGCGGTGATATTCGGTCAGCTCGGCAGCGAGTGCCGCCGGAAGCGGGCGGCGCTTGGCCTCGGCGAGCTTCCGCAGCGACCGCTCGTCGCTCCAGCGCGCCGCGAAGCGCTCGCGGGCGAGCGGCCCGTCGTGGACCAGGTCGTCGACGAGCGGATCGTAGAGGCGCTCGAACCCGGGCTCCGGGCGCGCCTCGATCCGGGACCGGACGGCGAGCGTGCCCATCACGGCCGAGCTCCCGACAGGGGCGCGCGGACGCCCGGGCGCCCGGGCATGGCGGGCCGGGCGCCGGGGCAGGCCGCGCCACGACAGGAAGGGAGCATGGAAGGAAGCATCCTAGGCGGGGCTTTAGAGACGGTCAACTGCCGGCGCAAGGCAAGTAAGGGCAGGGGTTGCACGTGGAGAACTCGAAGCCGCGGCCGCGAAACGCTCTCCGGCGTCACAGACACCGCTGCGGCTCTGCAGTACCATTGATCCGGACGCGCTCCGCCTCGCTGAGGGCCGAAGCGGATGGTGCCCGATGGAAGCTGTCCGAGCTGGCCGTCCCTCGGAGGATCACCCCATGACGTCCTCGGTCCGGCGCGTTGGGATCACGCTCGCGCTGCTCGGCATTGCATCCATCCTGCCCGCGGGAGTCGGGGCGCAGACGTACCTCACCCAGTGGGGCTCGTTCGGCAGCGGCAAT